>JBEKDR010000046.1:0-27999 GCA_050014255.1 Bacteroidales bacterium | reverse complement strand
GTTACTGTTACTGCCACAGCCAGTCGTGTGTCACTTTCGCAACCACTTATCGTCTGGCTTGCATAATAAGTGGTTCCTGTTACCAATGGCGTAGTATTTGGCAAGGCACTTCCTCCGCTTGATGCGGCATACCATTTAATCAAAGTTCCTGTTATTACTATGCTTGCCAACGTAGGGCTTGTTACTGAACAGAATGACTGTGGAGACGAACCTGTTGGCGCTGCAGGATCTGTTACTGTTACTGTAACTTGTCCGTCAACAGTATTAATACCGTCAAAAACAGCTACATAATAAGTTGTAGTGACCGCAGGATTATCTGTTGGGTTAATAATAGTTGATGTAAATCCAGGAGGAATCGAAGTCCATGTATAGGTGTAGGAACCTGAACCACCGCTTGCTCCTGCATTCAGTTGTACAATAGCACCTGCGCATACTGGGTTAGGAGTAGCAGTTGGATTTACAGTCAATGGTTGTGCTAATCCCTTAATTGACATCAGTAAAAAAAGACTAACCAAAAGCAATATTCTGGTCAGTCCAAATTCATTGATATTTTTAATTTTCGTATGAAAAGAATCTTTCATTTCGTATGTAATAACTTATATTTTATTGGAAATCATTTATTACTTTTTTGAACATGCATAAATAAATTAAATGTACGCTGAAATATCCAAAAAATAAATATTACTTAATTTGCTTTTACAATTTAATGAATATTTTAAAACTCTAATCCCAAAACATATTAAATCAGACTCAGATTAAAAAAAACTCTATTTCTAAATATGCTTCCGCCCCGTCAGTCACATTGTGATGAACCGACAAATAAAAATAAAATCCTTCTTCTGTCAATAGCAAAAACTCACTCCTCAACAAATCTCTTAATCGTCTAATAGAAGAAGATAACGAATAATGAAAAAATGTCAAGACTCTCTTCAAAAAACGGTCTTGAAAAGCTAAGATAAATATAATAAAAAGAAATCAGGTTTTTATTTGACCAACTCAGCCAAATCGTCCATTAGAGGCTGTATTTATTCAATTAACAATTTTTACAATTGTCAACAAAAACACTTTAAAAAATAGCAATGTTTTTCGATGAATTCGGGTTCAATTTTATAATTTAAAAACCTTTGCAGATATTCCCTTTGAATCAAGGAAGCTGATATGTTTCTTCAATTCAGAATCACTTGCATCTCTTATTAATGCGAACCAATTACAGCTTTATACGGAAATTCAGATGGCCAAACATTCAAAACTACTGAGTTTTATGTTTGTATAATGCAGGATTCACTAACATATGGAGTCAGACAACCAAGAAAATCATTAAAAACATTTTATTTACCATAAGGGAAAGCTTCATGTTTGGATAACGCTGCACGAAACCTTACTTATTACCTCCGGTGCTCTACTATTTCATTAGTTTGTTTTTATAATATTCATTTAATTCCGTGTACATATTTTTATTTTTTAAATGAACATTATCACTAAAGTTTGTATCATTAACGTAAATAATATTTTCAAAATAATTTTTAAATTCATTCCCTAAACCAGTTTTAACAATTTCATTTTTATTAATTTTTTCAATTGATATCTTATTACTAAATCTGGTTGGAGTCGGTAAAATAATTAGTTTAAAATTATATTTAATACTTAATTCTTTGATTTTTGACAAATATTCCACTGAAATAGGTGATAGAAATGTATAATCTATATCATCTTTTGATCTGAAATCCGGAGCCCAATTAGAAGTTAAAATATTTGGTTCTCTGCAAATATAATAATAGGGTATTTTATGTATCTGACTGATTACAGTTTTTGTAAACAGAGGCAAATACTCTTTAGTATAAAATGGTTTTAAAAAATAATGGTAAGTATATACCTCATCTAAATTATTCATAAAAGAAAAAGGGGTGAAAATCATATAAACAGTATCGACCTTATTGTCCGCATTAAGATAATTATATAATAAAATAAAATGCCCAACCATACTAATTGCTCTATTACAAGCTAAAGAGTTAATAGTGTCATTATAAGTAGTATTGCTAAATAATGAATAACCAACGCTGTCCCCGATAAGTAATTTTTTTGCTTTCCCTTTTTGTTTACTTTTAATAACTGAGTGATAAATTTCAGAACCCGCAACAGTATTTTTGTATTTGTGCGAATATAGCAGATACAAAGATCTTGAATAAGCAAAAATTACAACGGGCAGAATAAATATAATAATATTAAAAATAAATTTTTTCATATTAAAACTGAAAATAAATGAATTGATGTTGTTTGCCACCAAACCAAATTATTGCAATGATAATTGCATAATACATTGCATATCTAAATGGCCTTCCCCATTTAATCCCCAAATTAGAGATAGCGTATTGGTGTTCTCTACCAAACCATTCGATAAAGACAAAACCAATTAGAAGAATGATTATAGTTAAGGCTCTTCTCCTTTCCGGAAAATCTGGTACAGATAAAAGAGATGGAGAAAAAATTTCAGAAAGATATTTGATTGCATGTCCAATGTTCTCAGCTCTGAAAAATATCCATGCCATTATAACAATGAATAGAGTAATTATAGTTTCAAAAAAAACAACGACTGAATGATTATTGGTAATTCCTATTCTTTTAAACAATTTCTTTCTTGGATTTTTCTGTAAACGGTAAACAATTAGAAAAAAACCATGAATCAATCCCCAGATAATAAATGTATAGTTGGCGCCATGCCAAAGACCAGTCAAGAACCAGGTTATGGTACTAGCTACAATATAAATAAAAAGATCAGACTTAATAAAAAGAGTTTTTTCACCTTTGATCCTCCATGAAACAATAAATGATAAGGGTAAGAATACATAATCACGAAACCATGTTGTTAGTGATATATGCCACCTCTTCCAAAATTCGGTTATATCCCTTGACAAATATGGATAAGCGAAATTCCGCATTAAGCTGAAACCAAATATCTTTGCTATACCTATTGCCATATCAGAATAGCCTGAAAAGTCTGCATAAATTTGAAAAGTATAAAAAACAGCTCCCAGAAATAGGGTACTACCTGAATAGTTGGAATAATTTAAGAAGAAATCATCTACATACTTTGCAAGATTATCAGCTATAACAACCTTTACAAATAGCCCCCACAGGATCTGCTTTAATCCATCGACGGCCTGGCTATAATTAAATTCACGCTTTTTAGTAATTTGAGGGAGCAGTAATACTGGACGTTGAATGGGTCCTGCAAGTATTATAGGGAAAAAACTCAGTGCCAACAAAACCTCAACAATATTTCTATTTGCTGTAAGATTTTTCTTATATACGTCAATAATATAGCTTAATGATAAAAATACATAAAAGCTTATCCCCAGCGGAAGTATGATTTTTGTGGTCGATCTCGGCAATTCGTATCCAACCAGCGATATCAGATTAATAAAACCGTCAATAAAAAAGTTATAATATTTGAAAACTACAAGAGCACCAATATTGACAACCAAACCTGAAATCAACCAAATCTTTCCTTTCCTGTTTGTCTTATTTTTTTCTATCCCAATTCCTATCAAATAATTTGTGAGAGACAACAATGCCAATAAAAACAAGAAACGCCAATCCCACCATCCATAAAAAAAATAACTGGCAATTAATAATAATGCATTTTGAGTTTTAAGATTTTTATTTATTACAAACCAATAGAGTATAAACACTATTGGCAAAAAGATCGCAAAGTTTAATGAGTTAAATAACATAACTATTAATTAAATCAGACGTAAACTAAATAAAAACAGAATTGCCATTTCAAATTAGTATATCAGTGATGCAAGCAGATTTCTCATTTATATACATTCCCGGGGTTTTGGCACGATATGAAGAGCCACCTATCAGTAATTATTCTGTAAATTGATTCACAAGAGCAACAATTTTATTGACACTGTCGAAAGCATCAGGTGTTGCCTTGCTGGGCGGAATCTTTATTTTGAATTTATTCTCAATAAAAACAAGTAGAGAAACCATTGAAAAAGAATCGACATATCCGCTTGAAATCAAAGGTGTGTCGCAGGTTATTTCTTTGTCCTCATCTTCCATATATTCTTTGATAACATAATTTAAGACAAGGTCTTTCATTTCTTCCAAATTCATTTTTTCCATACTACTAATATTAAAACATGAGTTTCCATTTATGATAGATTAACTTAATCATTTTCAAGAGTTGAAATCTTACCGATTTCCTCACTCCATTCTTTTGCATGAAGCAGTCTCCTCATTATCATCCTGCGTCCGGTTCCCGGAAGTTTATCTATATATCCGATTCCCCTGGGCATAGCCAGCGAAGATAATTTTTTCCTGATGAAATTCATTATTTTAAGTTCCAAATCTGAATTGGGAGTAAATCCTGGTTTCTAAGTGATAAAGGCTTTTACTGTGTCCATTTTTAATTCTTCCGGGCCACTATTGCTGATTCACCTACAGCGGGATACTACAAGAGAGCCAATTCAACTTTAAAAGGACTGCTTTAATGCGCACCAGTATTAATGACATCATCGTCTCTACCGACAAACCAAAAATATCCTTCATTGTCAATATATGCTTTGTCGCCTGAAAGGTATCATCCAATATTTATTATATCTTCATTCACGTGTTCTAACTCTTTTTCAGCCAGGGGCCATTCAAAACTTTTTATCTGTTCTTCATATGAATCAATATTCCACATATGAGAAATTTTACAAAACTAAATAAATCACCGTTTAAAATTATAGAAATTCCTTGTAATATGTTATAAGTATCGTTATACTTTTCATGTAAAATACTGCTTTAAGTTTTCGTTTACTTTTTTTAATGCTATTCCCCAGCGGGAGCCAGGTTGAAGGCAAGCAAAATATTATAAATGCATTGACTTTGTAGCGAGAGGGGGGAATGATCCCCCGACCTCATGATTATGAATCATGCGCTCTAACCAACTGAGCTATCTCGCCAGGAAATGATTTTTTAACTGCCCTTTTTGCGGGTGCAAATATAATCAGTTTGTTACAAATTAGCAATAAGGTTTTTTAGTTTCAATATTTTTTCTATATTGCAGAAATAGTAGAGAGGTCAGAACAAATCCTTATCATGAGATCAAAGTTCGAATTGGAATATAATCTTAATTGCTCACCGAAAGTGCTCTTCTCACGACTCAGCACACCTGAGGGATTAGGTGAATGGTTTGCTGACCAGGTGAATGTTGATGGTGATATCTTTATCTTTTACTGGAACGCTTCCGAATCAAAGGCCCGGCTTTCTGCTCTGAAAGAGAATAAACTGGTCAGATTTGAATGGATAGGAATGGAAAATGAAGAATCAAATTTCTTTGAGTTTCGGATAAACCTGGAAGAACTTACCAACGAACTGGCTCTTATAATTACTGATTTTGCAGAGGCAGAGGAAAAGGAAGATGCAATCTATTTATGGGATTCACAGATCAATGATCTGAAAAGAGCATTAGGAATATAATGTCGCAACGGCATAACGGAACAACGACAACACTGATCGACCATTCAAAAGCTCAAAGAGAAGCACATTGAAATAAATACTATCTCTACTCGATTTTTGTATAATAGTAATATAATTTATTATCACCTGCCAAGGTTTTATTAACCATTGAGCCTTTGTGCCCTTGCGCCTTAATGCCATTCTTTTGAGTGCAATCAAAAATTGAACAAATTCTGAAAGCGATATTTGATAAAAATCGAGTAGCTTTGCACTTCAAATGTAATCAGTCAGTGAAAAAGGTTGACAAATTTTTATTAAAATCATTTATAGGGCCATTAATATTCACATTTTTTATAGTCCTTATCATTCTCATACTGCAGTTCCTATGGATGTATGTCGATGAGCTGGCAGGAAAAGGTCTTGATTTTAAAATACTTAGCGAGCTACTTTACCATTTTTCACTTACTTTCGTACCTACTGCTCTCCCTCTCGGAATTCTTTTGGCCTCTCTGATGACATTTGGAAATATGGGAGAATTCAGTGAGCTGTCAGCGCTAAAATCTTCAGGAATACCTCTTCAGCGGATCATGCTTCCATTAATTATTCTCATCGGATTCATTGCCATTGTATCCTTCTTTTTCTCAAATAACGTCCTGCCTTATTCAACTGAAAAGGCACGGACACTTCTGTGGGATATACGACGTAAGAAACCAGATATTAATATTCAGGCCGGCACTTTTTATAACGGAGTACCTGATTTCAGCATAAAAATAACTAAAAAAGACCCGGTGACAAACCGGCTCGACAATCTGATAATTTACGATCATCGTGAGAGAAGAGGCAACTATGCTGTGATATTGGCTGATTCCGGCTATATGAAATTAACCAGTGACCAGACAGGTTTGATTATGACGCTTTATCACGGATATGGTCATAATGAATTAGAAGAAAAAAATGTCAGTATAACCGCAAGAAAATATCCTTCAAGGCAGGACTATTTTAAAGAACAGAGTATAGTGATACCACTTACGGGATTCGATCTCCAGCGAAGCGAGGAAGGACTTTTCAAATCTGGTCCGGCTATGTTAAACATTTCACAATTGACCTTTACTATTGACTCTCTAAATAGAAAATATACTGAAAAACTTAATAGTGAATTCAAAGATTTCAAGAATATAAAACTTTATGTTGTGAGAAACCTAAGGCATCCCAGGACTGATCAGACTTCAGAACCTGAAACTATATACAGAATCAGTCATTTTGATACAAAAGCTCTTTTCGATTCGCTTACAGTAACAGAAAAAAGGACAGTTCTGGCTAAAGCTATTGAGAATCTTAAAGAAGGTAACACTGTCCTGGTTGAAAAAAATGAATCGCAGCACTATGAGATCAAGGCTATAAAGAGATATGAAGTAGAATGGAACAAGAAGCTTACAATGTCTTTCGCCTGTCTTGTTTTCTTCTTTATCGGCGCTCCACTGGGTGCGATCATAAGGAAAGGGGGGTTAGGAACTCCGGCAGTCATTTCTATATTTTTCTTCGTTATCTATTATGTTATCTCAATTTCCGGCCAGAAACTTGTTGAGGAAGATGCTGTTGGTACATTTGCCGGGATGTGGGCAGCTTCATATATTTTATTGCCAATAGGTATTTTTCTTACATATAAAGCTACGACTGATTCTGTTATTTTGAACATTGAAACTTATCTGATGTTCTTTAAAAAAATTAAGGATTTTTTATACAGGATATTTATAATTGATCCAGGAAGAAATTCCGCCGAGGATTAAAAAATAATGATAATGAATGATATTGTTCTGAATACTATCGAAGAGGCAATTGAGGATATAAAGCTTGGAAAGCTTCTGATTGTTGTTGATGATGAAGATCGCGAGAATGAAGGTGATTTTATCTGTTCTGCTGAACTAATAACGCCTGAAATAGTCAATTTTATGGCTAAACATGGCCGTGGACTTATCTGTGCTCCTCTGCCTGAAGAGAGATGCGAAGAACTTGATCTGAATCTGATGGTTGGTAATAATACATCACTTCATGAGACACAGTTCACCGTTTCTGTAGATTTGCTGAACAAAGAAACATCAACTGGAATATCTGCTAAAGACCGTGCTCTTACAATCAAAGCTCTCGTTGATCCCTCAACAAAACCTGCCGATCTTGGAAGACCCGGACATATCTTTCCTTTAAAGGCAAAATCGAAAGGAGTTCTTAGAAGGGCCGGACACACCGAAGCAGTGGTAGATCTGACACGGTTTGCCGGTCTCCGCCCCGGAGGCGCCCTGGTAGAAATTATGAATGATGATGGCTCGATGGCAAGACTAAAAGATCTGGTTAAGCTCAGAGAAAAATTTGATATTAAAATAATTGCTATCAAGGATCTAATTACGTATACTCTGGCAAGAGATTCAATTATTGAGAAGGGCGACAGGGTTAAACTTCCAACAGAAAACGGAGATTTCGAATTTATTCCTTTCCGGCAGACCAGCAACGGAATTGAACATGCAGCTCTTGTAAAAGGCAATTGGACAAAAGAAGAGCCGGTCCTTGTCAGACTTCATTCATCGTGCTTCACCGGTGATATTTTTGGCTCTATGCGATGTGACTGCGGACCTCAGTTAAAGAAGGCAATGTCAATGGTTGAAGCTGAAGGAAAAGGTGTAGTCATTTATCTTAGCCAGGAAGGAAGAGGAATAGGTCTGCTAAACAAGATAAAAGCTTACAGGCTTCAGGATGAAGGGATGGACACAGTGCAGGCAAATCTGAAACTTGGATTTGGTGAAGATGAGAGAGACTATGGTGTAGGCGCAAGTATCATGCGGGAACTCGGACTGGGGAAAGTCAGGCTTATTTCAAATAATCCCGTAAAAAGAGCAGGATTAGAAGGTTACGGGATAAAAATAGTTGAAACAATACCTCTGATAATCGAATCGAATCCTCACAATCAGTTTTATCTTGAAACCAAGGCAAACAAAATGGGACATAATCTTACATGTTATAAACATATTACCAAGGATTAAAATTTATTATTATATTTGTATGATAATAAACCATTTATGAAAAATCTCAGGATAGTATTTATGGGGACTCCTGAGTTTGCAGTGGCTACACTTGGTTCATTGATAATGAATGGAATTAATGTAGTAGGTGTAGTAACATCTCCTGACAAACCTTCCGGAAGAGGGAGGAAGATGACAAAATCAGCAGTTAAGGTATTTGCCGAATTCAGCAATCTCCCCTGTATCTTGCAGCCTTTGAATCTTAAGGATACGGTATTTATAAGCTCTCTGAAAAATCTAAATGCCGATCTTTTTATTGTTGTAGCTTTTCGTATGCTCCCTGAAGAAGTGTGGAAAATGCCACCTCTTGGTACAATTAATCTTCATGCATCACTACTTCCTGACTATCGTGGTGCAGCACCTATAAATCGGGCCATTATTAATGGAGAGACAACCACCGGAGTCACTACATTTTTCATCGATGAAAAAATAGATACAGGAAATATCCTTTTAAGGGAAGAAGTACAGATTTTCCCTTTTGAAAATGCCGGTGATCTTCACGATAGATTAATGAAACTTGGAGCCAGACTTGTAATCAGAACAGTCGCTGATATTTCTGAAAACAATATACGAGCATTGCCTCAGACAAAACTTATAAATAATGCAGGGCCACCGAAACTTGCCCCTAAGATTCATCCTAATGACTGTATTATTGACTGGAGCAGTGACCCGGTTAAAATTCACAACTTAGTCAGGGGGCTCGCACCTTATCCTTGTGCAAGGTCCTGGTTCAAAAGTGATTCAACAACTATTTCATTTAAAATATTCGAAAGCCAGCCGGAAATTGAAAAACATGCTTTCAAACCGGGAACAATATTTTCCGATGGAAAACAATATATGAGAATCAGCTGTAAGGATGGATTTCTAAATATTGCAAGTTTGCAGCTCGGAGGCAAGACCCGGATGAATACCGTCGAATTCCTCAGAGGATTTAGAATAAAAGACTTTACTGTTGCGGTAATTCAACCGGCTTAATACTTCTCAGCCAGATTTTTTTCCCTGCTTCAGGTTCTGTGCCCTCAGCCATCCTGTTCATCTCATAAAGTCGCTTTAGTTTAATACCGTATCGCTGGGAAATAAGATACATTGTATCTCCCTCCACCGCATTATAATACTCTTTCCCGGCTTCAGCCTTATCCCTTTTGGGCTGAAGATAAAGTATTTGTCCTGGGATGAGTTGAAAATCATCTTTAAGTTCGTTATATTTAGGCAGTTCCCATCTCAGTAATTGAAACTCGTTTTCAAGTTTATCTTTTGTATCTCCATCCCTGACGATAATATATTGTATCCTGTTATTCTCCATCACTCTCTGGGCACGGGCAAAAACTGCCGTGTTTCCATTCGAGAATTTCTCGGCTTTTCCGGCACTATCCTGCGAATAAGTCGTAACAGTCTCTTTTATAGTATCGTTCGTACGTGGAGGTTGGCCTGCTGCAATATTTCCGCGATCAAAATACCACAGGTTGTTTTCTTCAATTGTTCTGATAAGCATATTTGCATAATCAGGATTGGTTGCATAGCCAGCCTTCTTTAATCCATGAGCCCACGCTTTGTAATCAGTGGAATTTAAATTGAAAAGAAAATTATATCGTGGTACAGATTTCAGAAAATCGGAATGGTCATAAAAAGACTCTTCAGCTCTGCTGTATTTTCGGAAACACTCATTTCTTTTGTTATCATTATGTCGCATGGTAGCTCCTGTCCAGTCATCATGACATTTGATTCCAAAGTGATTATTTGCTTCGCTTGCAAGAGTACTGTGCCCACAATCAGATTCAATTATACCCTGGGCAAGCGTTATGCTTGCCGGGATACCTGTTCTCTTCATCTCTGCTACAGCAATGTCTTTAAATGAGTTTACATAATTCTGAACTGATTGATCAGGTGTTGAAGTTGTGATTAACGGCTTATAAGCTTTGCATGAATACAGATACGATAATAAAATCAAATTAAGAACAAGAAAAAGGCTATTTCGCATTTAAATAAATTTATGACAATAAAAAGAAAAGTGACTAAAGTGACTAGAGTGTCTAAAGTTATAAGAATTATTAACTCTAAGTATTCCAAACTTTAGTTGCTCCAAACTTCTTTTTACTACCTTTATATTCTAGACCGACTAAGAGCATTATGATTAAAACGAACAATATAGCATTTTCATATATAGAGTACGAAAAAACTGAAGAACTTGAGCCCAATGATATGGAACTAATCATTGCTGCAAGAAAAGCGGCCTCTACTGCATATGCGCCCTACTCAAAATTCAAAGTCGGAGCATCAGTCAGGCTTGCAAGTGGAATAATAGTCAGTGGAGCAAATATTGAAAATGCTGCATTTCCTTCCGGGATATGTGCAGAGAGGAGTGCCCTTTCCAATTCTATATCTAATCACCCTAAAGATAAACCAATTGCTTTGGCTATTGTCTCTTTGACAGAAGAGGGATTAACTGATGATTTTCCTTCTCCTTGCGGAAGCTGCCGGCAGGTAATTGCCGAGGAGGAATTAAGAACCGGAAATAAGATAAAAATAATTCTCTCGGGGAAAAATAAAACTCTGATTATTGATGGAATAGGCAGTCTTCTTCCTTTACAATTCAACAGGAAGAATCTGAAGATCAAACTTCCCTGACAATCAGCTGGAAACCGGCTCCATGGATATTTTTAATATTCAGATCAGGATCATCCGATAAAAACTTTCTGAGTTTTGTGATGTAAACATCCATGCTTCTGGCTGTAAAATAATCATCAGAACCCCATATCTTTTTAAGAGCCATCTCCCTGCTGATCAATGTATTCGGATTAACAGCCAGCAATTCCAGCAACTGAGCCTCCTTTGGAGACAATTTCTTTTCATCGTTACCAATTGTCAATGTCCTTAACTTTGAGTTAAAAACAAACTTTCCGATCTCATAGAAATCTTTTGTTCCGGCCTGAAAATCTCGTCTTAAGATTATCGCCCGTATTTTTGCAAGAAGTATATCTGTATCAAATGGCTTGGTCACATAATCATCTCCTCCTACTCCATAACCTTTAAGGACATCCTCTTTCAGCTTTTTTGCAGTAAGGAAAATTATTGGTATTTCATTATTAATCTGTCTTATCTCATTCGCTATGGTAAATCCATCTACATGTGGCAACATAATGTCGAGTATACAGACATTAAAGACCCCTTTCCTGAAATGATCAATTGCATATTTTCCATCATCTACCCACTCAACGGTGTAGTCGTTAATTTCAAGGTATGATTTAAGAACTGATCCAAAACTTAAATCATCTTCAACAAGAAAAATCTTAACGGGTTTGTTGCTCATTTTTAATTCTCCCAGTTAAATGGTAAAAATATTTCGAACCGGCTTCCTTTTCCCGGTTCACTGAAAACGCTTATAGTGCCCTTATGGGCTTCAATTATAGACCGCGCATAATTTAAACCAAGTCCGAATCCCTTGACATCATGCACGTTACCCGAACTTTGACGGTAAAAACGCTCAAATATTTTACTTTGAACTGCTTTGGTCATACCAATGCCTTTATCTTCAACTGACAAAATTATACCTTTTTCACAATTACTGGTTGTGATAGTAATTTCAGGTAAATCAGATGAATATTTTATTGCATTATCCAGAAGGTTGTTTACAAGATTGGTGAGATGTTCGCTGTCACCATATATAAAAGGTTCTTCAGCATTCATGTTAAGATTGATCTTCCCCTTTCGTTGATGCACCTGAATTTCAATTGTTTCAAGAGCGTGTTCAATAATAGTATGCAAAGATACATTTTCGTACTTGAATTCTATCTCTTTTTTATCGAGCGATGCAATCTGTAGTATCGTTTCCACCTTTTTATTCATCCTGCTGTTCTCTTTCTTGATCATACTGATGAAATGTCTGATACTAGTCTCATCATTAATGACTTTAGAATTTGTTATAGTATCAGCTGCAAGAGAAATTGTGGCAATCGGAGTCTTAAACTCATGGGTCATATTATTTATAAAATCCGATTTCATCTCCGAGATTTTTTTCTGCCTTATGATAAAATAGAGGCTCAATGCAAATGTTGCCAGTATGAAAAGCGAGAACAGCATAGAACCGCCCAGTATCCATATCATAGATCCAAGTACATAATTTGTCCGTTCAGGAAAAATCACTGAAAGAATAAGATCCTGTCTTATAATGTTGTCGGGAAACAATCTGACCATATACTTACTTTTCAGGAAATCGCTTTTTTGAGATTTCTTAAATGTCCCATCCTGGACAATACCATTTTTTATAACCGCAAATTCATAAGGTGTTTGTATCCCACTATACGCCAGGGTCTGCCTGAGAGTATAATCAATCTCCCTGCTATCGAGTTCGAGAGTTTTTTCCCACTGGTAAATCTCATTTATCATCTGGTCACTCATGTTCTGAAACTCACTTGATCTCTTTTTAACCCAATTGAGAAATTCATTTTGTTTAATATATACTGCTCTTGAACTTGTATTCACATTCTCACCTTTTCTGACCATGTTTATCTTACCTGATTTATCCGGAGATGAAATCACATAAGTAACAGAATCAGGAACCATTGTAGTATCATTTGTGATGGTATAAGATTTGTTTACTGTCGTAACTTTACCAGTGTCAAAACCTCCTGTTATTGACTGGTTCGTAATATTGATCCTGAATTTATTTCCCGGGGCTGAAGAATAACCTCCGATACTCAGATAGCCCATAACATCAGAGGATGTATCATTGTAAGAAAACGGGTCCGCAGGCATGAAGTTATTAAAAAAGTTCATCTTCCGTGAAGATTCGATAGTACTGGCTGCATTGATAAGACTCTGCCGAGCTGCATTATTAAAACCTTCATTTTGGATGCCAACAGCATTCCTTATCCACACGATCTGAACCCATATAATGCCAATAATGGATAGCAGCATCATGAAGATCAGACCGGTAAATTTCTTCTTATTCATACTACAAAAATAAATCATAAAGTCGTTAATAAAGAAGTATTTAACTTTTCATTAACTCTTCTTAACCAAAAATTAAATGCAAAACACTGTTATTAAATGAATGATTAGGCCAAGCCCAGGGATAAGGTGTAGAAAATCAAAGGTAAAGCTGGCATTAAATAAGGCAGGGATTCAGGCTCAATTTTTTATGCAATTGAATCCATAAAAACCGACCAGATATCTCCCTCGGGGAAATGGGCAATAATTGTAACTGGCTCCTTTTTGACCGGATGAATAAACTCCAGCCGACGTGCAAAAAGGCTTATTCCGCCATCGTCATTAGATCGTGGAAAGCCATATTTCAGGTCACCTTTGATCGGGCATCCTATTTTCGCAAGCTGAGCTCTTATCTGGTGGTGCCTGCCAGAATGAAGCTCTATTTCAAGGAGATAGTATTTTTCTGATCTCCCTTTAAGTCTATATGTCAGGCTTGCTACTTTTGATCCTTTTACTTCATTATCAAATACATAAGTCTTATTTTGGGCTTCATTCTTTTTAAGAAAATGGGTTATTGTAGCTTCATCTTCAGGAGGTCGTTCTTTGACGATTGCCAGGTAAATCTTTTTTACCTGCTTCGTTTTGAACATCTCATTTAGTCTGGAGAGTGCTTTGGATGTACGTGCAAAAAGCATAACGCCACTTACCGGTCGATCGAGCCTGTGAACCACTCCGAGGAAAACCTCTCCAGGTTTTTTGTACTTCTCTGCAATGTATTTTTTTATTTCTGTATCCAGAGAGACATCCCCTGTTTTATCGCCCTGAGCCAGGTCAGAAGATCTTTTATAAACAGCTATGATATGGTTGTCTTCATATAGTACTTCTGCCATTTCAGATATCGTTAATATTGCTCCTTTTCGTTAGGAAACTCCTGCGATCTCACATCAGTAATATAAGTCTGAACGGCGCTCTTTATCTCAGCATAAAGGTTGTGATACCTCCGGAGAAAGCGTGGAGAGAATTCCTGAGTAATACCCAGCATATCATGCAAAACGAGTACCTGTCCGTCAGTCTTTCCTCCTGCACCAATTCCAATTAAAGGTATTTTCAGGCTATTTGTTACTTCTTCCGCGAGCTTAGCCGGAATTTTTTCAAGCACTATGGCAAAACAGCCTGTCTGTTCGAGTAACCTGGCATCCTCCATCAATCTCCTAGCTTCCTCTTCTTCTTTTGCCCTTACAACATAAGTCCCGAATTTATGAATAGCCTGTGGCGTCAGACCAAGATGCCCCATGACTGGAATTCCTGCTGACAGGATCCTTTCTACTGATTCAATAACCTGCAATCCACCTTCAAGCTTTACAGCATGGGCGCCGGTCTCTTTCATGATCCTGATTGATGAAACCAGTGCTTCCTTTGAATTGCCCTGATATGTACCGAATGGCAGATCAACGACAACAAGAGCCCTCTTTACAGCTCTTACAACTGAAGCTGCATGATAAATCATATTGTCGAGCGTAATGGGAAGTGTCGTATCGAAACCTGCCATTACATTCGATGCAGAATCACCAACCAGAATCACATCTATTTCTGCTTCATCGAGGATTTTTGCCATGGAATAATCATAAGCTGTCAGCATGGCAATTTTTTCTCCTTTCAGCTTCATCTCATTTAAAACATGAGTAGTGACCCTTCTGACAGATTTATGTATTGACATAATAATAAATGTGTTAATTTATGAAGGCAAAGTTACAGATTTGAATTGGATGATACATCTTCATGATATCATCTTTTTATTTTGGCAGATTCAATCAGATATTCTGTCGTTTTGTCATAAAAAAAGCAAAAAACCTTAATGGCATAATCATTGCTCATTCATCATAGTATTATTTTTTTGAAAGGTACGATGAAACATACTCAGGTAAACCGGGGTTCTTTTACAAAAACAAAATGAAATTTTTAAAATTATTATAAAATGGGAAAAATAATTGGAATTGATCTGGGAACAACAAATTCTTGTGTTGCCGTAATGGAAGGTAATGAACCTGTTGTAATCCCCAACAGCGAGGGAAAGAGAACGACTCCTTCAATAGTTGCATTTGTAGAAAATGGAGAACGTAAAGTCGGAGATCCTGCTAAACGTCAGGCTATCACTAACTCGAAGAAGACTGTTTTCTCGATCAAGAGATTTATGGGCGAGCCTTATGAAAAAGTTACAAAAGAGATTAAAAGGGTTTCATATACTGTTGTTAAGGGTGATAACAATACTCCAAGGGTGAAAATTGATGACCGTATGTACTCTCCCCAGGAGATCTCTGCAATGATCCTTCAGAAGATGAAAAAGACTGCAGAAGATTATCTCGGACAGGAAGTTACTGATGCAGTCATAACAGTTCCTGCATATTTCAGCGATTCACAGCGCCAGGCAACAAAAGAGGCCGGTGAAATAGCAGGATTGAATGTTAAAAGGATAATTAATGAGCCTACAGCTGCTTCACTGGCTTATGGCCTTGACAAGAAGTCACAGGATCTTAAAATAGCTGTATTTGACCTTGGTGGTGGAACCTTCGATATCTCAATTCTTGAACTTGGAGACGGTGTTTTTGAAGTCAAATCAACAAATGGAGATACTCATCTCGGAGGTGACGATTTTGATCATCTTATCATTGATTGGATGGCCGACGAGTTTCTGAAGGAAGAAGGTGTTGATCTGAGAAAGGATCCGATGGCATTACAGAGATTGAAAGAGGCAGCCGAAAAAGCAAAAATTGAACTTTCAAGTTCGACAACAACGGAAATTAATCTTCCATACATTATGCCTGTTAATGGCATTCCGAAACATCTTGTAAAAACTCTCACAAGGGCCAATCTTGAAAAGATTTGTGACAAACTCATACAGGCTTGTATTGAACCTTGTAAGATCGCTCTGAAAGATTCAGGTCTGTCAGTATCAGACATAAATGAAGTCCTTCTTGTTGGAGGTTCTACACGTATACCTGCAATTCAGCAGCTTGTTGAAAAATTCTTTGGGCGTGTACCTTCCAAAGGTGTCAATCCCGATGAAGTTGTAGCTGTTGGAGCTGCAATTCAGGGCGGAGTACTTACGGGAGAAGTTAAAGATGTTCTTCTGCTTGATGTTACTCCATTGTCACTTGGTATCGAAACGATGGGTGGAGTAATGACAAGGCTGATTGAATCAAATACTACTATTCCTACCAAGAAAACTGAGGTTTTTACAACTGCTGCTGATAGCCAGCCATCTGTAGAGATTCATGTTCTTCAGGGTGAAAGACCAATGGCAGCCGGAAATAAAACTATTGGCCGTTTCCATCTCGATGGTCTGCCACCTGCTCCAAGAGGCGTTCCTCAGATTGAAGTAAGTTTTGATATCGATGCAAACGGGATTTTACACGTTACAGCCAAGGATAGAGGCACAGGTAAAGAACAGAGAATCAGGATAGAAGCCTCTTCAGGATTGAATGATGATGAAATAAGGAGGATGAGAGAAGAAGCTAAAGCCAATGCTGAAGCTGACAACAAGGCCAAAGCAAAAGTAGATAAGATAAATACTGCTGACAGCATGATATTTACAACAGAAAAACAACTTAGAGAATTTGGCGATAAACTTCCTGCTGATAAGAAACCTGCAATTGAAAGCGCCCTAGCCAAACTTAAGGAAGCACACAAGTCCCAGGACGTGGATGCGATCGATAAAGCTCTTGCAGAATTAAATTCAGTTTGGCAGGTAGCTTCGGAAGAGATGTACAAAACAGCTCAGAATACAGGACAATCGACATCTCAACCCAATGCTGAACAGCCATCCGGCAATAATACCAAATCGGGGAATGAAGAGGTAACCGATGTTGATTTTGAAGAAGTAAAATAAATTCTAAAATACTTTATGATAAGAGGTTGGAAAATTTTCAACCTCTTTTTTTTATGTAGATATCCATCTTCAAAAAACCTTTGTGAACCTTAGTGAAAACCTTAGTGCACCTTTGTGGTAAAAGCTAATTCATTTAACCACAAAGGATCACAAAGTAAAAATCAAAGTATTACAAAGGGAAAACTGAAAAAAGAAATTTGAAAGACATATATTTTGCTGATACAAATCACTTGCGTTTTTTGTACTTTTGTTTAAAGTTTTGCGTTTCCATTATATGAATCTTAAATTATTTATAACAGCCTCTGTTTTAATTATTTCAGTCAACGCCGTATGTCAGACTGAATCGCATCTTAATATAACCGACCAACAGGGAAGAAAACAGGGGCACTGGATTAAAAAATATCCTAACGAAGCTACCATGTACGATGGCTATTTTAAAGACGATCATCCTGTTGGTGAGTTCAAAAGATATTTTGAGGACCAGTCGTTAAGATCCGTTCTTATTTACAGTGATGATGGCAGAAAGGCAATTGCAACTATTTACCATCCGAATGGAAAGATCTCCTCTAAAGGAACCTATATTGACCAGATGAAAGAGGGCAAATGGCAATTCTATTCTGCATTTACCGATGGTTATCTGATCTCGGAAGAATATTATTCAAAAAACCTCAAAAACGGGATGTCAGTTAAATTCTATCCTGATAGTACAATAGCAGAAAAGCTCACGTATTTAAACGATATAAAACAGGGAGAGTGGACCCAATATTATCCCTCCGGAGCAGTCTGTCTGAGATCAAATTATCTGAACGGTAAAATTAATGGCAAGTTTGAAGTGTTGTTTCCAAACGGCAGTATCGAATTTTCCGGACAATATAAAAATGATTCAAGGGATGGCCTCTGGATAGTTTATAATAATGACAGTACTGTTAAATACAAATTAGAATACCTGGAAGGAGTCACAAAATATCGTCAGATGGATATTGATGAATCAGACTTTTTAGACTCTCTTGAAAGGAACAAGGGTAAAATTTCCGACCCTGAAAAAACAGGAGTCGTACAATAATGAAGTCTTTCAATCTTTCGGTCCGGAATAGAGTCAAAATAGTCACTACTCTTTTGCTTCTATGCATTATGTCTTATGCGCATGGACAAGAACCAGTCTATTCCTATTTTTACAGGATCTATCTGAGAGATAAAGGGGATAATGTCGCAGACAAATATTCAGCCTCCAATCTGCTTTCCTCCAGAGCGCTTGCCAGAAGACAAAAAGCAGGAATTCAGGTACCCGATTTCAGGGATCTTCCTGTTTATGAGGGTTACCTGAACCAAATATCTCTCTTAGGTTTGAAGCTTCATACAACTTCAAAATGGATGAACACTGCCCTTTTCAAATCACAATCTGCATTTGATACAAAGACACTTCTTAGTTTGCCATTTGTAAGCGATGTAAAAGCTGTTAAAACTCCCGGTAAAAAGAACATCTACAGTGACAAACTTAATTTTCAGATAATTCAGGCTGATCTTCCTGCATATGACAGACCCATTACAATGATTAACGGTTCTCTTATACACGATTCCGGATATGATGGAAAGAATATTCTTATCGCAATACTTGACGGAGGTTTTATAAATGCTGACAATATATCCTCATTAAATAGTTTGCGGTCGAGGAATGGAATTAAGACGACGTATGATTTTGTGAAAAAAAATGAATCAGTTTATAATTCCAGTCCACACGGTACAGCCGTTCTATCCGTTATGGCAGGGAAAATACCCGGTCAGATTGAAGGAACGGCTCCAGGAGCTGACTTCCTGCTTCTTAAAACCGAAGATGTAGAGTCTGAGTTCCCCTGCGAAGAGGATTTTTGGGCCGCGGGTGCTGAGTTTGCAGATAGTTCAGGGGCTGATATAATTTCTTCTTCACTCGGATACTTCAATTTTGATGATTCCACCCTTAATTACAAAATTTCAGATCTTGACGGGAAAACAGCATTTGTAACAAAGGCAGCGGAAATTGCAACCTCAAAAGGGATTCTCATTATAAACAGTGCCGGTAATGAAAGGGATAAGGAGTGGAAACACATAATCTTTCCTTCAGACGGTGACAGCGTTTTGGCAGTTGGTGCTGTAGACGGCGATAATATTATTTCAGATTTTTCTTCAGCCGGACCCTCCGCAGATGGCAGGATTAAACCAGATAATGTAGCTATGGGAGTCAGTGTACCCGTTCAGACATCCGATAATTCAGTCGGCAGATCAAGCGGTACCTCCTTTTCATGTCCGATCTTAAGTGGAATGTCAGCCTGTCTTTTACAGGCAGTTCCCCGCGCTTTAAACAGTGACATTATTCAGGTACTCCATTCCAGTGCCGACAGGTATAACTATCCCGATTCACTTTATGGTTATGGTATTCCCGATATTGTTCTTGCATTAACAGAACTTCAAAATTTATATATAAAAATCCCCGATAAAGGAATTATAGCCAGCCCTAATCCGACAACAGGGACTTTTGAAATTATTTTTCCCTACCCCCCTGAAACGGTCACGATCGAGATTATTTCCATGACCGGGAAATTAATATTCAGAAAAGATTTTGCAGATTATGCAGGCAGAACTATTATCATAACGGAATTACAGCACAGGGAACAAGGTGTATATTTGTTGAGAGTGAAAGACGGATCAGAAATAAATGTTTTGAAGATTATTAAATTAAATAACTGATCATGACTGAAAAAGTTACGTTAACCGAATTACAGCTGATCATAAGAGATTCTTTGTACCTGGCTATGCCTGATGTGTACTGGGTAATGGCAGAAATTTCAGAGCTTAAAGAGAATAATGCGGGCCATTGTTATCTTGAACTCATTGAAAAACATCCTGATGAGAAAAATGTCAGGGCCCGCATAAAAGCAATAATCTGGAGTAATCGTTACAGATTCCTCAAAGCATTTTTTGAAAATATTACAGGAGAGTCTCTCAGAGAAGGACTCAAAATACTTGTAAAAACAAAGGTTGATTATCACGAGCTATATGGGTTAAGCCTTATTATATCAGATATAGATCCGGCTTTTACGATTGGAGAAATGGCAATGAAGCGCCAGCTTGTAATAAAAAAGCTTGAGCATGAAGGAGTATTTTCGATGAATAAGGAGATCACATTTCCGGCTATCCCTCAAAGAATTGCAGTTATTTCCTCAAAAAACGCAGCTGGATATTCAGATTTTATTAACCAGCTTAAAAGCAACAGTTTTGGATATGTATTTTATACTGCATTGATTGAAGCTTCATTACAGGGGACAGAGACCGAGCAGAGCGTTATAAGCGCTCTTGATAAAATTGCCTTAAAATCCCATTTATTTGATCTGGTTGTAATAATAAGAGGAGGAGGTTCACAATCAGACCTTAGCTGGTTCGACAGCTATAATATTGCCTACTATGTCACTCAGTTCCCACTGCCTGTAATTACCGGCATTGGACATGATAAGGATGTATCTGTTACTGATATGGTAGCCAACAGGGCGCTAAAAACGCCGACCGCAGTGGCTGATTTTATTATTGATTCTGTAGCAGGAACAGAAAATCATATTATTGAGATTAGCTCTGAGATAATTGCCGCTTCAAAGATTATTATTGAAAAGAACAAAAACAGGATTGAATTGTCAGGAAATAAATTATTCCCCCTTGCACGAATAATGATGTCGGTGGTAAAAGATAAACTTTCAGCTGAAATAATTGAAATAATAAATATTGGCAAGGAAAAAATTATTAGAGCAGGTCTCATTCCCGCGAATCAGGGATCCAAACTTTCTTCAGCATTAAAATCTTATTATTCCGGAAAAGATATGACATTCAGGAGGAACAGTCAGAGACTTATTACCGATTCAATTAATTGCCTGAGTGCAAACAATTTAATATTGAATGGATTAGCTAATAAATTGCAACTTCTGAATCCTGAAAACATACTTCAAAGAGGTTTCTCAATTACATCAATTGATGGCAGGATACTGAAGAACTTTGATCTGATAAAAAAAGATGATCTTATTGATACGCAACTCTATGAAGGAACACTGAGAAGCAAGGTGGTGGGTAAAAAAGGGAGAAGGGGAGAAGGAAAGAATGGGAGAATGGGTGAAGGGGAGTAAGGGTAAGGGACTAAGGGACTAAGGGACTAAGGGACTAAGGGACTATGAAACTAAATACTTAAAAATATGGCAAAAAAAGAATTTTCGTTTAATAATGCAGTAGCTGAGATAGAGAACATTCTGCATAACATTGAAAGCGGTGATCTGGATATTGATAAGCTTTCTGTTGAAGTAAGGCGCGCTTCTGAACTGATTAAAGAATGTCAGAAAAAACTAAGGTCTACTGAGGAGGAGATTAACAGTATATTTAAGGACCTCGTATAAAAGTAAATCAGGACCGAAGTCCTGATTTACTGCTTTACTACCCTAAACCTAAATCCATGAAAAAAACTCTTAAACCTAAAATGACTAACTTCTGAATTGTTAAACGAGCATGAGAAATAAAAAGTTTCGCTTTTCCCTGACTATTTAACAAAACTATATTATTATTTGATGAAATGATTATTTTTCTACACCAAGTACATCCCTGAATGCTTTAACGAAGGTTTCTTTAGGAAGCGCTCCCATTGCCATCTGCGGCTGACCCTTTTCAGGAACAAATAAAAATGAAGGGATGCTTCTAATTCCAAAAACCGATGCAAGTTCCTGTTCTTCCTCAGTATCTACTTTGAAGACGTTAATCTTGCCATCAAAATCTTTCGCCAGCTCTTCCAGAACAGGAGATACAACTTTGCATGGGCCACACCAATCAGCATAGAAATCAATTATGCATGGCTTTTCACCTTCAAATTTCCATTCTTTGTTCTTTTCATAATTGAATATCTTATTCAAAAATGTTGTTTTTGTAAGATGCTCTATCATATCCTTTTTATTTAATAAACATAAAGAAATCGTGTTTGTTTACATTTAGGTCAACCTTCATGCCAATAAAGTGCAAATTTCAATAATGGCCAATAATTAAGTATTAATTGTAACTTTGTCATGAATAATAAACAAATTGTCATATCTATATATGAATATATGTCTTGTTGACAAAATCTTTGAAACACTTTCATCTGTAGTTACATCTGAAAATGTGCAAGCATATGTTATAGGAGGCTGGGTAAGGGATTGTCTTCTTAAAAGGGACCATCCCGATAAGGATATTGATATTGTTGTTATTGGAAGTGGCATTGAGATTGCCAGGAAAGCGGCAAAAAAGATACACCCCGGAATAAAAGTCAGCGTCTTCAAAAACTTTGGGACTGCCATGTTCAGGAATCAGGAATACGAGATTGAGTTTGTTGGTGCGAGGAAGGAGTCATATGCAAGAAATTCAAGGAAGCCAGTTGTTGAAGACGGGACACTTGAAGATGATCAGAAAAGAAGGGACTTCACTATTAACACTCTGGCGATAAGCTTAAACAAAGAGACATTTGGTGAGTTATTAGATCCCTTTGGAGGCATAGATGACCTTAAGAAGAAACTAATCAGAACACCACTGGAACCAGGCAAGACATTTTCCGATGATCCCTTAAGGATGATGAGAGCTATAAGATTTGCCAGCCAGCTTAATTTCACAATTGAGGAAAACACATTTAACTCAATTATAGAAAATGCCGAGCGCATAAAGATTGTATCGGCTGAAAGGATTGTGACAGAACTTAATAAAATAATAATGTGTCCTCATCCTTCCAAAGGTTTCATCCTTCTTGAAAAAGCTGGTTTGCTCAAAATAATTTTCTCCGAGCTTGATAATCTTAAAGGAATCGAAACAAAGGAAGGGAAGGCACATAAGGACAATTTTCATCACTCTATAAAAGTTCTTGATAATATCAGTAAGAAAACTGACAATCTATGGCTAAGATGGGCTGCTCTGCTTCACGATATTGCCAAACCTGCCACAAAGAAATACCTGCCTGACACAGGCTGGTCATTTCATGGCCACGAATTTATTGGGTCTAAAATGGTTCCGGATATTTTCAGAAAGCTAAAGCTTCCGCTGAATGATAAGATGAAATATGTTCAAAAAATAATTGATCTACATCTAAGGCCTATTGCATTATCACAGGATCTGGTGACAGATTCAGCAATCAGAAGGTTACTATTTGAAGCTGGCGATGATATTGACGATCTGATGATATTATGCGAAGCTGACATAACGTCAAAGAATGAAGCTAAAAAGACAAAACATCTTGAAAACTTTAAACTTGTAAGAACTAAACTTAAAGAGATTGAAGAGAAGGATGCCGTAAGAAATTTTCAGCCTCCTGTGGACGGCAGTGAAATTATCATGACTTTCGGAATTAAACCAGGCAAAGAGGTTGGCGCTATTAAAAATGCTATCAGGGATGCTATACTTGATGGAATAATACCTAATGAACACGAGGCTGCCAGGAAACTGATGCTGGAAAAAGGAATGCAACTTGGTCTTACTCCGGTTGAACAGGGGTAATGACTCTAAGATCGAGCAGTACAGGCAGATGATCGCTAAACCCTCCCTGGTACTTATATCCACGATAGGTTGAAAACGGACTTGACCCAGGGTATTTAGGATCTTTTTTCAACAGAAAATCAGGTTTAAAAATTTTTAAAAGATTTGGTTCGGTATAAAGTCCTTCTCTGCATTTTATAAGCTTCTTTGATACAATTACCTGGTCAATCATTTCCCATGTCCCCATATAACGATATGTGCCAAGGCCTTCATTATCAAGCCTTTCAGAAAGGTTTATCATGGATTTACATGAATCATCTGAGATAACAAGTGATTTAATAGCCTGATCATCAGGAGTAGAGTTAAAGTCTCCCAAAATAATTATTCGTGCTCCCGAAGTGGACGTATCAACAATGGAATCGACTTTTTCTCTTACCATAGAGGCAATTTGTAGCCTGTAATTTTCGCCGGCCAGCACTCCTCCTCTCCTCGAAGGCCAATGGTTCACAATAAGGTGAATTGTATCTGAGCCAATTAAAAGTTTAGAATAAAGAATGCTTCTTGAGTTAAAATCCTTTTGTTTAATATCGTCCGGGATCCAGTACTTGTAACAAATAATACTGGCAATTTTTTTCCTGTATATGAGGCAAACGTCTATGCCTCTTCGATCGGGTGATTCCTCATGAACTATCCCGTAATCAAATTTCGATAAATAAGTTCCAAAAATAAGATCTTCGAGTACTTTCCGATTTTCTATTTCACAAAAAGCAATAACTGCAGGAGGGTCCCACTCCCCCGCTGCAATAATGGTTTTATAGAGTAAATTTGTTTTATTATTATACCTGTATAAATTCCATCTCATCAAACCACCCGGAAGGAAATCATTATCATCCGTAAGAGTATCATCATAGATATCAAAAAAGTTTTCTACATTATAAAACATGATCCTGACGGGTTGAGATTTCCCAACCTGTGAATATCCTTTATTGAAGAAAAGAGTAAGCAGCAAGAACGCAGCTGTAATTTCCGGAAAAATCCTTCTTGACATAAATTTTCCTGAAAAAAAAGAAGCTGATATAAAATCAGCCTCTTTTTCTGTTTTTATTCATCAATACGCATTTATCCAGCGGTATCTTCTGGCGCTCTCACCAAATTTGACAGCGAGTGAAAGTTCATGAGTTCCATAACTTTGTGTCCGAATATCAGTCAAAGTGAAGTCGACAGCATAAGCGAAATAAAACCTGTCATATTTCAAACCCACCATACCTATTATAGCATCGCCGGTTCTGTATGACACTCCGATCCAGTAGTCTTCCTTATAATAAACCCTTCCAGTAAGATCCATCTGAACCGACTTAAAAAACATGTCTGAAGCTTTAATGAATGCAGATGGTTCAAGAGTCCAATCTGGTGTCAATGGAAATTTAATACCGCCTGTCAGGTAATAATTGCCGAGCTGTGCTGTTTTGATTTTTGATGTATCACCAAGCAATAATGAACCTCTTAATAAATTAGTCATTGCAAATCCGACATAGTACCGCGCAGTTGTGAAACTTGCTCCAAAGCTGAAATCCGGAATAAAGACCGACCTGTCATATGAATTCAGTAACGGATCATCCTGATTGGTTAAAATCGCACCATTAGTATTAACTGCAAATTGATACGCGGTCATCGCAAGTCCAAAAGAAAGGTCATTCGGTATCCCTTCGGTTCGTCCCATTGAAATATGATAAGCGTAAGCTAGTGAAAATCCGGTCCTATGCATAATACCATTGTTATCGTTGAAGACATATCCACCCAGACCTACTTTGCCTCCTTTTGTAGGTTTAATAATTTTCTTCCTTACTGCTGTGGATTTTGATATGAAGCTGTTTTTAAGAATTCGGGTCTGAAAACTTACAGCATATGTGCTTGGCGCGCCGGCCATCCCAACCCACTGCTCTCTAACCGTAAGATTAATAGTAGTATAACCATCCCGGCCAGCAAATGATGGGTTTATCAGGAATCCATTCATTATGTACTGGCTGTACATAGGAACCTGCTGTGCAAATGTTACTCCAAAAATAAAACTGAGAACGATTGCTGGCAATATGCTTCTTAGATACCTCATATAATATTCGAAATATAGTAATTATTATCTGATTATACTTATCACACCCGATCTGGGTTTAGATCCATCATTAAGATGTAAAACATAATGATATGAATCGGTTGGTAAGAGGGTCCCTTCAAATGTACCATTCCATGGGTTTGCAGCTAAGTTTTTAGAATGGAATACAAGTTTACCCCACCTGGTGAAAACAAAGACTTCAGCATTCGGGAATAGATCGATATTCTTGATCTGCCAGGTATCATTAACCCCATCATTATTTGGTGTTATAATAGTAGGTATTTCAATACACTTGTCAGAACCTGTAATCCCTACAATAACATCCAACGATGCAGCACATCCATTTTTATCAGTAACAACAACACTGTATGTTCCACCAGGAATATCCTGACGGTCCTGAGTAAGTATACCATCAGCCCAAATCACACTGTAAGGTTGTATACCACCGGTGATTGTGAGTGTAATTGAACCATCGGCGTCACCGGGACATGAAACATCCACTTTGGTACTTGCAAGTGAGAGCACTGCAGGCTCAGTTATTGTGACAGAAACATTTGCTGTACATAAATTTGCATCCTGAACAGTTATTGTATATGCCGCACCGGCAAGATTATTAAATGTTCCGGAAACCTGGAATGTTCCACTGTTCAAACTGTACATATACGGAGAAATTCCTCCGGAACCTGTTATAGTCACTGACCCGTTTGTTAGTCCGAAGCATGAAACATTAGTCTGACTTGCAATACTTCCAGATAATACTGCCAGAGGCTGACTGATAGTGACTGCAACATCATAAGTACAAAGATTTGCATCCTGAACAGTCACGGTATATGAACCAGCCGTCAGAGTAGCAAAGGTTCCGGATGCCTGATAAGATCCTGCCCCCAGCTTATACTGATATGGTGCTGTTCCACCTGATCCTGCTACAGTCACGCTCCCTGTATTGCTTCCAAAACAGAGAACATTTGTCTGAGAAGTAATTGAGCCTGCGACAGATGATGCAGGTTGAGTAATTGTAACACTAACATCAAATGTACTCAGAACAGCATCTCTGACTGTTACCGTATAGGTGCCGGCTGCCAATGATCCGAATGTGCCGGCTGTCTGATATGTTCCGGAATTCAGACTATATTCATAAGGTGCAACACCACCTGAACCAGTTATCGTAACACTTCCGGTTGATGTACCAAAACATGCAACATTGGTTTGTGAAGAAATACTCCCCGATAATGTAGCGGCAGGTTCTGTGATTGTAACGGCAATATCAAATGTACATAGGTTAATATCCTGTACGGTTACAGTATAAGATCCGGCCGAAAGTGATCCAAAGGTACCAGAAACCTGATAAACTCCTGATCCGATTTTATATTGATATGGTGAAGTTCCGCCAGATCCGGCAACTGTAACGCTGCCATCAGTACCTCCCGGAACAGAAACATTTGTCAGAGAGGCAATAGTTCCTGATAATGCTGTTGCTGGTTCAGTAATTGTAGCACTGCCTGTTGCAGTGCAACCGTTGCCATCAATAATGGTTACAATATACGTACCTGCGGCAAGTCCGGCAGCAGTTACTGATGACTGAACAGGTATGGTATTCCAGGAATATGTATAAACTCCTGTTCCACCTGTTGCTATAGCTGTAGCTGTTCCCGTAGTTCCACCGAAGCAGGCTACATTTACCTGTGTTGTGGTAACAGCAGGTAAAGGATTAACTGTCATAGTAACTGCATTCGAAGTAGCAGGACCGCCACTCTGACATACCTCATTTGAGGTAAGTACTACGGTGATCACATCACCATTGGTCGGGATATATGAATACGTTGGACTATCTATACCTACTGGTGTCACTCCATTATACCACTGGTAACCTGGCGTTGTCCCTCCATTGGTTGGTGTGGCTGTGAAGTTTACTGTTGTACCTGAACATACAGGGTTAGCATCAGCAGTAATTGAAACACTTACCGGTAATATCGGATTGACAGTCATTGTAACTGCATTCGAAGTAGCAGGACCGCCACTCTGACATACCTCGTTCGAGGTAAGTACTACAGTGATCACAT
>JBEKDR010000045.1:0-28024 GCA_050014255.1 Bacteroidales bacterium | reverse complement strand
CCCAGGAATCTGTCCAGACTTTTTTATCCTGACCTGTATTCTCAATATATCCCATTTTCTTTTTTCTAATTTGCAGGATTCTTCACTTTAGATAAAATGTCTCCAGGAAAGTTTTTTATTAACGATCCCCCACCTGATTGCTGAAAATAGACCTAGCCATAGTTTAAAGGCGTTCTTAAACCGCAAATGTTTAGCGTTACTCCATGAACCCAGAAATACAAAACAACCTGTGTGCCACCAAAAATAACGTTTGAAAAAAGCGGGTTCCTTGTACCTCATAATTACAATGAGTGGGTTACGGGCATCATAGTAAGCCTTCCGGGGCGACCATTTACCAAGAGTCATGCTCTCTTTGTGCCATATTTTTGCTGAGGGAGTATAGTAAAACTTATAACCAGCTTTTTTGGCCCTGGCCTGCCAGTCGTATTCTTCACATTGAAGAAAATATGTAGTGTCGTAACCTCCAAGCTTTTCATATACATCTCGCCGTACCAGCGTAAAAATGTCATCAATAAAAAATCGCTCAGAAGGTTCATTATACTGGCCTTCGTCAATTTCTCTTGCACCAATATGGTCGCCATTCCAACGCAGAGGATGTTCGTATTTACCGACTGATTGCAATGTATCGGGTTGATCAAAATAATAAACTTTGCCGGTAACAAATCCCCGTAAAGGATCTTCTAAAGCTGCTTCAACCAGGGCGCTAATCACTTTGGAATCAACCTTTACATCGTTGTTGGTAATTAAGGCAAAATCGGCCTTCCGATTTTCAAATGCATATTTTAAACCCACTTTGAAGCCTCCTGAATAGCCTAAATTTTTGCCTGTTTGGATACAGTTAACCATTGGGTATGTTGCTTTTACATATTCTTCAGATCCATCATTCGAGCCATTATCAATCATTACCATTTCAAAATTGGGATAGTCGTTGGCAAGATAAGAGGTAATACAATCGTCTAACAGTGACTTTCCGTTGTAGTTGAGCGTTAAAACAATTACTTTAGGATAATACATTTGAACCTAATCAGTTGGAAGTCTGAAGTCTGAAGTCCGAAGTCCGAAGATGAATGTAGTCTTTGTCGTCTCTTTTAACTTCCGACTTCCGTCTTCTGACTTCCGACTCAAATACATTTCATACTGTTCAGTTGCTCCATCTTTCTATTTTATGGCTTTCAATAATACTTCAACAATTTGTTGCTGATCAGTTTCGGTAATATTTAGATGCAAAGGAAGGCTGAGTAAGTGTTCCGAATAATATGTGGCATTAGGGCAGGTACCTTTAGCATAGTTATACATTGGATAGTCTGTATTATCCAAATAATGTACTCCCGGGTAAATTTTGTTGTCATACATTATCTGAATAACCTCATCACGATTGGGGACAAGCACTTGAAAAAGATGACGCGAAGAAACACAATCCGGAGCAACAGGTACGATTTTTACATTTGTATTTTTTTGAAGAAGCTCAATGTAATTATGGGCCAATTGGTTACGGTATATATTATCCTCATCAAGGTATTTTAGTTGAACCAGGGCTATTGAAGCAACTATGGAATTGCCGTGATACTTAAACCCTATATTGGGAACATCATATTGCCATTTGTAACTTCCCTCAGTTTTATTAAATCTTTGGTAGGTATCTTTAGAAATACCAAGCCAACTTAACTGACGAACGAGTTTGTCTGATTCTTCATTGTTGAAACAGATCATTCCAGAATCTGCTGTAGGGAGGTTTTTTACAGCCTGGTAACTAAAAATTGAAACATCAGCTTCATGACCCACATGATTCCCTCGAAATTTTGTACCAGCCATATGAGCCGCATCAAGAATAAGTTTCAGATTATGTTTTTTACAAATTTCAATGATTCTGCCATATTGTCCTGTATTTCCTCCCATACCCACATACATAACTGCTCTGGTTCTTGGGGTTATTTTCCGTTCTATATCATCAGGATCGAGGCATAAATATTGATCGACATCGGCAAAAATGGGTTTGAGCCGTTCATACAGTATAACATGATTACTGGAAACAAAAGTGATGGGGGAAGTAATTATTTCATCACCTTCATTCCAATTGTTTTGCATTTTCAATTGATGAACAGCCAGATGTAATCCTGAAGTGTTAGAGTTGAGAAAATGAGCAGATTGTAAACCAGTATATTCTTTCCATTTGTTTTCGAATTCTATTGTTTTAAATCCCATTCCGGTCCAACCTTTATTCAGGCATTCTCTTATTTCATTTAGAATTTCTTCGGTATGAAACTTTGGAACAAAAACATTAATAGGCATATTTAATTTATTAAGGATTCTCTTATAATAGTGTAAAAATCGAAAAACTGATTAAATTCAGATGCTTTTTTGAAAGTTATCATTATAAACAATAGATTCATCAATAATAATTAATAAAAAGTACCAACCACAAAAAATCTTACAAAATAAATTAGCCCCATAAGTACGTGAAGAGAATAAACTGAAAATAAGAATTTATTCTTCCCTGTTAATCCCTCGCGATTAAAATCTTTTATTAAAGAGGCCAACGAAATAAAAAAGCATAACCAGGTACAAATCACTATTTGCCAATAAAAATTCCCTCCACCAGCTCTTGGGCCTGATTCGGCTATTAATAAAAAAATCAATACGGATACTATAAAAGAGCTGAATGTAAACCAAAACAGCAAATTTTTTTTCAATTTTGTAAAATTCAGTAATACATAACAAATCGGGAATAACAGTGAAAAGAAGAGAGAACTTGGGAAAAACAGTAAAGCTGAGCGCAGTGTATAGAAATAGAATGGATGAAAAACAACAGAAGAGATTTCCTTATCAGCAGGATTTGGTGTTTTATATATAATCCAGTACTCCAATACTAACAAAAGTAACCCAATTACTACTGGCAACATTCCATACCAAAATTGTTTCTTTAGTCTGTATTTAATAAAAAGAAAAATGGGAAACACACAAGCAAAAACAAAAAAATAGCTTGGCTTTATGAAAACATTCAAAAAAATCAAAACAAACATCCAAACATTCCTTTTTAAATTAAAAGCATTTAATTGCTCATTTGAAAGTCCAAAAAGCATTAAAGCAAATGGAAATAAAAATATGGTTGTTGAATTGTGCCAGATATTAGGTACAAAGTTTTTATAGTAAAACTGCCCATGATGAACAAAATAACTTGGAATTGGTATTACAAAAACAAACATTAAACTTAATGCAATAAAAACAGATATCCAGTAAATTCGAACATTGTTGTATGCTTCATTTAAAAAATTATAGATGTGTTTTTGAGATAAATAGTAACGAAACGTTGTTGCTGCTGCGATAAGAAAACACAGACTAATTTCTGAAGGAGTTACTTCAGTACTAAAAAATGAAAAAATATTCACTAACCAAAAAAATAAAAAATCCCCTGAGTTTGTTCGTTCTCCGGTCAACATTTGCCGGGCAAAAGAAGCATGAGTAATAAAATCTTGTTCTACAAACCTGTCAATCAGTAAATAGAATGTAAAAAATAACAGAAATATCGCAGGTATAACTAATTTTTTATAACTAATTTTCTTCAAGATACTTTTTTAAAATCATTATTATTAATTCTAAATCTTTTTCTCCCAATTCATAAAACAGCGGGAACCTCACTAAGCAATCTGAATATCTGTCCGACTCGGGCAACACTCGACCATCATGTTTACTTTGATAAAATGGACTCTTATGCAGACTGAGGTAATGAAATACAGCTAAAATACCATTTGCTTTTAGATTCTTTATTACATCTGAGCGTTGTTCCAGGTTATTACATACCAAATAAAATATATGTGCATTATTGCTTGCATAATTTGGCAATATTGGGAGTTCAATTTTTCTATCTCTTAAGGTTTTTAATTCCATATAATATTTATTCCAGAGTTCTTTTCTTTTAGTTTGTATGTCATCAAGGTTTTCCAACTGAGCATATAAAAATGAAGCAATTATTTCTGATGGCAAAAAAGAAGAACCGATATCAGTCCATCCATATTTGTCAACCTCTCCTCTCCAAAATGCTGAGCGGTTGGTTCCCTTTTCCCAGATAATCTCTGCCCGTTTAAAGAATTTTTCATCATTTATGACCAGCATTCCTCCTTCGCCACATTGAATATTTTTTGTTTCGTGAAATGAAAAACAACCAAAATGGCCCAGACCCCCTATTGGTTTCCCATTGTAAAATGAATCTATAGCTTGAGCTGCATCTTCCACCACAAATAGATTATACTTATCAGCAAGAGCCAAAATTTTGTCCATATTGCAAGCAATTCCAGCATAATGAACAGGTACAATAACTTTAGTTCGGGTAGTTATTAACTCTTCGATTTTGTCTTCATCCATACCTGGGTGATCTGAGCGACTATCAGCAAAAACAATTTTTGCACCCCTAAGCACAAATGCATTAGCTGTAGATACAAAAGTATATGAAGGAACAATAACCTCATCACCTGGTTGAATATTGCAGAGTATCGCTGCCATTTCAAGTGCATCAGTGCAAGAGGTTGTCAGTAGGCATTTTTTAAAACCATACCTTTCCTGAAAGAACTCATGACATTTCCTGGTATAATAGCCGTTACCTGAAATTTTTCCTCGGGATACCGCATCTTTAATGTAATCGAGCTCTTTACCTATTAAGTAGGGCTTGTTGAAGGGGATTGTCACTGAATATTAAATTTGATCATAGCATTCTGAAATTATTCATTTTACATAATGTTATGAATTAATAATATACTTCAGAAACCTGTTTTTTTTGGTGTTATAATCGTCTTTGGTTAATTTATAAAGTTGGTTTAATATTATATCCTGATTTGGTTGTAGCTTAAATCCCAGTGATTTATTATAATCAATGGCACGTTTATTATCTTGTAACACGTGGCATTCTATCTGGGAAAGACCTAGGTTTTCGAAAGCGAAATCGTACAAGGCATAAGTGATTTTGTATGAAATTATTGAATCAGTATAATTATCATCCCAGATGAAAAGTCCTCCCTCTCCTGTCTTATGTTCAAAATCAACATTCTTAATGTTAGCAAGAGCAATATCCTTATCTTCGAATTCGACTATGTAGAAAAAATGATGTCTATTACTGATTTTTTCAAACCATTTAATTTGCATTTCTTCAGTTATGTAATCACGAAATTCCATAAACCTGACGATTTTTGGATCGTTACGCCATCGACGTACCAATTCAAGATCATTAGCTGTAAGTAGTTTCAATTTAACGCCATATTCTTGTATTATATTCTTGCGGTTATTTTGCACTGTATCCTCCATCAATAATTAAATTGGTCCCAGTAACCCATCTGGCAGCATCAGAAAGAAGATAGATTGCAGCATAAGCAACATCTTCTGTTTTCCCATAACCAAATGGATACATATTTAACTTTTCAATTTGATTTTTTTCTGAGTAATTTAAAAGCATATTTTCAGTAATCTGTGTGCCAAGTATTTGTGCAGGAGATATCGAATTTACCCGTATTTTTTTTGTAGCAAGTTCTAACGCTAAGGATTTTGTGCCCCCTATTAATGCTCCTTTACTACTGCAATAAGCAGTATGTGCAACTTCTCCAAGAATGCTCATGATAGAGGCTATAAATACTATACTTAATTGATCAGCCACATAATATTTTTGTTTTGAGATAATTTTAGAAAACTCAAATGCAGCGATTACGTTAGTATTAAAGAGATCGTGATAATGAGCCGGTTTGGTAACATTCAACGGTAATGTAATCTCAATACCTGCACTATGAATAAAACCACTTATTAATCCGGTTTTTGAAACTATTTGTTTTACAAGGCTTTCAATATTAGAATAATCAGTAACATCAAACGGGCAAATAATATGATTCCCTGGAGCTAAAAGTTCAATAGTCTCAATTAGTCTATTTTTATTCCGGGCAACAAGAGCAATTGTTGCACCCATTTTACTGCATTCAATTGCACATTTCTTTCCTATGCCCGAAGAAGCACCAGTAATTAATATTGTTTTTCCGTGAAGAGAGAATGGGTTAAATTTCATTATTCCAATTAATAAAATCAGTAGTTTTACAACTCAACGACAAATGTGATGTTTTGTCACTGATGATTGTAATAATTAAATGAGAAGCTCAGAACCTGTAAGGTTAATCAAATCCTTGATTGTAGAAACGTTTTTAAGGTCAACTGCTTTAACCCGCATATTGAAATTTTCGTCCAAAAAAACAATTACTGTTAATGTAGAAATTGAAGTAAGGTGCAAAGGAGTGGTTTCTAATAACTCGCCTTCAATTTCTAGAAGTTCCTTTAATTCGTTAATAAAATCTATTTTTTTCATATCCGTTCTATACTTGTATTATTGTTGCACCCCATGAATAACCAACTCCGAAACCAGCAAGCAAGATTTTATCTCCGTTTTTTACTAGATTTCTTTCAATACAATCTTTTAAGGCAATGGGGATCGTAGAAGAGACGGTATTACCAGTGTTTTCCATATTTTGATAGAATTTTTCAATGGGTATTTTTATTTTTTTCCTTAGATAATCAAGCATATATTTGTTAGCCTGATGGAAAATAACATAATCGATAGATTCCAAAGAAAGCGAATTTTTTTCCAGTACCTTCTTTACTAAAGCAGGGACATTTTCAATAGTAAAGTTGAAAATTTCAGGACCGTTCATATATAAATAATTTTTATTAGACAGATTGCCTGATTCATCAATCGTTTCTTTTGCAGAAGGGTTAAATTTATTCCTGAACGCTCCATTATGCACAATTAAGTTGTTCATCCCGCTACCGTCGGTACCTAATTCAAACTCAAATATCTTATTTACTGCTGACTCTGAAATTATTGTAGCTGCTGCTCCATCACCAAATATGCTTCTATTAGCTTTATCTTTAGGGTGGATATGTTTCGAATATGTCTCAGCCGTTACTAAAAGGACATTAGTAGCAATTCTGGTTTGAATCAGGCCCTTGGCAAGCGCCAGACCATATACAAAACCGGAACAACCCAGATTAAAATCCAAAGCACCGATGTTGGTTTTTAAATCAAGCCGGTTTTGAAGAATACAGGCACTTGTTGGTAAATAATAGTCCGGACTTTGCGTACACAAAAGGATAAAATCTATAAGATCCTTATCAAAACTCTTCAGGACTTTTTCCGAAGCAAAAAAAGCCAAATCTAATGCAGTTTCATCATTTGCCACCACATGTCTTTGATTGATCCCAATTTTTTCATTGATCTTTTCTGCATCCCATTCAGGAAATTCATTTGCCAAGAGTTCATTACTTAGGACATTTTCGGGTAAATAATATTCTATAGTCCTAATTTCCATTTTCTTCAAAGTTTATGTTGATAATATCTTTTATGGCATATAAAGGCCTGTTTTTAACCTCATTAAAAATTTTACCGATATATAACCCTAGCAATCCCAGATTTGCAAATAATAATCCACCGATAAAAAAAATCGCTACCATTATACTTGTCCAACCCAAAGGTACATTGTATATAAAATATCTGATAATCAAAAATACACCATAAATGAAAGATCCTAATGATAATAAAAAACCGAATTTTATCGATAGTTTCAATGGTTTATTAGATTGTGAAATTATTGCATCAATAGCCAAATTGAATAAACGGGGAAAAGTGTATGCCGATTCCCCTTCCTTCCTGGGTGCATGTTCAATCTCAATGAATTCAGATTTAAATCCTAACCACCTTATAAACAATGGGAATGTTCTTGACTGCTCCTGCATTTTTTTATAATATTCAATTACCTTTTTATTATATATACCAAAGTTTGCTACAGATGGATCGCTTTTTTGTTCTGTGAAGTAATCAAAAATCTTGTAAAAAAACATTGATGTAACACGCTTATATAGATTATCCCTGCGTTTAATCCTTTTCCCAAATACTATATCAAACCCTTCTTTTGTTTTGTAATAAAATTTTAAAATTTCTTCCGGTTGATCCTGTAAATCGCAATCCATTACGACCACCCATTCACCTTTACAATAATCTAATCCTGCAGTAATAGCATAGTGTTGTCCAAAGTTGCGGGAGAGGTTAATGCCTTTTACGCGGGAATCTTTTTGGGCCAATTCGATTATGGTTTCCCATGCACCGTCAGGGCTTGCATCATTTACCAGAATGATTTCAAAATCTTGAGTAATTTTTTCAAGAGTTTCTTTCAACCGGAAACATAACTCATATAAACAGGATTTGCAACCATACACAGGAGAAATGACGGAGATGAAGGGGTGGTTCATTATTAATTTAAGGATTTAGTGGTCGGTCGACTATTTTAGATTGTATCAACTGATAATACAGGTAAAGTCATAACCTGCATTATTATTTCGCTTTACCCTATTACTCGATTTTCTCTAATACCATTCTTTGTTGAAAGTAGTATCACTAAAGCAATCTGTCATATTTCAGTCCAGGTAAAATTTCATGTTACCTCTGAATTCCCTTATTATAAAATCCAGTGTTGTCTTATTTTTCATCAGTATAATATCCTGATGCTTTGTCTGAATATCCATATTTCCCATAATACCCTTTCCCATAATAATTATACCCATATGAGTAACCATAACCCAGGTAATATCCGTACCTCATACCGTAACCATAATACCCTGTGAGATTTATATCGTTAATTATAATGGCCAAATTCTTGAGTTCTCCTCGTCTGTAAAGTTGATCTATCATTTCAACTGTGCTGCGCGATGAATATCTCTGCCTTACAATAAAGAGATTAAGATCAACATAAGGAGCAAGCAATAATGCATCCGTAACAATGGCTATAGGAGGAGTATCAATTATTACATAATCAAAATCATTTTTAGCTTTTTCCAGGAATATTCTCATATTTTCAGTTGCGATAAGTTCCGCCGGATTTGGAGGGATCGGACCGGAAGGGGCGTAAAACAGGTTTTTAATCTGGGTTTCTTTAATAACCTCTTCATACTTGCAGTTGCCACTGAGGTAGGTACTCATTCCAGGACTTTTCTCAAATTCAAATACTCTGTTTATCCGGGGCTTTCTGAGATCGAGTCCTATTAGTAGAACCCTTTTACCAAGCAAGGCAGTAATTGCTGCGATATTGATGGAGATGAATGTTTTTCCCTCTGAACTTATTGTGGAAGAAACAGCTATAACAGGTTTTTCATTATCTTTTATAAAAAACTTTATAGACGTTCGTACCGACCTGAATGACTCCGCAAGAGATGAACCAGGCTTTTCAACAACAGGAATCTCGCTTTTACTTTCACTGTGACTGATATATCCTATAACCGGAACTTTCGTCTTTTTCTCGACATCCCTTTTATCTATTACCTTGTCGTTGAAATAATCTATAAGAGCTATTCCTATCATCGGCAATATCAATCCCAGCATAAATGCAATAACGATGTTAGATCTCGTTTTTGGTTTTATCGGTCCGCCAGATGAAGCATAGTCAATAATCCGGTTATCTGGTAAATTGGATGCCTTTGCTATACCTGACTCAGCACGTTTTTCAAGCAGATAAGTATATACAGTATTATTAAGTTGAAATTTTCGCTGGATGTTGATGAATTTTTTTTCCGTAGTTGGCAACCTGTTAATCAATGTGTCAACTGCTGCTATATTTCTATCCGACTCCTCAATTGAAAGTTTGAGGCCGGCTATGCCGTTCCTGACATTTTCCATTAAGGCTTTTATTGTCTCTTCAGCCTGTCTGTCAATAAGTTCAAGAGCAGGTTGATTGATTTCGAGATTGAAATTGAGCTTTTCCTTTTCATCCTTTATAACAGATAGCTCATTAACCAGTCTGAGAAGTACCTGGTCGGTTACTCCCATTACTGAGGGGGAAATAATTGTTCCATTAATATTTTTAACAATAAGGTACTCTGCTAGGTAATTATAATACTGAAGTTGTAGTTCAAAAACGGATTTCTCATTCTCCAGTTTTTCAAGCTTTTCCTGGATAAGTGTCCCTTCCTTACTTACATCAAAAAAGCTGTTTGTCTTCCTGAAATTCTCCATCCTTCCCTCTGCATCTTTCAATGAATCAGAAATAATATTAATTTGCCTATCAATGAATTTAATTGTCGAATCTGCAGTCCCGTTCTTGTTTTCAAGTCCATACTTGATATACACTTTCATCAGACCATTAAGGTAATCAACTTCCTGTTCCGGAACCAAACCAGATACCGAAAGAGAGACAATTGATGCATCCTTTTCTATCGGAGCAACCGACAGTTTACCACGGTATTCATAGGCAAGATTTTCAGGATTATTAAAATAAAAATAGTACCTGTTTGAACTATTTTTATCAAATATATTACGACCTGACTCTCTGGGCACAATAGTAAAATCAAATCCATATTCTTTAAACCGCACTCCAAAATTCACGGGATTAAGGTCAGGACCATCGTCAAGTTTGATCCTGTATTTATTATCCGGCAATATCTCTATTTTGACCACCGTTCCTATCGGCTCAAGCTCAAGTGAATCATAGATCACCTTGAACGGACACGATTTATACATCAACTTTTCTACAATTCCTCTTCTGCCCACACTAACATAAACAACATGGAAGTCCTGAAGTTCTTTCATGACTCTATAGTTTAAACTAAATGACCGCAGAATGCCCATTTCATTTTTCAGGTTCTGCTGGCTCCTGAATATATCACCACCGGGGATCACGCTTTCAACATTGCTCTTTACACCAGCAATCTGATCATCCTTAATAAGCAATGTTGATGAAACGCTATAAATTCTTTGTGAATACCTGTTTATCGAATATGCAATCGACATCGCTATAAAAAGCGAAATAGCAAACCAGTACCAATTGCTAATAAACAACGATATGTAGCGCTTTATATCGAGATTGTCGTCTTCAGGGAGATTGTAGTTGTTGGGGTAATAATTGGGTTCCATGGCGGGAAGTGTTATGGCGTTATGGCGTTATGTTGAAGGGATTTGAAATATTTAGTTAGGGCGCTAAGTTTGTTGGAAACTTTTTCTACCTGATTTCTTATTTCTTCGTACTGTTTTTCATTAATATAATTTAGGTCAAGGCATGCTATTGTTTGATTCAATAATTCCATAAGACTTGAATATGCCATCGTCATGAAATTTGATTTGTCTTTACCGGTAGCTCGATAAGAACCCTCAACGATATTGGAAGAAACTGAAATTGCTGATCTTCTCATCTGATTTGTAATGCCAAATTTCTCATCATCAGGAAATCCTTTAGTGATACTATAAATCATTTTCGTTAATCCCCTTGAATCATGCCAAACATCAAGCTTCTCAAATGAGTATTTCATTTGCTGAAATTAATCTTTTTCCGACATAACAACATAACGCCATATCGTCATAACAATTTCTTTATTTATTTCAAATAATTAATCAGCAACAATGTCATTGTAATTGTCGATGTGACAGTCGTCAAAATAAATGAAATTGTTGGCAGGTTCAAGTTGAATATTTTCTGTTTCAAAGGCTCCACAATCACTATATCGTTAGGGAGAAGAAAATATGCCTGAGAAGAAAGAATATGTTTGTCCTGTAAATTTAACCTGAAAGTTTTGGTTCCTTTGTCTATTGGACGAATAACAAGTACTTTGCTGCGGTTTCCATAGTCGTCTACACCACCTGCTCGTCCAATTGCTTCTAGAACAGTAAGATAATTGTTATAATTAATATATGTTCCTGGTGCTTTTACCTCTCCGATAACAGTAAACTTAAAACTCAGAAGCTTACATTCGACAGTTGAATTTTTAAACACCTTATTGGCAGATTCCTGAAGTAACTTTCTTGTTTCCTCTAAAGTAAGACCGTCAACTTTTATAGATCCTACAGCCGGGATTATAACATTTCCCTCAGGATTAACATCATAACCATAAAGATAGCCCCCGGATTCTCCCTGTCCTAAATTATTCCCTCCATTATTTCTGGAAGGTAAAAGAAAATCATTAATTGACCCGTCTGGCGTCATTGCTTTAATAGTAATATATAGGATATCGTGTGGCTGGATTTTATAGTCCGGAATAGACATGTTAAACGACTCTTCCCCCTTTGGCTCGGGGAGGTTATTCAGGTAGGCGAGTTGCTTCTGACTGGTACAGGAAGCGGCCAGAAGTATAATAGTGGCTAGTATGAGGGTTAGGTGTTTCATTTTGGCAGATTTAAGATAAAAGACAAAAGTATAAAGACAAAAGTATTCCTAAAGATAAAAGACAAAAGGCACAAGACAAAAGTATGACTATCCATAGCCTTATTTTACAGAGCAAAAAAGTTCAAAGTGCCCAGTGTCGGGTTAAGTGATTAGCGATTTAAGGTTCTAAAAATAAGTCTCTTAGTTATCTTTTTTCTCCTGGTTATATTTGAAAATATATCAGGTCGATAAAGCACAATATTGGTATCAAGAAAGATATTAGTCCCATTCATTGCGCCATTCTTTTTGCAGTTTCATTGGGTCTTCAGGAAGCGTGATAGAACCGCAATATTTTTTTAAATCAGGACTTTTTATTTTTACTTGTCGTTTTTTTAAGGCTAACCGGATTTTTTCGCGTGATGTTCCTTTTTTTATTGTTGTTACCATCTTTTTAATTATTAGTTCACAAATGTACTAAAAGAAATAATTTGAAGATTAATATCTATTAATGGTCATATGAACTCTGGGGTGTTTGACGTCTGACGTCCGAAGGTTAAAGTGTTTTTCGTTTAAAATTTATCGTTTCGTGTTTCGTAAAAGGCTGAAGGCTCAATCAAGATAAAAGACAAAAGGAAAAAGACAAAAGTATGGCTAACGATAAAAGACAATAGGCACAAGACAAAAGTAAAGAAGATTGTTAAATCGGGTTTACGGAAGTTGCTATCTTACATTTTATGTCTTCAAGATTAGCTTTTCCTTATTTCATGAATAAAGTTTCTGAATACGGCCAATTTTTTTGACACAATGGTATAAATTAATTCCAAATCAATTTTTTCGTACCTGTGAACAATAAAATTTCGAAAACGAATCATTTCAAGATATTCCGGATTATTTGTGATAATCCCTTTTTCAATTACTTTTTTAACCACATTTGACGAACTGTCAGGCGCTGAAATGCTTTCAATTGCAAGAATATGTTCGCAAATGTCAATGATTGCCTCAATAGCTACCTGTAGAGCTCGTTCTGTTGCGTTGCGCAACATTGAATTTATTTGTAACTGCTGAAAAGAGATAATCTGCCAACTTTCTATTTCCGACAATTTCTCTTCTATTGTCCTTAGTTTTGCCTCAATGATTCCATTGTACCTCATAACCCCGATATTCTAATTGTTTCTGAATCCAATATATTTTGTCCTCGTATTCGGCTGCAATTTTTGAATAAAATGAAGCATAATGTGATTTTTGTTCTTCACGCACAAATAAAACATTACCGGAAAGAGCCTGATGTGCCAACAACGGGTCTGCATCATAAATATTAACTATGTCAACAGGTATATTGTTTGAAACAGGTTCAAGGATTTCTAAAACTTTAACTTTAAAAAAAAGATCAGAGCCATTATACCAAATCGCGATATCTATATCTGAACCCTCTTTTACGACTCCATTTGCAGATGAACCAAAAATATGGGCAAAGGGAATTTCGGGAAAGTTCTCCTGTATTGCTGAAGCAAAATCTGATATGTTAATTGAATAATTCAATTAGAATTGAATTTCAGACCAATTACAAAATTAAATATATTTTCCAAATGAGGCTCAGGACTCAGAGCTCAGGGCTTTTTGGCAAACTTCCGTCTGGTCAGTCACATGTTAAAAAGTGTCTGACAAGCCCATTTTGTCTCTGTTTGCAGCATCTTCAGATTGAGTCTGAATTGCGACAATTATATAATTATTTACCGGTCAATCCGTCATTCTTTTCCGGTTTTTTATCACCCACAATCTTCCCCTCTCCCATTTTCCCAATCTCTCTCTTCCATTTTCCCCGTCTCCCCCTCTCCCAGTCTCCTAGTCTCCCAGTCTCCCTTTCATAACCCCGCCGAAACTGAATGATGCAATAATAACTTGCTTTCCTCGCTGTTCCATAACGGGAGCAAATCTGCTGGCTTTACTCTTAAAAGGTGGCTTTCAGCCTCATCGGGGTGAAGCACAACATAACTTACTTTTCGTCCAACCATTTCTTCTGCCTGCACTACTTTCCTTGCGAGGTACTCGCGATCAATATTTTCCCCTACAAGTATTAGATCTATAACGGGACTATCCTTTCCACGGGCAAAATCACCGGTGAGATAAATGCAAATTAGATTTCCCAAACGATGAATTACTTTATCTATAACACGGTCAATACCTGCTTCTTTCATTATGATACTATGAATATCTCCAAATAAGGGATGATCGCGATTAGCCTGATAAACCTTTTTATTGCCATCGCGGAGGGAATGTAAAAGACCCGCTTCTTCGAACCTGTTTAGCTCAAGACGGATTGCATTTGAGGATTCTCCGAATTCAGTCTCAAGCCCCCGGAGGTGAGCTTTGGTGCTGCTGTTAAGGAAAAACTTCCTGAGGAGCTTTATCCTTGTTTCAGAAGTGATAAGGGCATTAATCATCAGGATTGATTTTGATTAATGAGTAACAAATTTACTCGTTATTTCGAATTATGCAAACGAATTCTGATTTTTGTGAGGGGAAGGGGATTAGTAGAGATCAGGGATCAGAGATCAGAGAACAGGGATCAGGAATCAGGGATTTGTGATCAGGTGTCAGATGTTTGAAAAAAGGTGCTTTCCACGACAATTCTGTCCCTGGTATGGAATAATTTAAAGGCAATATTTTTTGCATTTTGCTTTAACCTATTAATCACTGTAACATGAAAACACATAAGGATCTTAATGTTTGGAAGGAAAGTATACTCCTTGTAACTCTTATTTATGAAAAAACTAATTCATTCCCAAAAGATGAATTGTTCGGATTGACTTCACAAATCAGACGTTCCGCAATTTCAATTCCTTCAAATATATCTGAAGGAGCTGCACGAGAATCAAATAAAGAGTTTATCAGGTTCTTATTTATTGCCCAAGGGTCTGTTTCTGAATTAGACACACAACTTCTAATAGCAAATAACCTGAATTTTCTTACAAATACAGATTATGCTCAGATTGATGAAAGAATCATCTCCATAAGGAAAATGTTAGCAGGATTAATAAAATTCCGCAAAGGAAGAACAAATGAAAAGTAAACCTTATCACTAGTTTCTCTTCCCTGATCTCTGATCCCTGATTCCTGATCTCTGATCCCTGATCCCTGATTCCTGATCTCTGATCCCTGATCTCTGATCTCTGATCTCTGATCTCTGATCTCTGATCTCTGTTTTCTGATCTCTTTTACCTTCTATTTCCTCAAACCCCATACCTCAAACCGCAATCCGCGCACCGCATTCCGCACACCGCATACCGATTACCCCTCTTCGTCAATATTCAAACATTTCTCATACTCCTTTTGCTAATAAATATTATATTTGTAAGTTAACTGCAGTAAAATACCTTATGCAACCGATCAAGGATGTAATAGGTCTTAAGATGAAATATGAAATACATAGCAGTATGCAAAAGATATTATTATTTCTAATTATAGTATTTTTACCAAACGTCTTACTTGGGCAATGGTTTGGGGATGGTCTTACTCCAAGTACTGCTTACTATGGAAAAATCAATAGTGCCAATCCAATGGCAGACTGGACCATTGCAAATTATTCAGGAGGAGTTATCTTTGTTGGACAGACCGCAGGCAATCAAAATGATCTTGAAATAGAAGCGAGTGGTAGTTTAACAATTGGTCCTGGAATAACCATAAAATTCTGTACAACAGAATCTGATTTAAGAATTACTGGTTCAGGAATACTTTCAGCAATTGGTACTAGCTCATCCTTTATTACCTTTACTAAAGATGCTCAGGCAACATGGGGTCATATATCTTTTGAAGGGTCCACAGGAGTATCAAGTATTAAGTACTGCATAATTGAATATGGATTAAAGTCTGGTACTTATATGGAAGGATTCGGGGGAGGTATTTTTGCTAACACCAGCAATTTGACAATTGAGAATTCAATAATTCGATATAACAGTGCTGTTGCAGGTGGTGGCGTTGCCGTAGATAAAAGTCAAAACCCTACTATAATAAATACTCTCTTTTATTCCAATTTAGCATCAGAACTCGGGGGTGGCTTATTTTTATGGGATTTCTCAAGTTCCATAATTGAAAATTGTATTTTTGACAGTAATACCGCTTTAGGAACCTCTGCTCCTTTTTATACTGGAGGAGGTTTGTCTGCAATGTCTAATTGCTCTGTAAATGTTATTAATTGTACCTTTGTTAATAATACTTCTGCAACAACTTATGGGAATGGAATTCAGCTAAATAACTCTGCAGATTCAAAAATAGTTAATTCTGTTTTCTGGGGGTCATCTAACCAAACATGGCTTTCAGGTACCAATACTGTCAGTTATTCTGCTTTTCAGGGTCAGACAATTTCCGGGACTGGCAATATTAACCTTAGCTCGTCAAATACTGATATAAATGGACCAAATTTTGTTGATCCCTCAGCCAGAACCTGGGCAATAAATTTTGTTTCACCCTGCCGGGATGCAGGAACAACTCCAAGTCCGGCTATACCTAACGACTTTATTGGAAATCCCCGAATTGGTCCTTATGATATCGGCGCTTATGAAAATCAATATAGCAGATGGGTCGGAGGAGTTTCTGGTGCAGAAACAGTTTGGACTAATCCGTCCAACTGGGTTGCCAATATTTTGCCTTCGACATCGATGAACGTTGTAATTCCACATAGGAGTAACAACCCTAATATTACCACACCGGATGTTGTCATTACCAATTTGATAACGGAAGTAGGTGGTCAGTTAATCATACAGGCTGATGGATTATTGACTGTAAATTCAGTAACAAATATTGGTTATATAACCTTAGCACCAATGGCTAAAGCAACAATTAACAACCTGATAAATAATGGGACAATCAATCTTAATTCTGATGGTTCAGGAATTTCCTCCCTTTTAATGAACAGCTATACAGGAACAGGAATTGCAAACATTGGCATGTACCTTACCGGAGGTGGAGGAACAGACAATTGGGCATGGCATTATGTTGCTGTACCAGTCAATTATATTGGTGACAATTCTGTATTCACAAATATTAACCCTCTTGACCTGATACAATATGATGATTCGCAAATCCCTAATACAACTTCTGCCACTGATAATGATGGCTGGGTATATCAGGATGGATATACCGGTCCAAGTTTTTCAGATTTAGTTATTGGGCGGGGATATGGTTTTTATCATGCCGATGCATCTGTCATTGTAAATTTCAACAATTTAACATCTCTTCAGACTTCTCTTGGACCATTATACCCTCAATATAGTGGAAATGGAAAAATCGTTCCTTCCATTTATGGCTGGAATTTATTGGGCAATTCCCTTACCTGTGGAATTGATTGGAACCATGTGGTTCCAAATGGAAATGTGAACTCTGCAGTTTATTATACTATTAATTATAAAATAGGGACTTATGTTCGCTCAGCTCCGGATGGGATAAATGGTGCAACAAAAGATATACCTCCTCTTCAGGGATTCCTTGTAAAAGCAAATGAAACCGGGACATCACTTGATTTTTCTGCGGCAAGAGAACATACAGGTCAGCAAAGATATAAGAAGAGCCTTGAATTAAGGGGCAGTGATTCAAAGGGAAGTGTACCCGTTGATCCCATGATTAAGCTTGAACTCGATAACTCAGGAAATCAGGACGAAACCCTGATCTGGTTGAATGAAAATGCAACCAACTCATTTGACGGAAAATTTGATGCCTTAAAATTATTATCATCCGGTCATGATCAGATCTATACTATGGTCGGCCCTGATAAAATTGGCATTTATGGGATCCCCTACCCATCTGATACAGTTATTATTCCTGTAGCTGTAAAATTTCTTAATACCGGATCAAATTATAAAATAATTGCTTCAAAACTTCAGGGGCTGGATAATTATAAAGTCACTCTGACGGACAAAGGAAACTCTGACTTTATTGTAGATTTGAAGAATACAAACAGTTACACGTTTTCTTCCGATGCCGGAATATTCCCCGACAGGTTTCTTCTGACAATCACTACCATTACTACCGGCATTTCGGATGTTATTATTCCTGAAAAAGCATTTAATATTTATTCTTCAACCGGAACAATCAACATCCAGACCCTGGGCGATACCTGGAACGGAAAATCGGGGATCATAAAGGTCCTGGATCTAACAGGCAGAGTATATACAACGGAGGACAACATCCTATTCTCAAAAGATGAATTACTACAGATCCCTGTCAGGGCGGCAACCGGGATCTATATGGTTGAAATAAGATCGGGAGTGATGAGGTATGTGGGGAAGGTCGTTATCCGGTAGGCGGCGTGCGGCGTGCGGTATGAGGCGCGCGGTATGAGGTGTGAGGTATGCGGTGTGAGGTGTGCGGTGTGCCGTTACCGGAAGCCGCAAACCGGTCACCGCAAGCCGGAGATTAATTTGCGAATTTTAAATTAAAAGGTATTTTTGTAACAATTTTCGGTAACTTTAATACATTGAAGTTGAACTCCCTTAAGAGAAAATGATCCCTAAAAAACGATATATAAAGCCCGAGATAAATTGTATTAATCTGGATAATAGTATCTCGTTGGTAATGATGACTCCAAATCCACCGCCTCCAAGAGGTAGCGGCAGCAAGGGTAAAGGTAATGATACTCCGTTTGCGAGTCCGTTCGGGGATAAGCCATTCGGATAAGAACGAAATCTATATAAATCAGAGCACGGGAAGGTGCTCTTTTTATTTATACAAAGTTGCTGGTTGCTGGTTACTGGTTGCTGGTTACTGGTTGCTCGGTGCTTGGTACTCGGTACTAGGTGTAATATTCAAGACCCAGGACCACGGACCCAGGACCGCATGACTGCAAGACCAGATGCCTGATGCCAGACGACAGGCGTGAGGAAACAGGCCTTTCTTCTCTCAGTGCTTTTATTAAGGCATTATAACAAACAATTTTATGAATGAACTATTACCATTATTCAATATTTTTAGAAATAGTTGTATATTTGACTCAAATTCAGATTGATAAAATGAATAAGATTTTGACGGAAAGGATAAATGACCTAAAGAACCTTTGTGAAATATACAATGTAAGAACAATGTATGCTTTTGGTTCCGTCTGTACTGACAAATTCAATGAGAAAAGTGATATTGACTTTTTAATTTCTTTTGATAATCTCTCATTTGATCAATACACGGCCAATTATTTTGATTTGCATTACAAATTGCAGGATTTATTCAATCGTCGAATTGATTTGCTCACCGAAAGTTCTCTTTCAAACCCATTTTTTATCAAAGGTGTAGATCAAACAAAACAGTTGATTTATGCAGCTTGAAGTACAAAAGTATTTGTTTGATATCAAAACTTCCATAGATTCAATTAATGATTATCTTGGAGATAACAGAGATTTTCAAGCATATAAAACCAGTAAACTATTAAAGCGAGCCGTAGAACGGGAGTTAGAAATTATTGGAGAAGCAGCAGGGCGAATCTTAAAAATAGATTCAAATTTCCCGATTGAAGATGCAAGAAAGATAGTCGATTTGCGAAATTGGGTAATCCATGGTTATGACATAGTTGATGATGTCATAATTTGGGGAATAATCTCAAAACAACTTCCTATCCTTAAAAATCAAGTTGAGATTTTATTAGACGGTTAATAAAAAATTGCTCTGCAATACTGTAAGAAAAACGAGAAGAAAGGAAATGATATACCGTTTGCGATTCCGTTCGGGGATAAGCCATTTGGGTAGTGGCACAGGGGAAGAAGGCGTGAGGCGTGAGGCGACAGGCGTGAGGCGGCAGGCGTGAGGCGGCAGGTATCAGAAGTTTAGAGGATTTGGGGTTCCTGATGCCCGACGCCCGACACCCGATGCCTGATGTCAGACCGCACATCGCACGTCGGTAACCACATTCCGCTAACCGGATCAGACCTTTTTTAGAAAAACTTTCGGGATTTTAAGAATCAGATTCTGATCAAGCCTGTCAATCCTTACCACAACACGGTTTTTGGTTCCGATTCTGATAAGCTCTCCCGTGAGACCGATAAGAGAGCCGTTTATTACCTGAACATTATCGCCGGGTGCGAATTTTTCGGAGGTGACTTCAATTTCAGCATCGCTGTTGATCAGCAACCGGAGGTTATCTATCTGATTCTGCGGAATCGAAACAGGCTGCCCTTCAAAGGAGACGAATTTAACTACACCATTGGTCTTATAGACCCTTGGGAAATTTTTTTTGTTTGTTTTAACAAAAATGTATGATGTGAGTAGCGGCTTTTCAACAAGCTTCTTACGGTCGCTCCACATCCTGTATGTCTTCTGAAGGGGCAGAAATGTTTCTATTCCTTCCTCAACGAGCCGTTGAAATACCAGCTTCTCAGCTCTCGGACGGGTATAAAGAGCATACCATTTTTCTTCAGAAATAATGGTTTTAATAGTTTTTGTTTCTTTTGAGGATATGTTTTCCTGTTCGGTCATTTTTTATTGTTTGAAGAAGATTTCAAAGATAATGCATTTTGAAAATCTTTAGGATTTATTTTTAAAGGGCGTGCGGCGTGCGGTCACCGGAAACGGGAAGCCGCACACCGCGTACCGCGTACAGCATACCCTTTCATATTCTATTTAATTATATATTTGCTGACAAATCATCTCTTATGTCTGACACAAGAAAACGACTATTCCTGTTTTGTCTTGTCAATATTATTGTATTGAATACAACTCTTTTTCCCCAGGAAATTCCTCAATCAGTCAGCAATACAGGGATCTACGAATTCCTTGATGAACTTGCAAACGCCCAAATAATTTCTATAAACTCAGCAGTAAAACCATACTCCAGACTATTTATATCACAGCGTCTGAAAGAGGCTGAAGAGAAAAAAGATCAGCTTAATCCGAGACAACAAAAAGAGCTTGATTTCTATCTTATGGATTTTGGAAAGGAGGTGAATAAAGAACGGCGCAATGGCACAAACCCCCTTCGCCAAGGCTACGTTGGTCAAAGGGCGCAATGGTTCAATGGTGCAATGGCCCAAGGGCGCAACGGCGCAATGGCACCACGGTGTGTGGATCTTTTTTATTACAGTGATTCACTCTTTTCACTGACAATAAACCCTATACTTGGAGGTGAGATATTTACAAACTCGTCGGGAACGGCGACTTATATCCGCAACGGTGCTGAGGTTCGCGGATATATAAATCACTGGGGCTTCTTTGCCTCCCTCCGCGATAACCACGAGAAACCACTCCTCGGACTGCCTCAATATCTTACCCAGAGGGTGAACGGACTCATAAAGGGAAGTACTGACTGGAGTGAGATGGTGGGTGGAATTACCTACTCATGGAAATGGGGCAGTGCCGGCCTTGTAAAAGATAACATGCAATGGGGAAATAACTACCACGGGGCAAATATCTTCGGCGGAAATAATCCTTCGTTTGTCCAGTTAAGACTGCATATCTCTCCTGTAAAATGGTTTGATTTCAACTATTTCCACGGGTGGCTCAACTCGATGGTTGTCGACAGCACAAAGTCTTTCTGGGTTACCAACAGTTATGGGACCAGCTACCGTGAGGTGTATCATCCCAAGTTTATTGCTGCCAATATGTTCACTTTCACTCCATTTAACAACCTTAATGTTTCAGCCGGGAACAGCATTATTTACGATAATGAGACTGCCAACCCTGCCTACCTTATACCGCTCTTCTTTTATAAGTCGGTCGATCACTCACTCACTTCCGGAATTGTTAATATGAATTCACAGATGTTTTTTGATGTCAGTTCGCGGCAGATCCGGAATCTTCATCTTTATGTCACATGGTTCATTGATGAACTATCGGTGAGCAGGTTTACAGAAAAGAATGCATGGAACTTTTTCAGCTGGAAAGCCGGGTTCAGATTAACCGATCTCCCGGTTACAAATCTATCTTTCACGACTGAGTTCACCTATACCTATCCTCTTACATATCAGCATTATGTGCCCACTCTTACTTTCCAGAATCAGGGATATAACCTGGGATACTATCTGAAGGACAACTCAAGGGAATGGTATGTCGCTTTTGACTATAAGCCTTTGAGAACTCTTGATATAAATCTCTATTATATCGATGCGATTCGCGGTCCGGATTATACGGAACTTGGAACACCCCGTGTCGGTAATCCGCCGCTGGTAACAGTGCAATGGCATAGCACATCATACGGACTGAAGGCATCTTACCAGGTTATTAATAACCTTTACACATGGCTCTCATTTGCGTACAGCGATATCAGGGGTGATGTCAGGTGGAGTCCGGCGTATTTTTTTGGAAGGAAGAATACGGTGAATCTGGGGGTGACTTTTGGGTTTTAAATCGGGAATGCAACCCGGAAGATGTTAATTCAGTCTTATCAGAACAATTTCACTGAATTTTTATTTACTTCGCACTCTACACAGTCGTTTGCAACTAACCGATGGAAAAGCGTAAATTCAGGACAATAACACTTCTTGCGGATATTGTCATCCTGACGATATCGTTTCTTGCCATGTTATGGACAAAACCGGCAAGCCTGAAATCGTACCTGCCATCGCATTTGCCATTCTTCCTTGGACTTGCCCTGATGTGGATTATTGTATCTCTTATCAACGGGAAGATGCATCGCGGCAAGATCATTAACTTTTCAACACTATTCTCAAGGGTTCTGACAAGTAATATTATTGCTATCTCAATCACTGCCCTTGCAATGTATAGTATACGGGCTATTGAGTATTCAAGAACTATTGTCCTTGGAACGGCTTTACTCGCCACATTTCTCGAACTGTTTTTCGGTTCAATATATATGGCCTATAAAAAGGCTGTCGTGCAGGATTATGATGAGTTTGATAAATACAAGACATATAAAAAGCCAAGTGAATATGACCTTGTCAGGGGAGTCAACGGACATGGGGATCGGAACGAAGAACATAATGAGGTAAACCCCGGGATTGCCCTGGCAATTGAAAAAGAGTGCGGATCAGAAATGGCTTCGGCTATCTTAAAGATGACCTGCAGTAATTTCACCGATCACACTGCCGTGTTGTCAACTACCACTGTTTTTAATATTACAAGCCTGGTCAAAGAGAAATATGATTATATAATCAATCTTCACAAGATCAATGATATAAAAAGACTCGACAGCTTCCTCGACGCCGTAAACAGCAAACTTGCCGAAAAAGGTTTTTTCTTTTGCTGCGTCGAGACAAAAGACCAGCGGAAACACAGGCTTTTAAAAAAATATCCTCTCCTGTTAAATTATATCTACTATTTTTTTGATTTCATTTTAAAACGGATCCTCCCAAAACTTAAGTTCACCCGTGGAATCTATCTTTTTCTTACCCGCGGGGAGAATGCTGTGCTCTCACGGGCCGAAACACTGGGAAGAATCTGCAGGGCAGGATTCAGGATTAAACAGGAGTCATTCATAGGGAACCTTCTGTGTATTGAGGCAAGGAAGTCCGGCGAACCACTTCAACTGAATGAAAACGTTTATGGTCCGCTGATCGCATTATCAAGAGTTGGCAAAAACGGGAATATGATAAAGGTATATAAGCTCCGGACCATGCATCCTTATTCCGAATATATACAGGACTACGTCTATGAGATACATGATCTCCGGCATGGCGGCAAGTTTAAAAATGATTTCCGTATAACATCCTGGGGAGCGATCTGCAGACAGACTTTTCTTGATGAAATGCCTATGCTAATGAACTTTTTCCGTGGCGATATGAAGCTCATCGGAGTGAGGCCTTTGAGCAAACAGTATTTTGAACTCTACAGGAAAGAGGTCCGGGATAGAAGAATAAAATATAAACCCGGGTTGATTCCCCCCTTCTATGCCGATATGCCTTCCGATCTTGATGGTATACAGGCTTCCGAATTAAAATATCTTGATTCATTTGACGGACACCCGTTCTTTACCGATTTTCGTTATTTCTGGAAATCGGTGTGGAATATACTCTTTAGAAAAGCGAGGAGTAACTAACCGGTATGCGGTATGCGGTGTTCGGTATGCGGTATGCGGTCACCGAAAACCGGAATGTGCAGACCACAAACTCTGTTGGTTTTATTGAAAATTCCTATCTTTATCATTTGTGCTAAATTTAGTTATCACTTTAAACTCGCTGCATTATGGGAAATTTTCAAAAACTTCGTGTTTGGCAGATTGCCAAAGAAATTGCTGTAACAATTTATCGATTGACTAAATCAAAAGAATTTTCAAAAGATTTTGGATTAAAAGACCAAATTCAACGTTCATCAGTCAGTATTGCTAGTAATATTGCAGAAGGTGATGAACTTGGAACTGATAAACAGGCTATACGGCATTTTTATATATCTAAAGGTTCGACTGCTGAACTTATGACCCAATTAATAATCGCCAATGAGATAGGTTATATTGATGACATTACAAAAAATAATCTTGTAGATGAATGTGACAAAATTTCTGCAATGCTATCAAAACTCATCAAAGTCAGAACTAATAATCCTTAAGTCTTTTGCCGCGAACCGCGAACCGCACACCGCATACCGTTGCACCCTTGCACCTTTGTGCCTTTGTGCCTTTGTAATTTTATTGTGATTTTTAAATTAATAAAAAAACCATACCTTTGCCGGATATTTAAATCTTATGCTATGGCTGAAAAGACAAGATATTCTGATGATGAGCTTGAGGAATTCAGACAAATAATCCTCATGAAGCTGGATAAAGCCAGAAAAGATTATGAGATACTTAAATCCAGCATTACTCACGAAGAGAGCAATGATACTATGGATACCTCTCCTACTTTCAAAGTACTGGAAGAAGGTGCCACCACCTTATCGAAAGAGGAAGCAGGACGTCTGGCTCAACGTCAGGAGAAATTCATCCAACATCTTCAGGCTGCCCTTATCAGGATTGAGAACAAGACTTACGGTATATGCCGTGAGACAGGAAAACTTATATCCAAGGAACGACTCAGGGCTGTGCCCCATGCTACTCTTAGTATGGATGCGAAAATGAAACAGAAATAAACCCCCATTTCAGGGGGGTGGCGGCAATAAAGTGATCTTATCTCCCTAGCTGTTGTTTCACTATTTTGGCAATATATTTCCCCAGAATATCAAATTCGAGATTAACGATGGTTCCTTTTTTTATCTGGTGAAAGTTGGTGACCTCCCAGGTGAAAGGAATTATTGCGACTTCAAATGATCGTGGTTTTGAGTTTACCACAGTAAGACTTACTCCGTTTACAGATACTGATCCTTTTTCGACTGTGATATAATCGTCCTGGGCAGGTTCATATTCAAAGGTATAATACCAGCTTCCGCCAGCTTCTTTTACAGCCGTACAGACAGCAGTCTGATCAACATGTCCCTGCACCATGTGTCCGTCGAGACGTCCATCGAGACGGGTGCTCCGTTCCAGGTTGACCTTGTCACCGGGTTTCAGCAATCCCAGGTTTGTTTTTTCCAGGGTCTCTTTTATTGCGGTCACGGTATATGTCTCCTTATCTTTCCTGACGACAGTAAGACATACTCCGTTATGGGAAATACTCTGATCGATCTTCAGTTCATTAACAAATGAGCATTTCATTGTAATGTGAAGGTTGTCTCTTTCTTTTTCAAGTTTTACGACTTGAGCGGCTTCTTCAATAATTCCGGAAAACATAGAATTCTGTTTAGTTAATGTTAATACAAAAATAGAGATTTTGAATGGATTTCCTCTGTGCAACTCTGTGCTCCTCTGTGTAACTCCGTGTAAGCTCTTATTTTTTTGTTACACAGAGAGCCACAGAGGGTTCACAGAGGGACACAGAGAAGAGCAAATGGAATTATTTACTCCAAATAAGTTTCTTCCCAAACCCCAACCTGTTATCAGTCATCTTGATGAGAGTAAGCTCTACGACCCAGAGATGAGTATCCATAAGTGCAGCGGGAGGAAATTTTTTAAGATAAGCCCACCTGGCTTTTGACAACATTTCTTCTTTGGGTTCTGAAACAATTCCCTGAAACTGAATTCCCCTTAACTTACCAATAATCATTGTCTCAAGGACAACAGATCCGGCAACAAGTGGATTTTTAATGAATTCTTCCCCGTGACGGGTATCGACATCAGTTGTAAATACCATTGCGTTTTCTTCTTCCAGATATACATAAAAGCAGTTTGCACACCAGGGTTCATTTTCAACGGTGGTTGCAATGGTAAGGACATGGTGTTTCCTGAAGAACTTTATGATTCTGCTGTCAACCATTTTTCATCCATCTGAATCCATTGCTGTCGAATCCTGCGAGATCGAGAATGCGATCAACTACAGTCATAACAAGATCATCTATGGTTTTGGGGTTACTGTAAAATGAGGGTGTTGCCGGACAAATAATTGCTCCCGCGAGAGTAAGTTTTTTCATATTATTAATATGTATCAGGCTGTAAGGAGTCTCACGCGGAACGATGATAAGCTTTCTTCTTTCTTTCAGCATCACGTCGGCTGCGCGTGCAATCAGATCATCGGAGGTTCCATTAGCGATCCGTCCGGTTGTGCCCATTGATGCAGGACAGATAATCATTGTGTCGAATTGAGAAGATCCGGAGGCGAACGGGGCAAAATATGTTTTATTGTCGTATTCCTTCGCAGGGAGGTTCGGGCTAAATTTCTTTCCAATTTCTGCTTCCCATATCTCCTTAGCTGTTTCAGAAAAAATTACAGCAATCTCTTCAGGGGTTATCTTTAGCTGCAGAAGTTTCTCCAGTAGCTTAAAAGCATATATTGAACCGCTGGCTCCGGTTATGGCGAGGATGATTTTTCTACGCTTGTTTGATACATTCATCTTTTTAGTTTGAAGAGTCGTGCAAAGATAATTAATTCACATCAACTTGGAATTGAGTGGAAACGTTTACAAGCAGGTTCTGTTAACTGTGCTGAACCCCCTCGCCCTTCGGGCACTCCCCCTTGAGGGGGAGAAATCCCTACATTCAAGTGTAATTTAACTAAGCAGAAGTGTATTTTCTCCCCCCCCGGGGGAGATGCCGCGAAGCGGCAGAGGGGTTTTATTCCCAAAGCAGAGCCTTTAGGGGAGATGCCGCGAAGCGGCGGAGGGGTTTTTCAACCCGAGTCAGAGGAAACTAAGTCATTTTCAGCAGCCTCTTACTCAGAATAGTAATCCCCCTCGATGCTTTCTCCCTTATCACCTCCACCTTCCTGTTAACAGGAACCACAACCTCTTTGGGATCAATAAGCCAGAGAGATGCTTTAGCAGGTGCATAGCTGATTAACCCTGCTGCCGGGTAGACATTCAATGAGGAACCTACCACTACAAAAATATCTGCTTCCCCGGTAAGGCTTGCTGCCTCATCCATCATTGGGACCTGCTCTCCAAACCAGACAATATGCGGCCGGAGCTGACTCCCTCTTTTACATTTGTCCCCGGGATTAATATCCTTATAACCTATATCATATATGAGCGACGAATCAATACTGCTCCTTGCCTTTGTCAGCTCACCGTGCAGATGCAATATCCTGGAGCTGCCGGCTCTTTCATGAAGATCATCAATATTTTGTGTGATGATATGCACATCAAAATATTTTTCAAGCCGAGCCAGTCCAAGATGGCCTTCATTTGGTTTACACGATGCCAGCTGTCTTCTTCTTTCATTGTAGAACCTTAGTACCAGGTCCCTGTTTTTCACCCAGGCCCCGGGTGTAGCTACCTCTGATATATCATATTCTTCCCATAGTCCGCCGGAATCCCTGAAGGTTTTTATTCCGCTCTCGGAGCTCATACCGGCGCCGGTAAGAATGATTAATTTTTTCATTTTATAACAAAATAAAAATATGACAAAGTTAATTAAATAGAATGACGAAGGGACGGAGAGTCAGAGACTCAGAGACGGAGAGACGAAGGGACGGAGAGACGGAGGGACGGAG
>JBEKDR010000044.1:0-32880 GCA_050014255.1 Bacteroidales bacterium | reverse complement strand
AAAATATGAAAATCTTCTTAACAATTTGTTTTCTTTTATGGATTATCTATCTCATTATCAATAATTCAGATGACGACGATAATTACTATAACCATACACCAAGTGCATAGCAGCTTAATCAGATTCTTGATTACGAATAAAAATTCCGTCCCGGTTGATAAATGATATTCCGTCGGGCTTTTGATTTAATTTTGTTGATCAATCATTTTTTCTTAAATTTAGTATCTATTGTGAAGAGCCAGACATAAGCCTTTAAACATTGAGGATGCAGTGGATTGTTGGTGAAATGCCTATGTGACTGACGAGGCAGAGCTTTAAAAATATCAATCTAATTATCCTGAGAAAAGCGTTTGTCAGATATAAAAATTAAACATACTGATATCTGAAAAGCATTTGATTTTAAAATGCATTTTTAATAACAAAATAAACGAATAATACTGTAACACCTTAAAACTTTTATACAATGGACTGGAATATTGACAAAGTAGCACTAATTGAATTATTAGGTCGTACAATCTATCGACCTGAAAATGTTTTAGTTGAGATCACTGCTAATTCATACGATGCAGATGCAAGTATGGTAAAGATCAGAAGCAGTGGTGAAAACCAAAAGATTCAAATTTCTGATAACGGCTGTGGGATGGATACTGAGGATTTAAAAATCTTAACCACGATTGCAAAATCAAAGAAAAAAGAATTTATTGAGAAAAGTATACCAACTCCAATTTATATGAGAAAATACCTCGGTTCATTTGGTATTGGTATAATTTCTTTCCTATCACTAGGAAACAATATTAAAATTTTCACAAAAAAGGAGAATTCAAAACCATTATTTATTGAGATTAAAAGGACTATTGATGAAAAAGGGAAAACTATTGATATCCCGATCACTGATATAGAAGAAAGTGATGATTACCTGATTCATTTAATTGATGGTACTGAAACAGTATCTGGGACTACGATTGAAATAGAAAATACAAAACTGGACTTTTCTTTTAACTATAACATTTTAAAATATAAACTAAGTAATCTCCCACTTAGTAGAGATTTTCAAATTTATATAAATAACTCTCATATAAAAAAAGATGACTATCCAAGCAATTGCTGGGATAATAAGACATATGAAATAACATTAGATGATGTAGATCCAGATTATAAATCAAGAATTGATTTGCATGTTTATTATAATCCTGACCGACCTGGTGAAACACTTGAAGAATTCAAACGAGGAATTTTTTTAAGAGTTCATGGCAGAGTAATCGAACATAATTTGTATCAAAGATTTAGAGCAAATCTTACCTCACCAGGATCGGTTGATTCAAGACTTACTGGATTTGTTGAGGCTGATTATCTTTTCTCCAAAATACAGGCGAATAGAGAAGATTTTTTTGACAATGCTCTTATTGATAAGATATGTGATCAATTAGAACCAAATGTGCAAAGCCTTATTAATGATTTCTTGCTATTAAAATCTTATGCCTCTGAATATGCTTACCTAAACCAGTTTAATCTAGATCGTGAAGATGCTCTTAATCGGATAAAGAATATCCATCAAGATTTAGAAAAAATTGGCTCTAGATTTAAGTATGAACCTACCTGTGAACAAGAAGTGGTTGTAATAATATCAGAGTTAATTCAACTTGGTATGCTCGATTTTGAAATTATTAAAATCAGTAGTAGAAGCCATATTGATTGTTTGGTACAATGGTCGATTAAACAAACCCAGAGAATGCCAGAATTCGTCGGTCATCTTGAGATAGAGACTGAATTGCACAAGTTTTTCGCCCATCAACATGACTACAGAACGAAACCAGAGATATGTTGCTGGAAAATAGACATTAGAAAACTGGAAAACGAATTTGAAAGATATAAATCTAGCCGACCTGAAAGTATTGAAAGTATTGAAATTAATGATCCAACTCCTGAAAACAAAAAGCATTTTAACCATCAAAAAGAGATATATGTTAAAATTAAACTTGAGCATAATGAATTCGCATTAAAAGTCTTAAGAGTCTATAGCCTCATAGATATTATATCTGAAAAAGCAAAAACAATAAATACTACTAAAGCCTAACTCGGACGGTGCTATGAAAAGCATTGCCCTGACATGAACGGCAACTTATCAAACCTCTTGTCGTTAACCAATAACTTCAAACTCCATGAACATTCTTAGAATTAGATTCGTAATTCCTAATCATTATTCCTTTGCTCTTGAGGATAATCAACAATTGACCATGCAACTTGATAACGAGTCATTAATATTTGACATAAACACAGCAGAATCTACAAGTTATAGAATTTATACATTTAAATCGGATGATTTTGACTTTATGATATCTGATGATACTATAAAGAAAATAGTCGATTCTTTTTATTTAGTAGGTTTAGAATTTGATATTGGAATCTTAATCAATCCTGATTTAAAATCATCTTGGGTCGGAAAATCGTTTCTTGAAGAAATTAAACAACAGAGTGGTAGGAATGTTGAAGATGATTTTATTGGAGCAAAAATAGTTCCTTCAGGATCACTCTTTATAGGGTCAAGTCCCCCAACACTACACGGTAAATCAAGCTTTAAAACTTTTGAAGAGCTTCTAAATAAGTATATTGGATTAAAATATCAGAACACTGAAAATCTCCTACGTGCTATTGAGATCTATAATTCCGCCACATATTTAAATATTGTAAATTCCTCAGCACGATTTATTCTTTTAATGTCAGCAATAGAAGCACTTATTGACCAGGAGAAAGTCTCAAAGCGATTGCAAAATTCAGTAAACTCCTACATTAAGAGAATAGATGAATTGAAAATAGATCGAGAAGAAAAAGCATCTATGGTTGGATCTTTGGGTTTACTTAAAAAGATGTCGATAAAGAGAAGTGGCAAGCTGCTTGTGGATTACTTACTTGACAACAATAAAAAGTATAATGATTTTCTCCCTTCTACTTTTTTCAGCAAAGCATATGACCTAAGATCAAACTTTGTTCATGAAGGTAAAACACAAACTAGGGATCTAAATATTAGAACTATTCAAATGCAGACCTTTGTAAAAGATATTATGAAAGCTTATTTTGAAAAAATCTGTTGCTAGGACAAACAGTTCAATGATAACACATCCCTAACTCATCGAGACAAATCCTGGAGAAATCCGAGAATTTTTGTTTATAACTCTTCCTTTCCGGTCCTTCAGCCATTTTTGCGCCGGCTGATAACCTCCAATGTAAAATTTTAACCAGGATAAGGCTGTGTAATAAAATCAAATTTCACAATTATCAGGTCAGTGAATCTATTTTTTATGCATACCTTTAATGGGCATACTGTTATAAGACTGTGTATAAAACACTATTTAGTTATCGGTATGATTTTTAAGAGATAAGAATATTTAAGTTAAAAATGACAGATTATAGAAAGCCAAAACTTTTAGACTAGGTAAGACAAATTATTCGGGTTAAGTCTTATAGTTTATGAACTGAAGAGTCTTATATTAATTGAATAAAAAGGTTTATTTTTTTCAATACGAAAATCGTCCGGCTGAAATGGGTGAGAAAGAATTTAGTGAATTTATTACTCATCTGGCAATAAATTAAAAAGTTTCATTATTTATGCAAAACCAATCTATACAAGATAATTTGATGATCCAGACGACAGATATTTTCTTCAGAATAACTTCAAAATGTTCATAATAAGACCAAATTTTAAAATAAAACTAAAAAATCTTATGTGGTTTTCAATTGAGACAGCATCAAAGATACATGATTGGGCAAATGTGGTTTTGATAGGAGCACTTGCCGTTGGAGTTGTTTCAACCCTGCTGGTTGTATGTATGGGGAATATTAAAGAGGGATATTTACGTCGTGATATTTATTCAGCAGGCGTTGAATCCGCAAAAGCTATTGAAAATGCGGCTAAAGCAAATGAGCGTGCAGCAGAGGCAGAATTGGCTGCAGCGGAGGCAAATAAAAAAGCAGAAGAGGAACGTCTTGCTCGAGTCAAAATTGAAGAGAAACTAGCACCTCGATATATTAGTAAAGATCAATTTAACACAATTGTGTCACAAATGTCGAAATGGGCAGAATTGCCAGATACTACAATTAAACAAGATGCAGCAGTATTTTCCATAATCTCAAATTTCGAAAGTGTATCCCTCGCTGACCAATTAGCGACTGTACTTAAAACCGCTGGGTGGAATATAAACAGAAACTTAGTTACCTTTGGAAAATCATATTCTATATCAGGAATAGGAATCCTAACTAGTTCAAATCCTCGCGGTGTTGCTGTTAGCGAAGCTCTTTCAAACGCTCTTAATTCGGAAGGAATTCTAACTTTCATTATTTCAGATAAACGTAACGGATGTGAAGAAATGGATATGGAGCCATCTAAAATAAATTCCAATCCATTTTGCTCCCAAATATCCATAATGATAGGAGATCATCCATAAGACAGTACCTTACTAATATCATTATTGTCTGTTTTCTTCTTTATAACCTACGGGGAGCTGAATTTTTAAATAAAAAGTGATTTTGAGTCAAGTATTGGACTTTATTAAGCACATCTCGATTGGCATTTTTTTGTAGTGTGGCTTACAATTGTGTGTGAGAAATTTTAATCAAAAACAATTCACTGAAGTATTTTGATTGATGTGCGGCAATGACTTCTAATCATAAAATTTCAGTAGCCGGTAATAGCTGACTAACAAATCACTAAAGCCTACCAAGACGAGAGTCAAGCACTTTGCTAAAAGAAAAGGAAATGTTCGCACCACGAAACCTTGGTTTGGTTTCCCTAATAGAAAGTAAAAGTGTATTTTATATTTTGGTTATAAATTCCAACCGATAACACGGACAATGAAGGTAAGTTGTTTGTCACGGTTTTTGCTTTAGTTTCTTGTCCGCCTATCGGGACATTGCAAAAACGCTGCATCTCGACACGGACGCCAACTCAATAAACCTCCGGGCCGTTGTGTGAAATGCGACCCTCATGATGAGACAGTTATTTAATGACAGATATACGATTATCTTGCTAAAATTTCGTTAATTTGTATATGATGACAAGGGTAGAATTAAATATTAATCCACAAGTACTTCGATGGGCAAGGGAAGAAGCTGGCTATGACCTTTCGGAAATAGCTGGCAAGGTAGATATTGATCCTGATCGCTACAAATTATGGGAAAAAGAAGGTAAAAATATACCACTTGGCAAACTTAAAATTCTAGCAGACTCTTATAAAAGGCAGTTAGCTGTTTTTTTGTTACCTGACGTTCCTAATAAGACTGCAATACCTAAGGACTATAGAAATCTAAGTCCAGCCGATAGTAAGTTTTCCAAAAATGTTTTAGACGTTATTCGTGATGTAACTTATTTTAGTGAGATCGCATTAGAACTTCAAGGCGAAACATATTGGAAAGATAGATATAGCTGGTTGGATATAGCTAGAGCGAATATTACAGACAGTTCTAATTTTGGTACTCATTTAAGGGACCTTTTAGATATAAAGATTGAGGACCAATTAAGCTGGCAATCAGAAAGTGAAGCTTATCGTAAATGGAGATTGGCGGTTGAAGACCGACTCGGTATCTTGGTTTTTCAATTCTCAATGCCAATGGATGAAGTTCATGGATTTTGCGTAACTGACAAGCTTCCTTATGCTATAGTTACTAATTCTAACCATAGTTATTCAGGAAGAATTTTTACAATTTTCCATGAATTAGCTCATATACTTCGACACCAATCTGGTATCTGCTTATATGAGAAAGTTACTGAAAAGCAAAAAGAGGAATGGGATTGTAATCTCTTTGCTGGAAAATTTTTGGTACCAGATAGTTTAATTGAACAAACTGATGATTTAAAAACAATATCCCAATATTCTTCCCATCTAAAGGTTAGTCGCGAAGTATACTTAAGAAGGCTGAAAGAAGCGAATAAAGTTTCAGATATGAAATTTTTCGACCTTCTAGATCAAATTAAGGCAACTTACAAAACAGGAAAAAAGAAAAGCGGATTTGTGAAACCGCTAGTTAAGAGCAAGGCTCAAAGAGGTGTAACTTTTTTCAATTTGGTTTTGGAGGCAATGTACGATAATCGAATTTCATACACCAAAGCGTCAGATGCATTAAACCTCAATCTCTCGACACTGCTACATGAAGTCTGAAAACAATATATACTTTATTGACAGTAGCGCCCTTATAACTATTAATAGGTTTTATCCAGCGAAAGTATTCCCAGACCTTTGGAAATTTATTGACGACCTATTCAAACAAAAGAGGATGTTCTCGCATGACATGGTTTATAATGAAATAGTTCCAGCATCTGGACCTAAGGACGAAATTGGGAAATTGATTGCAAAATATAAATCATCATTTTATTCTATTACAAATAAGCAAGGTCAATTAGCATTAAAGATTTTAGCAAATTTCCCTCGATTGATAGACCCAAGAGCAAAAAAAGATGAGGCAGATCCATGGATAATTTCGTTGGTAATTGAAAAAATGGATGAAGTTAACCTATTTGGGAATGAATCTGATTTTGTAGTTGTAAGTGCTGAAAGCGAAAAAAGTGATACAAAAATTCCAGCTGTATGCAAATATTTCAAAGTTAGACATATGAATCTGTTTCAGTTCTTTGATGATAATGGTTGGAAATTCTCAATGAGTAAGAAACCTTGACCCAAAAATAAAATCACAGCACACAACTCGGACGGTGCTTTAATTAATTGCCTCGTCAGCTCTGACAGAGGCGACGACTGACCAAACCGCCAGAGTGAGAAGACATCATTAAATCTGGTTTAGATGAAAAATCGATATTGGTTATTAGACAGTCTCCTGTTAGTGGCAATTCCCCCCACGATTTTGATCGTTAAATTCGTATGCGAACGGCAAAAATTGATTTAACTTTGACAGAATCCTGGACACATGGCAATTTATAACACCCTGATTATTAACATCAATTTTGTCGTTAGTCAAGATTCAATGAGAATTTAGATATATTTATATAAAACAATAAAAAATAACAAGATTATGGTTTCAAGTATTCAAAAAGAAAAAGCTGAAATGTTCTTGAAATTTCATCAAGACAAAGAAATTTTGGTTCTGTTAAACTCATGGGACATCGGAAGTTCTAAATTAATAGAAGCATGTGGCTATAAAGCAATCGCAACAACCAGTATGGGAATAGCTGCCTCTTTAGGTTATCCTGACTGCCAGGTAATACAATTGTCAGAAATGATTGAAGCTATAACGGGGATCGTAAATGCAGTACAAGTTCCGGTAACTGTGGATATAGAAGCTGGATATGGAAATAATTTAAATGAAATAATTGATTCGGTTAAAAAGATAATTGCAACAGGAATTGTTGGAATAAACATTGAAGACAGTAATGATTTAAATCCAGTATTAATTGACGAGATTGAATTTTGTGAAAGAATATCAGCTATTCGTGCATTATCAGATTCACTGGGCTTTCATTTAGTAATTAATACAAGGACTGATTCATTTTATACTTCGTCAGGTTCGACACGAGAAAAATTATCTGAATCAATAAAGCGTGGCAATAAATACCGGGAAGCAGGTGCAGACTGCATATTTATTCAGCCTGTATGGGAAAAAGAAACGATTTCAACACTGGTTAAGGAAATTAATGCCCCAATTAATATTCTTTCAAATCCTGGAATTGGGGCAGGATTACCTCTATCTGTTCGTGAACTGCAGGATTTAGGTGTCGCCCGTTTAAGTCTAGGTTCAAGTTTGATGAAGGCTACTTTAGCTTTAATTAAAAAAGTTGCTGACGAACTATCAGAAAAAGGAACTTACAATATTTTATTAGATTCTCTAACCCCGCTTCCCGACACTGCATTGGCCTATAAAATGGCAATAGGGTTAAGTAAATGAAGAATAGCCATTAAAATGCTATATATAGCACTGCCTTTAAGCGTTTAAACTCATATAAACTAGTCCCACTATAGTTTATTTTAAAATCCCAACCTTATTAATCTCCTTCATCAGCCTGTCAGTCTCATTGAGAGCAACAATAATTTTCTGATAATGCTGAATATCCTCATAGGATAATATTCTCCCTTTCCGGTCCTTCAGCCATTTTTGTGCCGGCTGATAACCACCAATGTAAAATTCCCATGCAATCTGGGGGACATAATCAAAATACTGATCGCCGTTGATCCAAACCTTTGCATCTTCATATTTGAGCTTGGTGACTTCATTCGATCCGTTAACCGGGTAGGTCGTAATATTTTTATTTAGTACAGAACTCTCAAGTAGGTGAATCTGTCTAATCTCGCTACCAAGATTGACTAATTGCCAGAAGCTACCAGCATTTTGAGGGTAGGGTACTCGAGGGAAATCAGTTTTAAGGAACTCTTTATATTTCAATCGGTAGGTTGGAGAATGTAAAACGGCATAGATATAATCAAAAATATCAATTGGGGCGAAAGTTCCTTCACTATTAACTTTTTCGTTGGTAAAGGTTAATCTCAATTTTTGCTCAATAAGCCTTACTATTTCTTGATTTAGATTTGGGATTTTTTCAATTGTTGCCCCAATGATTTGTTGCTCATCGGTTTTGGGGTATAGGTACAAAGGAAATATGGTTCCTCCTCCTCGTCTGAAGATATTTTGATCAGTAAGATACTTACATGAAAAAACCACATTCCATTCATCACCACCAACTGCTTGTCCTTGCCTACAAATTATCAATCCCACGTTTTCATTGATAAAATGTCCTAATACCTTAGTATTTGGTCTTGCAACAAAATATGAGTTATAGAAAACCTTTCTATTATCAAAAGGACGATACTGACAGTTTCTGATTTGTGATTTTATATCCAATATTGATACATTATTACGAGTTTGGTACGCATCCCATTTGTCTTTGTCTCTAATAACCAAATTAAATCGATTACATACTTCATCAATAGGTTTTGTTTCATCCAAAAAGTAGAGTATTTTTTTCTCCAGATTCTCTGAATTAAAATCAATAGACAAATCGTCTCTCTTTGTAAGCAGACCCAAAGAATTTAAAGTGAACAATGCTGGTACTAAAAATCCTTGCCCATAAGTCTGTTCTTCTTTATAGTCCCTGGAAGTAAAGAAAAAATTGGGTTCATTAATAATTACTTTTTTGTATGGCGTCGTATTCAGACTATTATTAAATAGAAAGTCATACTTTAATTCTCTTTTCCCAAACAGATCAAAATGAAAAGCCTTCGCTAATGAAGTCGATTTTTTCTTTCCCGTTTTGATAAAGAAGTTAATAGACACTCCTTGTTCAATATCAAAAACATTTATATCAGGTGATCCATCAGGGGCGGTTTCTTTTTTCTTTGCGTTACCATGTAAATCTAATGTGTAAATTATATCATACGTCTTAAGTAAGTTCCAACGCATCCCTCTAAAAGTGGGATTGTTCAAAAATCCGTGAGCGTTAATGAAAGCGAGTACACCACTTTCGTTTTTTTCAATAAAGTGTTGACCATAACGTATGAATTTAACATAATCATCATTAATAAATTTTGAGTTTTGCTCTTTCAATTTTTCTTTTCCCCCTGGTTCTTTCTTATAATCCTCCATCAAATCCATAATCCACTTCCCATTATTGGAACTCTCTCCACTATACGGTGGATTTCCAAGTACAACCATAACAGGAGTATCCCTTTTAACATGATTTGCTTCATTTGCTTCAGTACTCAACCAGTTGGCAAAAAGAGTCCCGGTATCCGGGTGGTGCTCCTCAAGGCTATTTGTCAGATATATTCTTAATCTCTGTTCTTTAATCGGTTTGTATCCTGTTTCCGTGAGTAACATATCAAGCTTCAGGTGTGCCATAGCATAAGACGCCATTAAAATCTCAAACCCGTTAAGCCTGGGTAAAAGATGTTCATCAACGTATCTACTCCAGATCCCTTGCTGCCCTTCAAACTTCTGATAGATTTGTTTAATTATTTCAGCAAGAAAAGTACCCGTTCCCGCTGCAGGATCAAGAATCTGCACCCGGTGTACATCTTTTTCAACAGTCTTCCCAGTGCCGGGAGTCTGGACCTTGATTTTAATCTTCGAAGTATCCGCTATGCCTTGTGACATTCCAAACTCAGTTTTAAGAATGTCATCAACTGCACGTACAATAAAATTTACCACCGGTTCAGGGGTGTACCATACTCCACGACTTTTGCGCAATGCAGGATCATACTCAGTCAGGAAGGTCTCATAAAAATGAATCATAGGATCGTGCTGATGGGTTGACTTTCCAAAGTCCTTCAGTAGTTCTTCAACATTTGTTGCCCTAAAAATGTCAGCAAGGGCATCAACAATCCATTTTATCCGGTCGTCCAGGTCATAACCGGCAACATACTGAAATAGCTTTCTCAGGAATGGATTTGACTTCGGGATAAGCTCTGCAGCTTCCTGTCTGGTAAAATTCTCAAGTGAAGTATCATGAAGCCTGGCAGCAAACATCCCATAAGCTATTGTCTGAGAATAAATATCAGCGAAGGATTTAAAGGTGATATCATGAATAAGAATTTGTTTGAAAGATTCATATTGGTTATGAAGATTCAAATTCTGAGGTTCATAAATTTCACCATCTGATATATCCGGATTAAGTGCCCTCTCGATGACATTTGCAAGTAACCGGGCTTTGCCAGCCATCATCTTTGAGAGCTTTGAAGCTGACTTAATAGTTTGCCCGGTGAAGATACAGAAGTTCTTTATCAGGTCTGCGAATCCGGCAAAATTCTCCGGCCGGGCTATAATTTTGTTACCCTGAATATCGCCAATGGAAATTGAGGTAACAAAGACACCGTCAATGAAAAGCTGAAAGGTTAGATAGTCAGTAATGATCAGGTTATTTAATGATTGCCTGTACCTATCAAATTGCTCCTTGTAGGTTTTGTTATTGAGGTCTGATCCAATATCCTTTGCTTCAATATATCCTACTGGAATATTTTTTCTGGTAATGATGTAATCCGGAGCTCCGCATGCAACTCTTGCCGGCTCATTTGTTACCATAACATCCGGTGCCAGGGTTTCGAGGAGCGTCTGCAGATCACCTCTATAGCTGTGTTCTCTTGAGATTCCTGTAATGTAACGCTTGTGGATCTTGTCAATATATTCTTGGACGTTCATTATAGGTTTTGGATAAATTAAGAGGAAAATCAAAGTTAATAAAGTAGAAAATGAAATCCAAGCTACTTAAAATTCACACAAAATTGAATTGTAATTAAGCTGAACTAGTTTGATCAAAGAAGTACGCTTCTTTTTCAAAGCCAATTCAATTTAATTTTCTAACTTTAGAAGAATCAATCATCTCGAATGTTTAAAAAAGCAAATTATCATGGATTGGCAAAGCATAATTAAAGAAATTGGTTTTGTAGGAATTCTTTCTGGATTTGTGACTTGGTTAATGAAAGAGTTAGGTAAATTCTATATTGATAGAAAAATAAAAAGTTATGAATACGAGCTTGCCGAAAAATCAAAAGACATTGACCGTCAACTTAATTTTTCGATTGAAAATTATAAAAAAACATTAGAACTTATTTATTTTAAGGCAAGTAAATTGCATGATGAACGTCTAAAAATAATATCAGATTTGTATGAGAAAATTGTTACATTAGATTCTGCAATGCATAATATGACTCAACTTTGGAAACTTGGAAGTGCTGATGCTGAGTTAGACAAAAAAAACGAAAATGCAAGAATTGAATTAGCGAGTAAATCATACATTGACTTTCAAGAATTCTATCTGAAACGGAAAATATTTTTTAAAAAAAGCACTTGTATCTTGATTGATAAAATTAATTCAGACTATTTCGATAGTTACTGGGATTATACATATAAGAATAGGTTCGGAGGCGGAGATTTTGAATTTAATTTTAAACTTGCTAAAAAGGCTGGAGAGAAAGTTAAAGAGGAAATTCCACCAGTTTTAGAATCTATTGAAAATGAATTTAGGATTGTTATAGGAGCGGAAGAATAAGAAATGGTTGCCAACGGCTCTGTAAATAATTGCCGGATCAGTAAGTTATTTAATTAACATCAAAACATGATACATTATGTGCAGGAACATTATATTTACAAAATCTAATTTCTTGAAAATTACACATTTATTGATTTTCAGCATATTTTTTGTTGAAGGATTTTGCCAAGATTTGACCTTACAAGAGACTGTTAATTATATCAATAAAAAACTTGAAGATAATTCTATTGGTTACAACCTTTATCATATTGAGGTTACTTATGGTGGATATTTGACTATCTATTATTATAATAATCCAAGCAATTCAAGTTGTCAGTTAGACGTTAAGAGATTCCTAATTGAAAATGCTAACGTTGATTATCAATCAACATGGTTAATTTATCCACAAGGTACGATTGGATTTTCGGGAATGAAAAGCGTTAAAGAAGGCTCAGATGACTGCAATTCCAGAGCTGTTAATTTAACTGAAAAATACAGTTTTTTTTCACCGTATATTAAATTCTCAAATGATGAACTTATTCATGAATCGTTATATAATGCGTTTACACATTTGTTTAACCTAGTAAAATCTGATCCAAAATACTTTGCAGGAACAGATCCAAAAGATCCATTTGTAGGTAACCCGACAAGCTCAGATAAAATCACGACTGGTATCACGTCCAATGTCATAAAATTAGAAAAAACTTCTGGAGGATTATATACAATTCCTGTCGTTCTTAACAGTGTACTTAAAATTAGTATGATTTATGATTCAGGAGCATCAGATGTAATGATCTCTCCTGATGTTGCATTGACGTTAATAAGGACTGGCACACTTAAGGAATCAGATTACATTGGAACACAAACTTACACTTTTGCTGATGGAAGCCATGCAAAAAGTAAGAGAATAATTATAAGAGAGCTTCAAATCGGCAATCAAACTATTGAAAATGTAGAAGCATCTATTTCAAATTCAATAAATGCACCAATGTTACTCGGTCAAAGTGTATTAATGCGGTTTGGGAAGATTATGATTGATAATAGCTCTAACATCCTTTATATTCAAAAATGAGTTCACGAGTAATTAATGAGGATCTTTCCTTCGCAGTCAGGCACTTAATGCAAGGTTGATTTCAACTTTTTTTTAATATATTAGGCATAAAGCACCTATCAGCCCATCCCACCATGCAGCGAGAAGTAGGCCACGGAAATCAGCTCCGGGGCTTTTTTGTCATCTGAAAGTTCGAATAAAATATATTAATGAGAATAAATTAGACATTGTCACATGAATAATATTTCCACTAATTTTACACTGATAAATTAATGTTTAACCCTGAAGCGCTTCTCACATGCTTCTCAAATAGAAAATATGTTCTTTGAGTATCAGAGTGTAACCCGTTGATTTAAAATAAAAAAGAGAGCTATTTCTAACTCTCTTTGTTGGTGCCCAGAACAAGACTCGAACTTGCACACCCTTGCGAGCACCAGCCCCTCAAGCTGGCGTGTCTACCAATTTCACCATCTGGGCGAAAATCAAGATAAAAGATAAAAGATAAAAGTATAAAGATAAAAGTACTTTGGTCTTTTTACTTTTGTCTTTTGTCTTCAAAGTGCCCAGAACAGGACTCGAACCTGCACATCATTACTGACACTAGTCCCTGAAACTAGCGCGTCTACCAATTTCGCCATCTGGGCCGGAAAAGATAGCGGCTGCAAAAATATAAATAAAAATGAAATATATGAAGAAAGATACTAAAATCCTTCTGGTACTGGGTTGTGGGTGCTAGGTGCTTGGGTTTGAGCAGTTCTCAGCATACTGTGAATAAGCCTGACTACCCAGTACCCAGTACCCAGTACCCAGTACCCAGGACCGAGAACCGATATCACCTGTCAAAGTTCAGAAGCTTTACATGATTCATCTCTTCAAAATACCTGAAATAGTAATAGAGTTTGTAATTAACATCAATCCCATAGTCAGTATTTGGATTATAATCTATATAATTATCGTACAGGACATTTTTGTTTGATGTCATATACCTCAGGTTCCATTCTGCCACATAGAAACGGTTTTTTTGAATATAATAATCATTTGAATAAAAACTCTTTGGAGGTTTTGTCAAAAGCCACGTCTCAAAACCAGGGTCCAGAATGATTAACCGATACTCCAGGCTATCTACGGAAAGAGTGTCAGTTTTTGTGCCTTCCCTTTCCTTTTTTTTCTGGCTGAATCCAACTGTCTGAATTGCAACCAGAATTACCAGTAATAAAAAAACAGTTTTCTTCATTTTAGAAAATTTCCATTTAAACTATTAATTACTATATATGTTAACAAAAAATATACCAATTAAATATTCTTTATTAATTAAAAGTATATTTTTGCTCCCAGATAATAAAAATGTGAATAATCAGAGAATTAGGCTTTTTTGGTGTAACGGGCATCTGTATTACAGGTCTTCATTATCTCTATGTGTAAGTTTTGAACCATAAAAGATATATAGACCTGCAAATAGATGCAGGTTTTTTTTTAATAAATTACTTATATGAAAATTATGAAATTTGGGGGGACTTCAGTGGGAAGCCCCGACAGGATAAAAGCGCTGATACCATTAATAAATGATGATGAGAGAAAGATCGTCGTTTTATCTGCCATGGCAGGTACTACGAACTGCCTGGTTGAAATTACCGACCTGCTGTATTCCGACAGTATTAATGAAGCATCAGTCAAAAACAATGATTTAAGATCGAAATATCATCAGGTAGTTGAGGAACTTTTTGCAACAGAGAATTACAAAAAATCCGGACACGAGCTGATTGATTCACATTTTGAATATATCAGGAACTTCACTCTCAGAGTATTCACAAAACGTCAGGAAAAAGCAATCCTTGCCCAGGGAGAGCTGATATCCACTTCGTTATTCCATCTTCTGCTTCAGGAGAGAAATATCAACTCGATCCTTTTACCGGCCATGAGTTTCATGCGTATCGATAAAGACGGAGAACCTGATTCTTTTTACATTGAAGAAAATATTGAGCGGGAACTTAAAAGCTGTCCTTCAGAAAATATTATTATCACCCAGGGATTTATATGCAGAAACGCTTACGGGGAGATCGATAATCTGAAACGGGGTGGCAGCGATTTTACAGCTTCCTTAATAGGAGCTGCCGTAAACGCATCGGAGATTCAGATATGGACTGATATTAACGGGTTTCATAACAATGATCCGCGGTTTGTCGAGAACACAAAGGTTATCAGGGAATTATCGTTCGATGAAGCAGCCGAACTTGCTTATTTCGGTGCAAAGATATTACACCCGTCCAGCGTTAATCCGGCCCGTGAAAAGAATATACCTGTAAGGCTTAAGAACACCATGAAACCGGAAGATCCTGGTACCCTGATAACATCTTCATCAACTCTTCTGGATTATAAAGCGGTTGCAGCAAAGGACGGGATATCCGCATTAAGGATCAGATCCGACAGGATGTTAATGGCTTATGGATTCCTCCGTAAAGTATTTGAGATCTTTGAAGCATACAGAACACCTATTGATATGATCACAACATCGGAGGTTGCAGTATCTATCACGATAGACAATCCTGAATTCATTAAACAGATAGCAAAAGACCTGAAAGAACTTGGAACCGTGGAAGTTGAAGAGAATCAGACAATTGTATGTGTTGTGGGAGATTTCCGTACTGAAAGGACAGGTTCAGCGCCTGAAATATTTGAAGCACTAAATACTATCCCTCTGAAGATGATCTCATATGGTGGGAGTCCTAACAGCCTTTCTCTCCTTATTGATACATCAAATAAAACAGAAGCATTAAGATTACTCAGCAAACATCTTTTTAAGTAAAGAAATCATTCTTAAATACATAAAATTAGTCCCCCTTTCCAGGGGGACGTCACGCATCAGCGGTACAGGGGGTCTTATTCCCTTGGAGTGTTTTGTCTTATCTTACTATGTTTCACTCCGTAAAAGAAATAAATACAGAATCCTATAGCCATCCAGATAATGAGTCTTAGCCATGTATCAAGAGGCAAGGATGCCATTTGCAGAAAGCATATAGAGGCTCCAAGTATTGGTACCAGGGGAACCCATGGTGTTTTAAACGGACGTTTAATATCGGGTTTGGATTTTCTGAGCACCAAAACACTTAGGCAGACTATTATGAAAGCAAGAAGTGTGCCGATTGAAACCAGTTCTCCAAGGATGCTGATAGGCAGGATTCCTGCAATGACCATAGCAACTGTTCCTGTTATGATTGTACTGACATAAGGAGTCTTAAACCTTGGATGAACCTTTGAAAAAACAGGAGGCAACAAACCATCTTTTGACATGGAGTAGAATATTCTCGGTTGTCCCAAAAGCATTACAAGAATAACAGAACTTAATCCTGCAATAGCAGCAATCTTCACAACAGGTCTCAACCAGAACATCCCCTTGCCCATTGCATCAACACCTACAGCAACGGGATCAGCTACATTTAACGTAGTATAGCTTACAATACCGGTAAGTACAATTGCCACAAGAATATATAAAATTGTAGAAATCCCAAGTGACCCCAGAATACCAATCGGCATATCGCGCTGAGGGTTTTTTGCCTCCTGAGCTGCAGTTGAAACGGCATCAAATCCAATATATGCAAAGAATATTACTCCGGCACCCCTTAAAATACCACTGATACCAAATTTACCAAACTCATGAGAATAAGCCTTCAACCAGCCCCATAATGAGCCGTATTCAGATATAGGAGCAGATTCAACTTTATTGACAGGTATAAAAGGATGCCAATTAACTGTTTTTACGAACATGATACCGATAGCTACAAACAAAATAATAACCGATACTTTGGTTATTACCATTATATTATTAAAGTTGGCAGATTCTTTAATGCCGATAACCAGGAGGGTTGTCAGGAGAGCAACGATGAACATGGCCGGGATATTCAGAACACATGTTACATGAGCTAATGAATCAACCTGAATACCTGATGAAGCAAGGGTATGTGCAAAAGTATCTGTTAATGGCTTCCATCCCATGTCTGGAACATTAACCAGGACTGTCCCCACTGCTCCCGTATACTGAGGGGGAATAAATATATGAAGGTCTTTTAAAAAACTCACCACATATCCTGACCAGCCAACTGCAACTGTTGAAGCGGCAAAAAGATACTCAAGGATCAGATCCCATCCGATTATCCAGGCCAGAAATTCACCCAATGTAGCATATGAATACGTATAGGCGCTTCCGGCAATTGGTATCATTGAGGCAAATTCAGCATAGCATAGTCCTGCAAAACCGCAAGCTAATCCTGAAACAATAAAAGATAAAACAATAGCAGGACCGGCATATTGAGCAGCAGCCTGACCCGAAAGCACAAAAATGCCGGCGCCAATAATTGCTCCGATGCCTAATGTCGTAAGATTCAGTGCTGTAAGAGATCTCTTCAGGCCACCAGATTCCTGAGATTCACTGAATAGCTGAGGAAGTGGCTTTGTGATAAATAACCGGTTTTTTGACATCTGTTCTATTTGAAAGGTTGGGATCGTTATATAATTCTTACAAACCTAACTTTTTTTTTGTAAATAAATTATATGAGTCGAGGATATTAATAATAAGATCGCAGGAGATTCCTCTCTAAGGCAAAGGAATGACCTGGATTGCTGTCACGCCCACAACCTCAAGATGGAAAGTCTGGCCTGAGATCCAGAAAGCCAATGCATGACCCTCCTATACAACCTGATGATGTGTATATGGCACAGTCCTGTCTCAATTTTTAAAACATATAAATTAAAAATTATATTTATCTTTGCACTCCAATAAAAAGAAGCGTTCAGAATGATAAAGATAACTTTTCCAGACGGATCCTCAGGAGAATATAATAAAGGAATCAGCAGTCTTGAAGTCGCGGAACAGATAAGTCCCAGGCTGGCCAAAGAGGTATATGCAGCCACTGTGAATGGTGAGATATGGGATCTGACCAGACCAATCAACGATGATGCTAAACTTAAGCTTCATAAGTGGGAAGATGCTGAAGCAAAGCATGCATTCTGGCACTCTTCTGCCCATCTTATGGCTGAAGCTCTGGAGTCCTTATACCCGGGCATGAAATTCGGAATCGGCCCTGCTATCGAGAATGGATTCTACTACGATGTAGATCCGGGAGATGATATTGTAATCACTGAGGCCGATCTCCAGACTATTGAGAATAAAATGAAGGAACTGGCTGCGAAGAATCTCAAATACAACAGACGAGATATAAGCAAGAAAGAGGCTCTTGATTTTTTCTCAAAAAAGGGTGATGAATATAAAACCGAACTGATAAGCGAACTTGAAGACGGTACAATTACCTTATATACACAGGGTAATTTCACGGATCTCTGCAGGGGACCTCACCTTCCTTCGACTGAACCTTTAAAAGCCATAAAGCTTCTTAGTGTTGCCGGTGCATACTGGAGAGGCAATGAGAATCGCAAGATGCTTACAAGAATTTATGGCATCACCTATCCTAAACAGAAACTTCTTGATGAATACCTGGTTTTTCTTGAAGAGGCAAAAAGAAGAGATCATCGCAGAATAGGAAAAGAACTGGAATTGTTCGCCTTCTCGCCAAAAGTAGGTATGGGTCTTCCCTTATGGCTTCCGAAAGGGTCAGATATCAGGCAGAATCTCATTACTTTTCTTACTAAAGAATTAAGGAAAAGAGGATATAAGATTGTCACAACACCGCATATAGGAAACGTGAACCTTTACAAGACTTCCGGTCATTTTGAAAAATATGGAGCCGATTCGTTTCGGCCTATATCAACACCTCAGGAAGGCGAACAGTTTATGCTCAAACCAATGAACTGTCCTCACCATTGTGAGATATATAATGCAACACCACACTCCTACAAAGATCTGCCACTCAGAATGGCTGAATTCGGAACAGTATACAGGTACGAGCAAAGTGGTGAGCTACACGGACTTACCAGAGTCAGAAGTTTCACGCAGGATGATGCACACCACTTTTGCAGGCCCGACCAACTGATAGATGAGTTTAAAAGCATTATCGACCTGATATTATACATTTTTAAGATCCTTAATTTCAATGATTATACTGCCCAGGTATCCCTTCGTGATCCGGATAACAAACAAAAATACATTGGCTCGGATGAAAACTGGGAGAGAGCAGAGCGAGATATAATTGAAGCTGCAGCTGAGAAGAAACTTGAGACAACCGTAGTCACAGGAGAAGCTGCGTTTTATGGCCCAAAGCTCGATTTTATGGTAAAAGATGCAATTGGCAGAAAATGGCAGTTGGGTACAATCCAGGTTGATTATAACCTTCCGGAGAGATTTGAACTGACATATAATGGTAGCGATAATCAGAAACACAGGCCGGTAATGATTCACCGTACAATTTTCGGATCGATGGAGCGTTTTGTTGCAGTATTAATTGAAAATACTGCCGGAAAATTCCCTCTCTGGCTTGCACCTGAAAAAGCAGTCATATTGCCTATAAGTGAAAAATTCAATGATTATGCAGGAAAAGTTTTGGAAATTCTAAATAATTCCGATATTTGCACTCTGATTGACGATAGAAGCGAAAAGATAGGTAAGAAGATCAGGGATAATGAATTAAGGAGGATTCCTTACCTTCTTATTGTTGGTGAAAAAGAGGTTGAAAACGAGACAATCGCTGTCAGGAAGCAGGGAGAAGGCGATAAAGGGAGTATGAAAATTGAAGAATTTGTGAATTTTATAAATTCTGAGATTAAAAAAGAGATTGCATTTTAATGCGTAATAGATAATTTTAGTATTAACAAAAATTAGGAGGAAAGAACTATAGCTTTACCAATCAGGCGAAGCCCGGCAAGGGTTACCCAGCCGGCTCACAAAATCAACCACAGGATCACAGCAAAAGTGGTCAGAGTAGTAGGTGAAGAAATAGAAGCAGACGTAATGAGTATTCAGGATGCTCTAAGGCTTGCAGATAACCTGGAACTTGACCTGGTTGAAATTTCGCCAAATGCAGATCCCCCTGTTTGCCGGATTGTTGATTATCAGAAATTTCTTTACCAGCAAAAGAAGAAGCAAAAAGAGATAAAGGCCAAAGCATCAAAAGTTGTTGTGAAAGAAATCAGGTTCGGACCCAACACCGATGATCACGATTATAACTTTAAGCTCAAACATGCCATGAGATTCCTCGAGGAGGATGCAAAAGTGAGAGCTTACGTATTTTTTAAAGGCAGATCAATTTTATTCAAGGAACAGGGTGAAGTATTACTGTTACGTTTTGCCAATGACCTTGAAGAATATGGAAAAGTTGAACAGCTTCCCAGACTGGAGGGTAAAAGAATGATCGTATCATTTTCACCCAAAAAGAAAAAATAGTTTTTTAATATATTTTGATATAGAAAAATGCCAAAAATGAAGACGAATCCGGGTGCAAAGAAGAGATTTTCTCTGACCGGAACAGGAAAGATCAAGCGTAAACATGCATTTAAAAGTCACATCCTTACAAAAAAATCGACCAAACGTAAGAGAAATCTTACCTATGCCGGTGAGGTTAAAAAACCAGATCTTAAAAATGTTAAGCTGTTGCTCGCGATGAAATAATTGTTGAACGCATTGATAAAATTAATTATAGTATTAACAGATTGTTCAGCACTTAAGAGTTCGCCGGCTGGCGAACCGCTGACATTCAAAAAAAATGAGTTATGCCAAGATCAGTAAATTCAGTCGCTTCAAGAGCCAGGAGAAAAAAGGTTCTTAAGCAGACAAAGGGAAACTTCGGATCAAGAAGAAATGTAATAACGGTTGCAAAGAATACCCTCGACAAAGGGATGGGGTATGCATACCGCGACAGGAAGAAAAAGAAAGGCCTTTTCAGGGCCTTATGGATTCAAAGAATAAATGCGGGTGTTCGTCAGTATGATATGAACTATTCCGAATTTATCGGTAAACTTGATAAAAAAGGCATTACGCTGAACAGAAAAACTCTTGCAGACCTGGCAATGAATCACCCCGAAGCTTTTAAAGCAATCGTGGAGAAAGTTAAATAAATTAAATTTCTTTACTATTTACTTACCCCCTCTGTCGCTTTGCGACATCTCCCCCACGGGGGGAGAAAACACTCAACCGTCTATTCAAAATATCCATAATACAGGAGAATTTTTTCCCCCTTTGGGGGAAAATTAAAAAGGGGGTCTATTCTGAGAGAAAGACCTGGTAGAGATTATCTCGCCTTCATAAACATCCTGCTCCACCTTATTCTTTTCAGACCACTTGCCTCCTTATCGAGCGATAACCATATAAACTTCGGTTTACCCACAATATGATCCTCAGGAACAAAACCCCAGTATCTTGAATCTGCGGAATTATGACGGTTGTCTCCCATCATCCAGTAATAATTCATCCTGAAGGTATAACTCACAGCAGGAGCATTATTTATATAAATGGTGCTTCCTTCAACCCTCAGTTTATTATGCTCATATACATTAATTATACGCTCATAAAGGCAGAGATTGGATGTATCAAGTTTAACAGTCGCACCTTTAACAGGCATCCATATAGGTCCGTAGTTATCCTCATTCCAGCCATAAACAGGATTATAAGGGAAAATATGTGGTGCATATTCCCCTTTCCCGGTATAGACTGGTGATACTTCAGAAACGTTTGTAAACTTAGAAATTGTTTCAGCATTTGGCTTGGTCAGAGGCAACAGGTAAACTGAACCGGACATCATTGTCTGATCAGATTTTGAGATATCCAGGCGTTCAAATGCTTTTGGATTGATAGAAGTTCCGTTAGTCCTGACAGCATAAGTTGTCTGCTGGGTCCCATTGTCAGGAACAATTTTACCGTTAACATAAAGCACACCTGATTTGATAGTAACAGTATCACCCGGAATACCGATACACCTTTTAACATAATTGTCTCTCCTGTCAACCGGTCTGTATATGACTGTATATTTATCCCAAATCTCTTTCCTCGCCATCTGCAGATAGTAGTTGCCTGGTTTAGATGCAGAAACACCATCCATTTCTTTTAATTCTCTGGCTCTTCTCCTGACAATCTCATAATAACTGGTAGTCTGTTCTTCCACAACAACTGTATCACCTGCAGGAAAATTGAAAACAATCGGATCGTTGTTTTTTACTTTACCTCCTCCCGCAAGGCGTTTATAAGGCCAGATTATCAGATTTGACCATGATTTACCCTTGGTGAGCGGCATTGTATGTTGTGTAAAAGGAAATGCAATCGGAGTATTCGGCATTCTCGGTCCATATGCCAGTTTGCTCACAAAAAGATGATCACCAACCAGCAATGACTTCTCCATCGATGGAGTCGGAATTCTATAATTCTGAAATAGAAAGATATTTATCAGAGAAACTGCGATTACGGCAAATATCAGGGCGTCAAGCCATTCAATAAAAGTGCTATTCTTACCGTCACGCTTTTTCCAGAACGTCCAGTTAACTTTCTCACTGATATATAAATCGTAGATAACAGCTAACCCAATAAGGAACCAGTAATTACCAATCCAGATTACAACAAGAATATAAAGAATTGCAACAATTGCAAATCTTATATTTTTTTTTGACAAAAGTTCATTCATAATAAAACTGCTTTATAGAGTTGGTAAAAATAGAAATAATTATCAGAATCCCATGATTTCATTCATTGTGAACACTCCTTTTCTTGAATGTATGTACTCTGCAGCGATAATTGCACCAAGCGCTAAGCCTTTCCTGTTTTTTGCCTCATGCTTTATGCTTATTGTATCAATTTCTGAATCCCAGGTTACTGTATGTGTTCCCGGAATATCTCCCTGCCTGATTGAACGTATAGGTATACATAGGTCTTTTTTATCATTATCAGTACACCATTTCTTATACCTTGAGTGCTTGTCAATAATGCCTCCTGCCAGTACTATTGCAGTACCACTTGGTGCATCAAGCTTTTTTGTATGATGAATCTCCTCAACAGAGACTGTATAATCGTTGTAATGTTCCATCTGCTTTGCCAGTTCACTGTTCAGCCTGAAAAGCAGATTGACGCCTATACTGAAATTTGAAGAGTGAATAAAGGCAGTATTATTCCCTATGCATGCTTCAGCAGCCTTATTATAGTCTTGAAGCCAGCCGGTAGTGCCTGACACAACAGGAACTTTCTCACTAAGGCATTTTATTATATTATTTAATGCAGCATCGGGTGATGAAAACTCAATTGCAACATCAATTCCTTTCAGATTGGCACTATTTAGATCATCTTCATTATACTGATCTACTATCAGTTTTATAGAATGACCACGTTTAATGGCGATAGACTCAATTTCATGACCCATTCTTCCATAACCGATCAATGCAATGTTCATAATAAATTGTTTTTTGCGAAATTACCGGTTTTGTAACAGCATACATCATTAAAAATCAACAAAATTCTTAAAGAGAAGTTAAAATATGGCGTAAGGCATGAGGCGTGAGGTTATTTTTCTTCTTTGCGATCTTAGTTCTTAAATCTTTGTGAACTTTGCGGTTAATGGATTTCGGATTCCGGAATTCCATCTTATCTTTATTAGTGGTTTCAAAAATGAAATAATAAACTAATGAAAAAAATAATTATCTCATTATCAGTATTTATCATGTCAACAGCAGGTTCATTTGCACAAATGGAAAAAGCCGACCTTGTTATAATAAACGGAATAATTCTAACAATTGACAAAAATAACCCGATAGCACAGGCAGTCGCCATAAAGGGAGAAAAAATAATCGCCGTCGGTTCAACAGCTGAAATATCGTTATTGATAGAAAAGTGCTGCACAAAAGTCATAGATGCCGGCGGAAGGCTTGTGATTCCGGGTTTTAATGATGCTCATGTGCATTTCGGCCCTCTTGATCCGGATTACATCGAACTTCGATATACCACTGATCCTTCTGTGATAACCGAAAAAGTTAAGGCCCAGGTTTCGAGGTCTAGCCCAGGGGAACTTATCAGGGGAGGGCACTGGGAACATGAAATGTTCACTGATAAAAAATGGCCCACAAAAGAACTTCTGGATAAAGTTTCTCCAGATAATCCGGTTATGCTCAGCAGGGCAGACGGACATTCTGTTCTTGTAAATTCTTATGTGCTGAAAGCATCAGGTATAACTAAAAATACTCCCGATCCATTTGGCGGAGTGATACAAAAAGATCCGGTAACTGGTGAACCAACTGGTATTATTAAGGAAAATGCAGAGAAGCTGATTAAAACCGGCGAAATTAAGCCGGGAAGGACTGCTGAAGAAGAAAACGCGAGATTATGGCAAGGATATCTTCTCGCTTTAAAAGAAGCCCGTGAGCTAGGAGTTACCAGCATTCAGGTACCGGGAAGTGCAGATTTCGAGGCTTATGCAAAACTCCAGAAAGATGGTGAGCTGACGAGCAGGATAGATATTGGGAAATCACTGACTGCGGATACAATCCTTCTTAAAAGCTATCTTGAGCTTGAAAAACGTTATCCTAAAGAAGGCAACTGGATAAGATTCGGATATCTGAAAGCTTTTATGGATGGTACATTAGGATCAGGTACTGCATTAATGTTTGAACCATTTACCGATAATCCTTCCACATCGGGGCTCGCATTGATACCATATGAAGTGATGGAGAAAATGATCATTACTGCTGATAAGTTGGGATTCCAGATAGGCGTTCATGCTATCGGCGATAAAGGTAATAACTGGGTGTTAAATGCTTATGAAAAAGCTGAATCAGTGAATGGGAAACGCGACAGCCGTCACCGGGTTGAGCACGCACAAACACTTCAGGCTTCTGATATTCCACGATTTGCCAGACTTGGAGTAATTGCCTCAATGCAACCAACACATTGCATCTCCGATAAGAAATTCTGCGAAAAACGTATTGGCCCTGAAAGAGCAAAAGGTGCGTATGCCTGGAAAAGTCTTGCAGATGCCGGAGCTATTCTGGCGTTTGGCACAGACTATCAGGTTGAACCGCTCAATCCAATGGAGGGACTATATGCTGCAGTTACACGCAAAGACAGGCTTGGCGAAGAAGGTGAAGGCTGGCACCCTGAACAGAAAATTTCAATGGACAAAGCTATAGAATATTACACTCTTGGTTCTTCATACGCTCAGTTTATGGAAGACCGGAAAGGTATGATCAAAACCGGTTTTCTGGCTGATATTGTAATTGTTGATAAAGACCTCCTGACAATTCCTGAAAACGAAATAATGAAAACTAAGGTGGATTATACTATCGTTGGAGGGAAAGTCGTTTATAGTTCAGGAAGGTAGTTAGCCCCTTGGGGGGCAATCTGATAGTGAATACAGAATTTTCATCGCCTCCTCCCTGTCTTTACCGCAAAAGCCTTTCTCCGCTTTGAACCCGGAACATACTTTTGGATATTCCGGATTATCATAAATTGCACATCTGTAATCTTCAAGGAGATGAATACACCTCACTCCTGCCTCTTTACCACTGGCCATACCAGGCAATGGCGATGAAATTGATAATGCAATACAACATGCTCCGCAATTCTCTCTACACTTCATCCGGCAAATATAATTGAATAAATTAATCCTGCATTTTTTGAGTCATCCGTACCAATGAGAGTCTTTTTAACCGCAAAGCACGCAAAGAAGTCGCGAAGAACACAAAGAAGAAATCCTATATGTCAGCTCTTAGCGACCTTTGCGTAAAACCTTTGCGGTCTTTGCGGTAAATGGATTTCAATTTTTGTATTTTTACGAAAAATACTTCAGATGAGAATTGATATCATAACTGTCATGCCGGAGTTGCTCGAGAGCCCGTTTAACCATTCAATAGTAAAAAGAGCAAAGGAGAAAAAACTGGTAGAAATAAACATTGTCAATCTACGCGATTTTACAAATGATAAATACAAAAGTGTAGATGATTATGCTTTCGGAGGAGGAGCAGGCATGGTTATGATGATAGAACCTGTCTTTAAGGCTATTGAAAAGCTTAAAAGTGAGAGGGAATATGATGAAATAATATATACCTCACCTGACGGAGAAAAATTTAATCAGAAATTGGCTAACCAGCTTTCACTAAAAAACAACATTATTATACTGGCAGGCCATTATAAAGGCGTTGATCAAAGAATTCGAGATTATCTGATAACAAAGGAAATATCAATTGGGGATTATGTTCTCTCAGGAGGTGAATTACCTGCAGCTGCTATTACTGATGCAATTGTAAGACTCATCCCCGGAGCTATTTCTGATGAACAGTCCGCCCTCTCCGATTCCTTTCAGGACGATCTTCTTGCACCACCCGTTTATACCCGACCTGCCGAATTTAATGGATGGAAAGTTCCTGAAATACTTCTTTCAGGCCACGCAGCAAAAATTGAAGACTGGAGACATGAGCAATCTGAACAAAGAACAAAACACCTGAGACCCGGATTATGGGAAAAAGACTGAGGGACTGAGGGACTGAGAGACTGAGAGACTTAGTGACAAACCATTGTTCCATAGTGGTAAAAAGAGAGTTTTGAAATATTAAAAAGCTTTCGTAAGATTGTAGGCAGAATTAATCATTTATTATCTATTTAATAATCAATAATATGAATACTCAGGATTATATTAGACGGGAAGATAAATTTGGTGCTCATAACTATCATCCTCTTCCCGTTGTTCTCGAAAGAGGTGAGGGACCATTCGTGTGGGATGTTGACGGAAAAAGGTATTTCGATTTTTTGTCTGCCTATTCAGCAGTTAATCAGGGACATTGCCATCCTGCAATTATTAAGGCATTAACAGATCAGGCAAAAAGGCTCACACTGACTTCAAGGGCATTTTATAATTCTGTGCTCGGTGAATTTGAAGAATATATCACAAAATATTTCAAATACGACAAGGTTCTGCCAATGAATTCCGGTGCCGAAGCTGATGAAACAGCACTGAAACTCTGCCGTAAATGGGCCTACAAAAAGAAAGGTATAAATCAAAACAATGCGAAGATAATAGCATGCGAAGGCAATTTTCATGGCAGAACTATATCTATCATTTCAATGTCGACTGATCCCGATGCCAGAAATGATTACGGGCCATTTACACCGGGTTTTATAATAATTCCCTATAATGATTTAAAGGCTCTTGAAAATGCCCTCAAAGATCCGGATGTTGCAGGTTTTCTGGTTGAACCGATCCAGGGAGAAGCTGGCGTTTTTGTTCCTGACGAGGGCTTTCTTAAGAAATCATATGATCTGTGTAAATCTAAAAATGTACTTTTTATAGCTGATGAGGTTCAAACAGGAATTGCCCGTACAGGAAAGCTGCTCGCATGCGATCACGAAGGCGTTCGTCCAGATATACTCATCCTGGGAAAAGCATTATCAGGCGGCGTTCTGCCTGTTTCTGCAGTACTTGCTGATGACGAGATCATGCTTACTATAAAACCAGGAGAACACGGTTCAACATTCGGAGGAAATCCGCTTGCAGCTAAAGTTGCTATTGCAGCCCTGGAAGTTATTAAAAATGAAAAACTTGCAGACAATGCTGATCGTCTTGGTAAGATATTCCGTTCTGAATTCAGTACTATAAAGTCAGATATGGTTGAACTTGTTCGCGGCAAAGGACTTCTTAATGCCGTAGTCATAAAACCAAAGAATGGTAAAGAAGCCTGGGATGTCTGTCTGGCAATGAAAGATAAAGGGCTGATTGCAAAACCCACACATAATCATATAATCCGGTTTGCTCCTCCCCTAGTTATCACTGAGAAGCAACTCATGGAGGCTATAGGATTAATTAAGGAAGCATTTAAACTTTTTGAATAAATTAAAAACACATTTAATGGGAAAAAATATCCTTTTTAAATTCAGAAATATTATTCAGTCGATTCCTGTACTTTTTGTCCTGTTCATATTTTCAATTGAAGGATATAGTCAGGTCACCGTACAGGAGCTTCAGCAACATATAAAATATCTTTCATCAGATGCCCTTCTGGGAAGACTTACAGGGTCTCCTGGAGATAGCCTCGCTGCCTTATATGTTAAAGGTAATCTTCTCTCCTATGGCCTGATCCCCCTCGCTGGTGACGGATTCCAGAGGTATAAAGTTACCAAAAGAGTTGTGGCAGGTAAATCCAACTCTCTTTCGGTAAATGATGTAAACTATACGATTGATAATGATTTTATGCCTTTAGCATTCAGTTCGAATACCGGACTGGAATCAGAGGTTGTTTTTGCCGGATACGGATTCAATATAAACAGTGACAGCATAAAATGGAATGACTATGATGGCGTCAATGTAAAAGGGAAATGGGTAATGATACTTCGCGGCGATCCTGAACCCGATAATAATAAAAGTCCCTATATGACATTCAGTGAAGACAGGGATAAAGCGTTGCTGGCAAAAGACATGGGTGCTGCCGGAGTTCTGATGGTATCGGGACCAGTATTTGATCCCCAGGATACTTTTGAACCTCTCAACCTTGAAGGTTATTCAGTTGATATCCCTGTTCTTAGAATAAAAAAAGAGGTTGCCGATGCAATTCTCTCTAAATCAAATGCTACAGTAGCATCACTTGAGAAGAAGCTTAACGAAACAAAAAAGCCATATTCATTTTCCGTAAATGTTAAAGTGAATGGGAAAGCTGAAATTTTAAGGGAACTGGCAGGCACGAGAAATGTTATGATGCTCCTTCCGGGTGAGAATCCGAAGATGAAAAATGAATATATCATTCTGGGCGCTCATTTTGATCATCTCGGAATGGGCGGACCAGGTTCCGGAAGCAGGGCACTGGATACAATAGGCATTCATCACGGAGCTGATGATAATGCCTCCGGAGTAGCTATGATGCTCGAACTTGCCAAAAAATTTGCGAATACGAAAGGAAGTCATAAAAGAAGCATTATTTTTCTCTCTTTCAGCGGTGAGGAAGAAGGACTTCTGGGTTCAAAACATTTTGTTGATGATCCGTGTATTGATCTTTCAAAAGTCGATGCCATGATAAATATGGATATGGTTGGCAGGTTAAATGAGACAAATAATATGGAGATCGGTGGAGTTGGCACTGCCACCGGTTTAAAGGAACTGGTTTATGCAAACAGCGATACTTCTGTAATTAAGCTGACACTTTCTCCGGAAGGTTACGGGCCATCCGACCACTCTTCTTTCTACGGGAAGAACATTCCGGTATTATTCTATTTTACAGGTGGTCATATGGATTATCATACTCCAACCGACACCTGGGAAAAAATAAACTACAAGGGTATGGTGGAGATCTCTGCTCTTATTTTCAAAGTGGCAGAAGCACTTGCCAATGACAGTGCCAGGCTGGAGTTTAAAGAAGCCGGTCCGAAAGCAGAGGTTAACAGATATCCAAGGAGGAAAGGAGTGACACTGGGTATTATGCCAGATTTCGCCGGAGTTATAAAAAATGGTTTACGGGCTGATTTTGTCACTCCGGGCAAACCTGCAGCTCTCGGAGGTATGCAAAAAGGTGACATAATCACATTCATTAATGGGAAACAGGTTAATAATATACAGGATTATATGTTCAGAATGGGTCAGCTCAAACATGGACAGACCATCAGTGTGGAAGTTTTACGGGGGGGTAAAAAAGTGGTTTTAGTGATACTTGTATAAAGGAATGTACGTCTAATACCTATATTACATTAAATATTTCCCAAAATGAAAAAGCTCATTCTATGGTTTCTGGCATTCCTTATTACAATCTGCGCAGCTATTTATCAGCGTATGACCGGACCTACATATCCAAAGCGAATAAATATTACAGTTAATAACGCTGTCCAAAAACTAAAGCTCACACGAAGCCTTACTATTACTGAAAAATCTGAAGTCAGACTTGCTATGAAAGATTCGAATGTCAGGGCTAAACTTTTCTTTAAACAATACAAGTCTGACAGCAAATATGAGGTTGCAGAATTTACTTACAAAGCCGATCCGGAGCATGGTGGATTCTTTGCTGATATCCCGCAACAGCCTGTTGCCGGAAAATTACAATACTACATTGAAATTACCGATTTGAAAGGGTCTCAAACATATCTCAAAGACAGTCCGGTAGTCATAAGATTTAAAGGCGATGTACCGGCATTTGTTTTGATTCCTCATATACTTTTAATGTTTGTTGCCATGCTTTTCTCTTCACTTGCCGGATTAATGGCAGTAATAAAACATCCTTTGTATAAAAAGTACGCTCAATGGACCTTAATACTTTTCATTGCTGGCGGTATGGTGCTTGGCCCGATAGTCCAGTTTTTTGCTTTCAGCGATTTTTGGACTGGTATCCCGTTTGGATGGGATTTAACTGACAATAAAACACTTATTGCATTAATATTCTGGATTATTGCTGTTTATATGAACAAAAAATCCGAAAAACCATTTTATACAATACTTGCTTCGATCATGCTCCTGCTGGTGTTTTCTATACCTCACAGCATGTTTGGTTCTGAATTTAATTATTCCACCGGGCAGGTGACCCATGGAATAATTCTTAATTTATTCTGAAATTTTTAAAAAATTTCTTAAAATGAGTGCAGCATTAAAAAATTTACCCCGTCTATTGATTATAAAATTAATAGAAGGTGGGTGCAGCAACACATATAAAAACTAGTCTTTACATAAAGATGGCAAATGTAGAAGCGGCATTCAGAAACTTACACCAGGATCTTCTGGACGGGTGTAAGAACGGCGACCAGAAAGCACAGTTTCAGATTTACAAGTTGTACTACAAAGCTATGTACAATACAAGCCTGAGAATCGTAAATGACACAATGGAAGCTGAAGATATAATGCAGGAATCATTCCTGTCGGCCTTTGAAAAAATTGATACGTATTCAGGAACAGTAAGTTTCGGCGCATGGCTCAAAAAGATAGTAGTTAACCGGTCACTTGATGCCCTGAATAAAAGAAAAGCGGTCTTTGAAGATATTGAGTCACATGTTGGTATAAGAGATGAGAGCGGCGAAGATTCAGCCAGAAATGAGGAGATTGATGTGAAGGTTGAAGAGGTTAAAGAAGCAATTGAAAGGCTGCCCGACGGATACAGAGTTATACTCTCTCTCTACCTTCTCGAAGGGTACGATCATGATGAAATAGCAGAAATACTTTCCATCAACAGCAGTACATCACGGTCACAACTTTCAAGAGCAAAACAGAAACTCATTGGAGAATTAAAAGGAAAATGAAAAAATCGAAGGATATGAAAAGTATAGAGGACATAATCAGGAACAATAAGGATTTTTTCGAAGATGCAGAACCTTCGGAAGGTCACTTCGAAAGATTTAACAGGAAACTCGAAAAAAGATTCCAGGTCAATGCGATTAAAAGAAGTATTGTCCCTTACCTGTTAAAAGCAGCTGTTGTTACACTGCTGATAACTCTCTCTTCACTCTGGACATGGGACCATTTTATACGTTCAGGAAGCAGCAGGATGACACTTGGACAGGTCTCTCCACAATATAAGGAGGTTGAAAACTATTATGTGCACCAGGTAAACCTTATGGAGGGCGAAATCGTAAATGTTGATCTGAAAAATAATCCTGTCCAAAAAGAGATGCTGATGAAAGAGATGAAAAGCATGGATTCAACATATGTCTCTCTGCAAAAAGAACTAAAGGCAAATCCTAACGATGAACGGATAATAAGTGCAATGATTGAACATTATCAGACTAAACTGGAAGTCATGACTTATATAGTAAATCAGCTTAAAACAATCAGGAATGACAATCAAAACAAGAAGGAAAATGAAAAAGTCAAATTATAAATCAGGAATGTTCTTCTTCATATCACTCTTTTTAATTTCTTCAACATTATCTGCGGAGGAGATAACAAAGGAATTCCACAAAGAGTATGCAGCAGGAACAAAAACACTTGAAATCAACAACAAGTACGGAGATGTGATAATTCAGAATTGGAATAAAGATCAGGTAGTTATTGATGTCAAAATAACTGTTAATATGTCGAACAGGGAAAAAGCTCAGAAATACCTGGACTTAATAGATGTTCAGTTCTCGGAAGGAGACAAGGTAATTTCAGCAAAAACTGTAATTGATAACAACTTCAACTTTACCGGATGGGGTGATTCCAGAAAATTCAGCATTGATTACAATATTAAAATGCCCGTTGGCACAGATCTCACGCTCATAAATAAATATGGCAATACAGATATTGATGAGCTTCATGGTTTAATGGATATTGACATCAAATATGGCAATCTGACAGCCGGAAAACTTACAAGAGGAAATATTAAGCCTCTGAGCCAACTTACTCTGGCATATGGAAAAGGTTCAATTGATGAAGCAGGATGGCTCGACCTTAATGAAAGATATGTTGGCAGCATGGAGATAGGGAAAAGCCAGGCAATCCTTCTGGATAGTAAGTATTCCAAGATAATGCTGGGTGAAACCAGTTCAGTTGTAGGTGAAAGCAAATATGATAATATAAAGATTGATAAGATAAAAAACCTGGTTCTTGAAAATGGATATACAGAGGTTAACATCGGTGAATTGACAAAAAAACTGACGTATACTGGTAGTTATGGATCATTTTCAATTGAGACCATACCGGCTGGTTTTGAATCGCTTGACGTGGAAACACGCTATATGGGAGTTAAACTTGGAATAGATGAATCTGCCAGCTACAAACTGGATGCAAAAGTGTCATATGGCGGATTGAAATACAATGAAGATAATTTTAAAAATCAAAGGCGCATAATTGAGAATAATTCAACTGAGCTGTCAGGAACAGTGGGAAATGAAGAGAATCCTTCATCACGCGTTAATGTACTTGCATCATATGGTACAGTAAGACTCAATTAATCACTACATTACAACTTATTTCCAGGCGGGAATGTAACAACATTTCCGCTTTTTTCTTTATATTTCTTACTTTTTAAGTATGTCTTTTCTCTATTTGCCTTTTATCTTTTATCTTTTATCTTTTATCTT
>JBEKDR010000043.1:0-28331 GCA_050014255.1 Bacteroidales bacterium | reverse complement strand
TCCATCTCCTATCCATTTCTTAATCAAATCGTAGTAAGGTCTCTTACTCCATTCAATAAGATGTGTGATCAATCCTGTCTTTTTAGCTGTTTCAATTGTAAGCCTTGCCTCATACATCCTGTTGGCAATTGGTTTATGCGTAACTACATGTTTTCCTTTTTTCATTGAAGATATAGCCACTATCCCATGAAGATGATCAGGAGTCATGATTTTAATTGCATTAAGATCTTTCTCCTTTTCAAGCAATTCCCTGAAATCCTCATAAGCAGCACATCCTTTATACGTACCGGAATCTTTGGATTTCCCATAATATTTCTGAACAAATTCCTGTCCGATATCCCTTCCTCCGGGTATTCCACTGATACTTTCTCCCCATGAATTATCAGCTAATGCTCTCCGGATACTATCACGCACATCGTTCAATGACCAATCTATATAGTTTGTACTGAATTTATTGGGGTCGCAGACAGCAATTATCTGCAATGCAGGATTCGAAATTAAGGCTGTCATTTCTCTTAATCCCTGCGTCCCGCAACCGATATATCCAAGCGTAATCTTATCGCTTGGAGGTATATAACCAGGTCCTCCCAGAACTTGTCTTGGTACTATTGTAAGTGCCACGGAAGCAGCAGCTGCTGATCCAAGGAACTCGCGACGGTTAATTTTTTTTGAGATAGCCATTTTTTAAAATTTATTTATTATTATCGTTGGTGATTCAATTGGATTAAATTTATTTTTTGAGTTTCCGATAATCAAAGACGATGAATATAATCGGCACTCTCTTTAAATGTTTCTATTCCCATTTCCACAAAAAAATTCTTTACTCCGCCTGTTTTGAGAGTGGCGAAGAATTCCTTCCAGTCAACGATCCCTTTACCAATAGGCACTTGCTTCTTTTCGGTAGTTGACCAGTCTGCAAGGTGAGCTGAAATAAACCTCCCCGGATATTTTTTAAAATAAGTTGTAGCTTTAAACCCCATTCTTATTACTGCTACCTGAAACTGCATTTTGACATACGTTGGATCGAGTTGACTCATCAAAGCATCATAGATAAGCGTTTCCCCGATTTTTTCAAACTCCATATCATGATTGTGGTACCCCATCTGGATACCTGATTTGCTGGCTTTCAGACCCATCGTATTCAATTCGTCAGCAGCTTTTAGCCAGTCGCTGATTGTCGCCTCTTTTGGCAGCCCGAAGCTGGACAGGATCATTTGCCCCTGGCCTGATTCCTTGGCAAATTCAATGCGATCGTCGATGTTCTGTCTGAGTTCATCCATTCCATAATGTGTGCTTGGCCAGGAAAGACCAGCGTCATTAATGATCTTTTTCAGCTCTTTGGGTTTATATTTTTTCAGGGGACCAAATCCTAAACTGTCATAACCCACAGGCGAACACATTTCAACGCTTTGATATCCCATATCTGCAACCATTTTTAAAGTACCCGGGAAATCAATACCAATCTTTTCCCTTACGATCCATGACTGGAATCCAACAGGCATTTTAACAGGTTCGGGAAGAGCGCGGGCATCAAGATTCAGAGGAATCTGTGATGCGATAACAACTGATCCTATTCCCAGGGCACTTTTTCCCAGGAACTGTCTTCTTGATAATTTGTTCATAATGTGTATGTTTATATTAATATGAAAAGATATGATTTCCTGTATTCAGAGACAGGTAGCTGTACAAATTTATTAAATTAACAGGATAAATAGCTGAATCTCTTAATGTTTTTTAATCCGGTTTATCAGACTATTTTAGGCAATTCAATTATCTTTAGGATATGAAAAAGATATATTATTTACTGTCCTCACTAACACTTATCACAATGCCATCTGCAAAATTTCCGCAAACAGAGATCAGTAACGGATTAATCCGTGCTACTATCTACCTTCCCGATGCCAGTAAAGGGTATTACCGGGGAACCCGTTTCGATTGGTCAGGAAATATGGCCAGTCTTGAGTATAGTGGTCATAACTATTTCGGCCAGTGGTTCACCAGGTACAGCCCAGAAATACATGATGTTATAATGGGACCTGTTGAAGAATTTGCTCCTTTGGACTATACTGAAATAAAACCAGGTGGCAGCTTTATTAAAATAGGCGTGGGAGTAGTCTACAAACAAGATGATGAGCCATATACATTCAGCAGATTATATCAGTTGTTAAATTCTGGAAAATGGTCAGTAAAAAAGAAATCAGATCAGGTTTTGTTTATTCATGATCTGGAAGATAAAACTTACTCATATCACTATGAAAAAACGGTACGGCTGACTAAAGATAAACCCGAGCTCATACTGAACCATACTCTGAAGAATACAGGAACACGGACAATAGTAACTGATGTCTATGACCATAATTTCTTTGTAATTGACAAACAACCAACAGGTCCGGGAATGGTTGTGAAATTTCCTTTTAAGCTGAAGGGTAACGGAGTAGGATTTGGAGAAATAGCTGAAATTCAGGACAACCAGATATCGTTTCTCAGAACTATTGGTAATGGGGAACATACCGAGTGTTATTCTTTGGAAGGATATGGACCCGGTGCCGATGATTATGAGATCAGAATTGAAAATCGTATTACCGGAGCAGGAGTGCGAATTACCTGCGATCAACCATTTCTTAAACTTGCATTCTGGGCCTGTCCGACAACTTTATGTCCGGAACCGTATATAAAAATTAAGGTAGAACCAGGGAAAGAAACTAGCTGGACGATTAAATATGAATTTTATACTCTGACAAAATAACAGCACAACACCATTCGGTCATTTACACAAGGCAAAAAGGAAATACCCAACTCTGAATTCTACACGTTATACGTTAAACGCGGAACACTAAATGCAAAATATTAAACGCTGGACAATCAGTTATAAGCTATTGTTCCTGTATTCTTTTATTTAACCTCAGTTCTGGCTCCTGTTTTGACTACAAGGTTCTTCCTCCATTCGTATTTAGCACCATTTCCAAAAGTGAGAAGAACATCATATGCTCCCGGTGGACAGGCATTAGTTAAAGTAAGGTTGTCATAACTGCCTAACTCAAGATTTTTAACAGGAGCAGGGGTTCCTGTCTGCTTTGCAGATGTGCCTGCAGGATATAGACGCATATTTTTTACTTCCTTATTTCCACCTGTGTAGATGATGATACCTCCATTGAGATTGGTCGCAATCATATAATTGACATCAGGTTTCAATGTGAAATTTTCAAGCCAGACTTTCTGGGCTTGACCAGATATTCCGATTGAGACAAGTACATCATAAGTTCCCGGCTTTATTTTACCTGATGTATTGTTTGTGGATTCATCAGGATGAATAGCTTTATCATGTTTGCCTTTAGCATAAAATGACAGAATACCCATGTTGCTGCTTTGTTCTGTATTCCCTTTGAATTTGTTGATTTTTAAATCATAAAATGACAATCCCTTAAGGCTTCCGGGAGACTCCGCAACAGATACCTGGTAGTCGTATATAGTTATTGTAACTGATGTTTTTGTTTGAGGTTTTATTAATACATTACCAATTACAAAGCTCAGTATACCTGGTTTCCCTGAAAGCTTGAAAATTAGTTTCAGGTCATAAGTTCCTGGTGCAGCACCCAGCATCTTTATTTCTTTCCCTGCACGCAGAAGTTTAAAAGATGAACCTGACGTAAGATCACCAAGTGTTCTGGTTATTACAGCTAAAGGAGTCTTGTCGCCGGTTTTTAATACGGCATAATCCTGCTGTACCCATACCTGGTTCCAGCAATGTTCAGATCTCACAGTTATACCATTATCAAGTTTATAAATGTAGTCCGAAACGGGCTGAGCCTGAAGTGTCAGAATCACGATTGTCTGCAAGGCCAAAAAGGATAGTAGTTTTTTCATCTGAGTGTATTTTTAATCGTTCGGAAAGGTCCTATCAAATTTACACCTTTTAAATAACAGATAAAAATATTTTTATTCTTATCAGAAGCTCGTAATTGTAATGTACTGCATGTTTAAGGCAATTCTAAGATTTATTTTTGCTATCAGGAGGAATATTTGTGCCTGGATTGTTGTCTATTAAAAGATTAACTCACATAAAAATAAAAGAAAATGAAAAGAAAAATTGAGAAACTTCAAATGAACAGCTCTTCTTTAATACGGTTAGCATCAATGACACTTATGCTGGCACTTATTACACCGTGTTTCACAAATGCACAGGCCGGTAAAACAAATTTTTCGGGTGACTGGACATTAAATGCAGAAAAGAGTACCATGCCACAGGGCGGCCAGGGTGGTGGCGGAGGTATGAGAATGGGTGGCGGCAATTTTGTTGCTACACAGGAAGCCAATCTTCTGACAGTTGTCAGAACAAGGACCGGTCAGGATGGTCAGCCCACCACTATGACAATGAAATATTCCCTTGATGGTAAAGAGAGTGTCAATACATCACCCAGAGGTGACAGCAAATCAGTTGCAAAATGGTCGGCTGATGGAAAGTCTCTGACTATTGAAACTACCAGGACCATGGATATGAATGGCGAGTCAACAACAATGAAATCAACAGAAATATGGGTGCTGACTGATCCAAAAACACTCACTGTTACAGCTACAAGACAAGGTCCAAATGGTGATGTGAAAAGCAATATGGTTTACGAAAAGAAATAACTTTTAAATATAATTAACGTTTACCGGGCTCCGCGAGGGGCCTTTTTTATTGAATTTGAGAATAAATTAATCTGTTTGAATGTCTAATAGTAAAAGAAATTATCCTGAATTCTAAAAAAGGATAGAGTTTTTAAAAAGACATAGATTAATTAATTATTATCATGAAAAGAAATTGTACAATCATCGGATTATTGCTTGTGCTTTTGATAGCAGGCAATGCATGCCATAGTGGGAGGCATGACAGGAGAGACATGAGAGATTCGGCAAAGATGATCTGGATGAAAATGGGTCAGAATTTCAGACATAAAAGAGGAATGCCGGTAATGCGGGGAATGATGCATCATGGTAGGAGAAATGGAATGATGAGAGGCATGGGCCCTGGAATGGGATTTGGAATGATGAGAGGCATGGGCCCCGGAATGGGATTTGGAATGATGAGAGGCATGGGTCGGATGCCGATGGATAGCATTGGATGGATGCCGATGGCACCCGGAAGAAGAATACTGGAAAGTATTCCAAACGTCACAGAAAACCAAAAAAAGCAAATAGCAGATCTGAATAAAAAACAGATTGATGAGATGAAAAAGGTGAGGGAAGAGATGTTTTCAAAAATGCAGGGTATAATGGATTCACACAGGAAAGACATTCTCAATATTCTTACTGATGAACAGAAGAAGTTTCTTGAGTCAAGGAGAGTTAAACCATCTGTTTCTCCGGAGAAAGAGAAATAACTAAAGCTAGTGCTAGTTGCTTGTTACTAGTTGCTTGTTGCTAGTTGATTGTTAACTGTTTATTCTTCAGAACGGAACTAGCAACCAGTAACCAGCAACAGGTAACATTTATTTTAACCCCGGTGCATTCATAAGATCCCTGATTTGTCTCCAGCCAATAAGAATTATATGATTTGTCTTTAACAGATCTTTGAATTCATTGCTCAGCACTAAATCGAGATCATGCTGGCGCCAGGCTGAGCCATAATCATCGTGCCCTTTACTTATTGCCTGCATTTCGTCGTTATCAACTGCCAGATGAACAATCATCTCGTTTAAACCGGGTTTCATTTCTTCAATAGCCTTTTTATAAGCGTCAATCCATTTACCAGTAATCATTTTAGGTTCGAGCATGAATAAATTATCAAGCAGAAATATTTTTGGTTCCAGCGTTTTAGCCACATCAGGTGGAAACCAACTTAAATATGAACGTGGAAACAAAATTGGCAAATGATATATCTCGGAAAGGTTCAGATATATTTTTATCAGTTCCGGATTAGCAAGAACACTAGCCATATGCGTATCAAGGTGAGTAGGCTGAACACCTGAAGCTATTGCTTTGTCAATCTGGGCTCTGAGTTCTTTTTCAGCTTCCGCTCCTTTTGCTACCTTACCAAGTTCTTCCACTGACGCATAAAAATAATTATTCTTATCAAGCAGGCTGGGGATCTGGTCTGAAGAAGTTATGCCACCCCATTTGTACTGATCCCATTCTGCTGTCATTGTAAGATGAATACCAACATCCAGTCCGGGATGGTCTTTTACATAAGACGCAATTTCAGGGGCCCATGGGCATGGTACCATAATGCTTCCTGAAGTAATGCCTTTATTATCGAAAGCTCTTATACATGCCGTGTTGACTGAGTGAGCCAGACCCATATCATCAGCATGGATTATAAGCAGTTTAGAATCCTGTGGATAACCAAGCAATTCAGCCAGATTTTGATTTCCCTGTGAACTTACGCTGAGAGTGATTAATATACAGGTAACAGCAAGTAACAACTTTTTCATTTTGAGATTTATTAAATTCATTAATGATGGAGTTTTTCGAAATAGCGGTCCTTAATTCATGCAGAATTAGTTTATACGAAATTATAAATAATTCTGACTCAACGGTAAGTACCGCACTGGATCTTAACACATCTTCTTATAAAAAAAAGACCCCACAGGTTTTAGATCCTGTGAGGTCTTATACTTTGCCTTTCACAACATATGCCTGCAGATCAGAGCATAATCCTTCTATTCTTATTTTATTTCCACAACAGCATACTTTGAGATTTTCCAGAACTGGTCGGGATCTTTTATATCTATGCTGGCTATTTTGTTGTCTTTATCGCGGACAAGCTCGTAGGAACTGCTCGGGTGACTGGTAATAAGCTTTGCCTCTTTTGAATTCACCGGAATACTTTTCAGATCCTTAATGTTAACCTGGGTAAACAGATTGTCAGCAAAATCACGGTGTAAGGATTCTTTTTTTCCTAATCCAAGGAAACCACCTTCTTTAGAAACAAGGCCCTTTGCTTTCAGAGATTTATAGGTTCCTGAAGTAAAATAACCTTTATTCAATTCTGCAGTTTGATTAGTTATTTTATCATCCTTTTGAGTGATTGCTACCTGCTGTTCGCTCATACGGGTATTAAGCTGTCCTATCTCAAAATCCTTTTTAGTAAGAGTAGTTTTCAGGTCAGCTATTTCTGTCTCGCGCTGTTTCATTGAAGCTTCCAGTTCAGCAACCTTAACCTGAAGACCTTTTATTGTTCCGCCTGAAGCGTTCAACTGGGCTGTTAATGATGCTATTTTCTTTTTATTCTGATCAAGCAGGGTATTAACATACTCGATATCCTTCAGGATCTGTTGTTTTTTGTCTTTGGAAAATTCTTTATCCGATGATTTCATCGTTATTATATTTTCCTTCTCTTTTACAGTGCTCAGGTCCTTTTCTATCTCATCAAATGTCAACATCCATTCGTTGATCACTGAATCACGTGAGGTTAATAATTGTGTAAATGAGTGTTTCTGGTTTTCAACAATAGCAACATGTTTTTTCTGCTCATTTTTATACGTCGAATTAACCACTAAACCGGCTGCCAGAAGAAGAACAAAACAAATTATGGCAGTAGTGGTGACGCCTTTTTTAATTCCTTCTTTCTTTGCTTTTTTTTCATTGTTACGTGAAGCTGCATTATCATTAACCACATCGCGGTTACTGTTTACTTCATTTGTCATTTTTAATTCCTCCTTAATTTAATTTACTTAATTGTTGTGTTATTATTTTATAAATGTGAATTCTAAAAATACTTATTTGTTCATCCGTCATAATTAATAATTCTCCTTAACAGGATAACTGCATGCCTTAATCCAAAAGTCATGCCTTGAATTAATGAGGTTTTAATATATTCAAAATGAATAGATTACGTGTACGCAATTTTATAATGGATTGTTCATTTTGAGAAAACAATTCTCATATTGAGAAATAAGGATGTGAGTTTGAGAGTTTAACCGGAGGATTTAGTAATCACTCCTTTTCTTCCTTTAATATACGGTAGATAGTCGATATTCCAATATCAAGCTTTTCGGCTGCAAGCCTGATATCGTTATTGTTTTTCTTCAGGGTGGCTTTAATGATTTTCACCTGGTATTCCCGTAAAGTCAGATTGTCACTGGCTACATCTGACAAAGGATCGCCTCTGTCAACCACAAGGTCTGCTGGTTCGACCTCATCACTTGCTGAGAGTGTGACTGCAAGTTCAATTACAGATTTTAATTCGCGAACATTTCCCGGAAATGAATAGCTCATTAGTTTTTTTTGTGATTGTACAGTTAACTTTTTGAGCAGGATGTTATTTTCATCGCAAAATTTCCCGATAAAATACCTGGCAAGTATCAATATATCGTTTCCCCTTTCACGTAATGGCGGTAATTCAATGGGCAAGCCTAACAGCCTGTAATACAAATCTTCTCTGAACTTTCCTTTTTTAACTTCCTCTTTCAGGTTTTTATTGGTTGCAACAACAATACGGCAGTCGGTTTTGACAGGTTTGTTACCGCCAATACGTATAATTTCTTTTTCCTGCAGAACACGCAATAATTTTGCCTGTAAATTCAGTTCCATTTCTGCTATTTCGTCAAGGAAGAGTGTACCTCCGTCGGCTTCTTCAAATCTGCCAATCCGGCGGTAGGCTGCTCCGGTAAAAGCGCCTTTTTCATGACCAAACAATTCACTCTCGATCAGCTCTCGAGGGATTGCAGCAACATTTACCGTGACAAATGATTTGTCTTTGCGCTTTGAGTTATAATGAATAGCTTTTGCCACGAGCTCTTTTCCGGTTCCTGTCTCACCTGATACAATTACGGTAATGTTTGTACTCAGGGCTTTGTCAATAAGATCGTACACAGTTTTAATTGCGGGGCTCTCGCCAAGTATGCTTTCACGAAAACTGTATTTTTTTTGAACTTCCCTTCGCAGAGTTGTAATCTCTCTTTTGAGGCCTATACCGTTCCTTATATTCTTCACCGTGTTAAGCAGACGGTCTTTAATATCTTCTGACTTGCTGATATAGTCGTAGGCACCCATCTTTAGCAGGCTTACCACTGTGTCAATATCTTCTTGTTCCGAAATCAATATAACCTGAACATCTGAGTTTTCCTCCCTGATTCTTTTCAGGACATCAAGTCCCGTAAAATCCGGAAGACGGTAATCAAGGGTTACAATATCGGGCAATTCATAAAGACAATTCAGAAAATCTTTTCCGTTGAAAAAACTCTTTATCTCATAGTCAGGATTTAAAGAAAGAGTGTGCACTAAAAGCCTGTTGTACCATTCGCTGTCTTCTACAACAAATATTTTAAAAGGCTTTTCTGACATATCCTGTTGAATTCTGGTTCATAGTTTATTACGGCACTTACAAAGAAAAGCAAAAATGGCCGTATTTGCCAGAGTTTTAACTGATTTTCGCGATATGTTCTTTAATAAGTCCGCTAACGGCTTCAAATTCAAGTAAGGATTCTCCGGCAAGCGTTTCCAGATTATTTGGCTCGACCTTCTTCTGAATATTTTCCTCGATCTTTCTAAGGAGATTACAGAGATCCAGCGCTCCGATATGCCGGCATGGTGATGACATTTTATGAGCAAGGTCGGCTACTGAGTCAATCCGGCCTGATTTTACAATCTCCTGCATTTCGTCAAGCCCTTTTTTTGTGGAATCAATAAAAGAAAACAACATCTGCTTTACAAACTTTTCATCACCACCTGAGATATGATAGAGATTTTGCAAATTAATTTTACCGGGACCGGCAGCGTCAATATTTTCTTCACTTGACGGATCAGCTTCCGAGACCGGTGTGTAATCTTTTATCACAGAAAGAATTGTCGTAAGTAACATCTCTTCGGTAAATGGTTTTGGAAGAAAAGCGTTCATCCCGGCCTTCTGGTATTTTTTCCAGTCTTCATTTATGATGGCAGCCGAAATACAGATAACCGGCATTTCCGATTTCGTGATTTTCATCTCCTCCCGGATAAACTGTGTTGCCTTTAACCCGTCTATTCCAGGCATTCTTTCATCCATAAACAACATATCATATCTATCGGTTTTTAAGATTTCCAATGCTTCCATTCCATTTACAGCTTCATGATACCTGACTTTCCATCGTTCCAGTATAGTTTTGAACAGCAGACGGTTGTATTCCTCATCATCGACAATCAGGATTTTCATATTTCGGATTTCTTCAGGAATATAAAGGGGCGGTTCGACTTCTTTTCTGACCTGTTTTTCGTCACCGGTCAGGTAAGGTATATGGCAGCCAATTCTGGTTCCCTGGTTTTTCCTGCTCACACATTCAATAGTTCCATTATGCAATTCAATTAGCTTTTTGACTATTGATAAGCCTAATCCTGTTCCGCCATATTTACGGGTAGTGCTCATCTCCTCCTGGGTAAAATCTTCAAAAATGAAATTTATTTTGTTCTCATCAATGCCAATACCTGTATCGGTTACCTCTATAACAAGCTCAATTCCTTCCTCCTCCCTCTTAGTACAGTTTACACTGAAATCTACAACACCATTCTTAGTAAATTTGACTGAATTACTAACCAGATTTATAAGAATTTGTTTTAGACGGTACGGATCGCCAAGCAGAACATGAGGAGTATCGGAACTTATTGAATAGCTTAATCTGGTATTATTTCTGAGGGCCTGTTTCTCAAACAATGCATAAACATCCTCGATAATTTGGACAATTATGAAATGTACTTTTTCAAGCGTCAGTCTGCCATTCTGCAATTTCGAAAAATCCAGGATATCGTTAATAATATTCGCGAGGTGATCGGAAGATGATTTGATAATTTTCAGTGAGCGGGTTGTACTTTCATCCAGTGGTTCATGCAGAAGCTGTTCTGTAAACCCTGAGATGGCCGTTACCGGTGTACGGATCTCATGACTCATATTTGCCATGAAGAGTTCTTTTGTACGGGCCAGCTTTTCAACTTCATCCTTAGAATTCTGGAGAGCAATCTGATAGGCATGGGTTTTTCTTACGTAACGTACAATTATAAACATTACCAGTATTGCAAGGAGAGTACCTGATACTGAAAACATAGCCAGCCAGATGTAAGTTTTTGCTGCTAATTGATCGGCGGCTAAGGCTTTAGTTTTAACGAGCCCGTAGATCTCATTTTCAATTTTGTTAATCAGATCATAAAACTGTTCTTTGATTTCGCTGCTGGTGACTGCTAATTTCGACTCTCTTACTGTCAGTTTTACCTTTGTTATGCTATCTTGCTGCTCTATCTCTTTGAGATCGCTTAAAATTTCCTTTTCATTCAACCTGTTTTTATTGGCCCGACTGAAGACTCGTTTAAGTATGCTTTTTTCAGTTTTACTGTCTTCAACCGAGTTACTATCCAGCCGTACGGATAAATGTTTAAGATTTTCAACTACAGTGTAGTTATGATGAAGATATAACAACTGGTTCCAGATATCAATATTTTTTTCAATTAACTTACTGATGGTATCAGTCTGTTGTATTAGTAATGAATCATTTATACACTCGGAACGTAGATTGCTTATTTTTTCATCAATGTTGGAGATTATTGTGTAATAGGGTCGAAGATCCAGTGTATCGTGTGTATTTGTATAAATACGGATACTGTTTTGTGCTTTTTCCAGATCCATTGAAATGTTCCGTATATCTGAAAGTCTCAGGTCGGGTTTTAAGTTCACCTGAATTGAAGCAACAATTGAAGAAAGATTCCGATAGGACAAGTATCCGGTTGCTGAGAGTAGTACTACTGCCAGTATCATTAAGAATCCAATCTTTATCTGAATTGAAATTTTCTTCACGGACTCGTGGCAGGATTAATAATCCACAAAGCTATGAAAATTTATTTTCAATAAATTGATCAAGGTATAATCTGCAAAGCGCAGGGGCGAAGGTATCCTTAATAACGCAAAAATCGTAATTGTTCTGGGTGCTTCTTTCTTCAATGGCACGTGATTGGGAAAGCAATATAGCAAGGGTATTGCTGTTTTCTTTTTTCAGCTGCCTTATGATCTGGGCACCGCTAATCTCATTTCCCACATTATAATCAACGAATGCGACAACATCATTATCAATAAATTCATGAGATTCAATTTTTCTCATGCAGTCAGATAAATCAATAAATGAATGCATAACCAGCTGGTACTTCATTTTCTGCTGAACAAAGTGAGTGCTTTGTTGCAAGGCATTGAAAATCATATTATTGTAATATTCATTATCTTCAACCACGAGGACATTAATTTTTTGTTTCATTTCGCTGTCATATTGGTTCTGCCCATATTATTCCAAAACTGTGCCAGATTATTTCAACATAGTAACCGGAACCTGTATCTGATTAAAAGATAATAAATTAAGATATTAACAAGTATATTATGTTATGTCCCGGGCAAGAAAATATTTCTCAAAATGAGAAAAAGATGAGCAACGAATGGGAGAAACGGATAAAGAGAGAAAGGAAGAAGGGGTGAAGAGGAGATGGGGAGAAAAAAGCGAATCCCTGTGAAAGCAGGAATTCGCTATAATTTTCTATTTGGTACAATTTAAGAGTTACTGCCTGTCATGATCAGGTTCCTTTTTATCAGCCTCTTTCGTATGAGTATCTTTTTTTTCTGTTGTAACTGACTTTTTCTTGGTTTCAATCTTTCGGTTTGAAGAAGTTGCGGCAGATTTTGTCTTGTCGTGTGAATGGTTTATCCCTGCATTTTGCCCCGAGGGATGATTTGCGCCCGACTTATCAGTTACTGTGGTAGGAGACCTCCTGTTTATGTCAGTGTTTTTATCAGGATGTGGATTTGTGACGGATTTGCTGGTTACAGTGGTAGTTGACCTCCTGTTTATGTCAGTGTTGTTGCCAGGATGCGGATTTGTGACTGATTTGTTTGACATCGTGGTAGTAGGTGACCTTCGTGTTATATTTGAGTTATTACTTGATGGGACCGCTTTCAATCTTCTGTATTGATCCGGATGGGTATTGGCAAACATTGCTTCTCCATCTTTTCTCTGTTCGGGATGTGAATATGTATTTTTATAATAACCCATCTCTACTCTGTGATGAATATCCGGTGAATATGAACGCCTCCTGTTGTAATAAAAGTCATTCCATCTTGAATACCGGTGGTAGTTCCATTGGCGGTAATGTCCGTAATAATAACGGTTCCAGTTATACTGATACCCATAGTAGTAATTCCAGGAGTATGGATGCCATGTATGCCAGTAACCCGGGTAATAGCCCCAGTACCACGGTGAGTGCCATACAGTATAAGTGGGAAGGAAAATAAATCTTACCAGTGGCCAGGCTGCAATTTGGACCGGTGTTGTATTAACATAAGTAACAGTCTGTCCATCAACTATTCGTGTATTTCCTGTGTATCCCGGATTGGGTGTGCCACCCGGATTTGCATTATCATATATAGGTTCAATTATGTAATCTTTGCCATATAATTGTTCGTCACCTGTAAGCTGAATCTGCACCTGTCCATTCTGAAAACGCTGCACGGTAAAAACGGCAACATCCTGATTTTCCTTAGGGCTTACTGCTACCTGCAGAACAATATTATGAACATCTCCGTCTACATTATCGATCACCTTTATATAGTCCACCTGGTTATCGCCATTAAGGTCGAGATTATTTATATTGGATTTTGGATCATTCAGGTCTCTTTCGAAATCTTCAAGTGTTTTTGATTCCTGAAATAGTTTCATTACTGCATAAAGATTAAGATTATCCCCTGGCAAACCCAGGTATTCAGGGTGATTATCCTGTGCCTTCAGTGTTGCACCGGTGGTAAATACTGCCACCAGAATTGTAGTCACAATAAACTTTTTCATAACATAAATTTTTAAAAGAACAAGTTAGTACAAAATAATAATAACAAAACTTATACCAACTTTTTTTTTTGTAAAGTTATAATCATGTTTTCAGAAGCAGTAAAAACTTAGCGGTAAACCCGGATAAAGTATTATCCATTTATTAGTAGTATTATTGCACAAAAATGTTTTATCAAGAGATTTTTAACGCAAGGGAATTTAATTACTTACAAAAAGGAAGGAACTTAAAATGTGTTTTTCAGCCGGAGCAAGTTTCGCAGGAGGTATCATCATCACTGGTTTTGGAGTAGCTACTTTTAGCGAAGTTCATAAACCATCACAACTGGTTTTTGCCAGCATACCTGTATTTTTTGGAGTTCAACAAATTATCGAAGGCTGTTTGTGGTTAACTTTGCCTGATATAGATTACGTTAATAAGTGAAGATTTCGGGCAAAATATTTATTACTGTATTCTTTTTTGCCATAATAAGCCTGAGCAATAAACCGCCGACTGAAGATACTGATATTCACCAAATATGGCTGGAGTGCAAGCTGGAGGAAGATATATCATTTGAAATCTTTAATACTGCCATTAAGGGATACCAACAGATAAATAATCTTAATAAGAAGAACCTGGTAAGTATAATTGATTTTTCAAAGCCATCGACCGAAAAACGGTTTTTTGTGATTGATCTGGAGAATAAACTTCTTATCTATAAGTGTTTTGTTGCACACGGGAAAAACTCAGGCGATAATTATGCTGGAAGCTTCTCAAACCAGCCGGGATCTCTTAAAAGCTCACTGGGCTTTTTCATTACTGCAGAAACATATTTTGGCGAACATGGCTACTCGCTGAGGCTTGAAGGTCTCGAAAAGGGTATCAACGATAATGCAAGGACAAGGGAATTAGTCATTCATGGTGCGAAATATGTAAGTGAAGCATTTATTAAAAAGTACGGCCGGCTTGGGCGAAGCTGGGGTTGTCCGGCTCTCCCGGTTGAAATTTCAAAAGAAATAATTGATAAAATTTCAGGGGGTAGCTGTCTCTTTATATATGGTAATGATAATACCTATAAAGGGAAATCGACTTTTCTTAAAAAGAATTAAAACTCACACAAGCTTATCCATTAAAATCCGGAAACAGTATCCTCCTTGCCGAGGACCTCATAAATACTCGTTATTTCTCCTCACTCTCTGAAGCCTCTTTCACTACATCCAGATTATGCCTGGCTTTTTCTGCGATTACCGGATCCTGATTTTTTACAAGCTGTTCCAGAAGTTCGACTGCTTTATTCCAGTTTTTTTCAAATATATACTGGTTGGACTCTTTAAAGATACTGCCCGTATAAAGTTGTTTTGTGTCATGGATTATTTGAGGATAAAACTTGGTTACATAATCCTGCCCGGCCTGAAATGACAGGTTTCCTATCTCTTCTCCGGCCCTTGAAATGGATGGTATTAGAATATATCCGGAATTTAAAGATCTGGGAATGAAGATCGATTCTTGCTCAACTTCACTCCGGTCTATCAGATTGCCATCATCAGCATACAGAGACAAAAAAAACCTTGCGTTCAGCATGAAATTTATTGTTCTGTACTTTATTCCGTAATAAGAGCTGACAGCTGTATCCCGCTCAAAAAAGATACTCGCAGAATCAAGAGCCAATAACAGGTTGGCATTAAATCTGTTACAAATATTATTAATAGTATCTACAGGTAGCAATGTTGTAAGAAGTCCAGGTTCAATGCTCTTTTTAAGAGTATCGCCAACGGTGAAATTAAAGGAGCTATCACTTGAAAATGATGATAATCCATCCATCAGATTCATTATTCCTGCGTGGTACGAAATCCTATCCTTCTTATTTACATTTGCTGGTATCGTGTAATTAAACAGATTAACAAATACAATATTATGATGTTCTTTCTCAAGCGGGATTTCAGGGGCAATATTTTTGCTGATATATACTATTCTAGTGCAGGAAGACAATAACATTATTATTGACATAGAAAGTAAAAGCTTAATAAACACTTTCATCTGTTCTTCTGGTTCAGTTCAACAATGTTACATTATAACAAACAAAGTAATAAAAATTATAACGCAAATATAAGATAATCATTGTTCTCCCGGCGATCAAATCTGATAGCAAAAAAGAATTTGCCATTCTCTTCATCTTAATGGCGGAAGGAAATTGCAGGTGGATGCGTCTGGATTTATCCACCTAAAGTAAAGCATAACGTTTTGTTATAGCTAAATAATTAAAAAACCATATCAACTTTATAGGTCAATATTTTTCCTCTTTGTTTTTGTAATATGTTTTCTAATTACCAGATTAATTGGCGTTATGCTCCGACTAAAAAATAATCTGAAATACCTCTAATTATACGGATTTTGCATAGTCTATCATCCCCTGGAAATCTACTACTACCGCCGGTTCATTTCCAACAACCCACGCATCATGACCCGAAGGCAGGAGAGAGACATCTCCAGGATGACATATAAACTCAGTTCCATCATCCATATGTACTTTCAGTACTCCGGAGATATGATACTGAAAATGAGGTGCTTCACAACTCTTAGTCTTTGCAATTGGTTGGACTGATTCTGACCATTTCCATCCAGGCTGAAAGGTGGCCCTTCCGACTGTTGCACCACCGATTTTTATTAGTTCGAGCCGTCCTTTTGGGAACTCCCGAACTTCATCCGGTTTGCCGAAACTCAAAACTTCTGTTTTTTTCATTTTGTACCTCCTTTTTTTAAAAAGCCGGTTTAGTAAAACCGACATATAATAATTAGAATCATATGTTTACTTTGTAACTTTTAGCTTAATTATGTTTATAATATTTATACAAGTCTGGCTATAAAGAGTCTATGGAACTTTTTAACCTTCGTGATGTTTGAGTAATTCATTAACATCTTTCAGATTGAATTTGTTGAGCTGTGATATTTTCGTATCTTTTCTGTAAGCCGGTGGGACTACCATTAGAGCTTCATCTTTATTGCTGGCATCCATAAAGAACCAGGCCTTATGTTCTCCATCCAAGCAACCCCAATCTGCATTTGTAAGAAAATGTGAACCTGAACTAAGCAATATTGCCACTGACCTCAGACATTCATTTTTCTCTGATCCATGAGGAATTTCTATTAGATATTTTGGCATGATCATTAGTATTAAAGTTTGAATAAATTTATTTTTTTCACCTGCTACTGGAAATTTTGACTAAAGATTATTTTGTTCATTTAAATAACTACTTTTTAAACAATTTAGGAATGCTAATGTTCATGGAAAATAGTGCTGCATTCCGACAGGCATGACAGAGCATTCTTATCTGTACTAAAGTGAATTCAAACTGTTTTTAGAATCATTAAATTTTTAAATTTGCTAAATTTAATCAATCATTACTGCCATGAAGGAACTTGTACGTTGCCGCCCATGCGGATTTGTAATAGAAGCAGATAAACTGGGAGAGGTATGTCCGGCTTGCGGATTACCAAGAAAAGTTTTTGAACCTTACAGGGAAAGGGTTTCCCGTAACAGATTAGTCTTGCTCAATTTTGACCTTCATCCTATCGCCATTCATCTTTCTCAGGCTCTTGTCATTGCAATTCCCATCCTGATAATTATGACAAATCTTTTTAAACAATTTCAGCCCGAAGTACTGAAAAATGTTTTGATTTTTTCAGTATTTGTTTTCCCGTTCACACTTATCCTAGCGATTGTCACCGGAGTTATTGACGGACTGACCAGATTCAAAACGCTCGCAACTCCAATATTAAGAGTTAAAATTATATTCAGCCTGATAATTCTTTCATTATCGGTTGCATTATTTTTTATTGCTCCTCAGGGAAATCTTTACCTTCTTTCAATAGCATTAAGTATATTATCTCTCGGGGCAGGTTTCCAGCTTGGTTTGTGGGGCAAAAAACTCATTAATGTGATATTGCCCGGCTCATATCCCCAGAAAAAAGGCAATAAAGAAACTCAACCTAAGCTGCAGGACGCTCAACCGGAATAATATTGATATCGACTATTTTTGTTTGACGTAGTATCTTCATATTTGTTGACTTTGAGATCAGTTTACTGCCAATTAAATGTTTTGTCAGATCAACTGATTGGGCAATGGTTCCTCCATCAAATTCAATGATTATATCTCCTTCATGCAGGTTTGCCCGTGATGCCGGCGATGAACTTTCCAGTCCGGTTATTATCAGCCCTCTCTTTGATGTGAGCCTGTAAAAGTTTTTTATCCTGGGATTTATTTCAATTTCATGAGTCATAAGCCCAAGATAAGCTTTGATCACTTTACCATCACTTATCAGGAATCTGGCAATCTCTTTGGCAGAATCAATACTTATTGAAAAACTCAGATTCTGGGCACTGGGAATTATAGCAGTATTTATCCCGATAGCTTCACCGTCCGTATTAATCATAGGTCCGCCTGAGTTGCCCGGATTCATTGCTGCATCCGATTGAAGGATATCATCAATAAGCTGACCGCCCGGTGTGCGCATTGTCCGGCCCACACCACTGAGAACACCAACAGAAACTGAATGTTGATACCCTAACGGATTCCCGATAGCTATTACTAACTGTCCGATCCTCAGATCGCCGGAAACTCCAAGTTTTAGAGGTGCATATCCGCTGCCATATATTTTAATTATTGCAATATCTGTTTCTTTGTCTGTACCGATCACTTCGCCAGAAAACTCATTCCCATCCAGCAATGCGACATTTATCCGGTCTGAATTTTCAATTACATGCGCATTTGTAAGTGTCAGCCCGTCGCTTGAGAAAACAAATCCGGAACCCGACCCGGTGGGTCTCTCATTCCCTCCAATAAGTGTATACTTGTCTATCTTAACTACTGCATTCTTTGCTTTTTCAACTGCAGTAACGATTATTTCAGAAAAAACATCCATAATACCTCCATTTTATAAAACAGTAAATAGCAATATTGAAGCCAAAAGAGATTAAAAGAATTTCCGGGCCTTCCTGGTGCTATCTAATATGCTAAATTACAGAGTGTTTGATGGTTTATGCTATTATTCAGTCAAATTGTCTGTGAAGAACACAAAATGGCATGAATTTTAAACTGATGAAAAGCTTTTCACCTTTACTCATTTGTTATAAAAATGATAACTTTGATCTTAAATCATTATCATGAAGGCTGTAACCATTAAAGAACTCAAAGAAGAATTAACCAGTTGCACACCTAAAGAATTAAGAGAACTTTGCCTTCGTCTGGCAAGATTTAAAAAAGAGAATAAAGAACTGATAACCTACCTTATATTTGAATCATCAGATGAATCATTTTATATCGAAGGGGTAAAAAGAGAAGTTGATGAGTTATTTGATCAGATAAATAAGAAGAGCTTTTATTTAATTAAAAAAAGCTTTCGAAAGATTTTACGGTTTATCAGAAAGCATGCCAGATATTCACAAAAGAAAGAAACTGAAGTCGAATTGCTCATGTATTTTTGTAAAAGGATTAGAAACTTCACTCCTCCAGTTCAAAAGAATACCGGGCTTCGGAATTTCTATAACAGACTGATTGATGCAACCAGGAAAAAAGTAAGTGTGTTGCATGACGATCTTCAATTTGACTATGGCAATGAATTGACCGAATTAATGATTTAATTGATTCCATTCTCAGAGGTGATTGCTTTTAGTATTATTTTTATATCCCGGACGAAATCAACCTGCGCTTGTTAGGCAATCTTAAATGCTAATTTTATGAGAACAATGATTTTAAATTCGATAAATGACCTGGAACATAATAGTAAACCACTGAAAATGGTTGATCTGCCTGAACCAGTGCCTTCAGATAACGAGGTCCTGGTTAAGGTCCAGGCCTGCGGTGTCTGTCACACTGAACTTGATGAAATTGAAGGAAGGACTACACCTCCCAAATTCCCTGTAGTTCCGGGTCATCAGGTTATCGGGATCGTGGAAAGCACCGGTAAGAAGGTGACAAAACTGAAAGCCGGCGATAGAGTTGGTGTGGGATGGATATTTTCATCATGTGGAAAGTGTAGTTTTTGCCTTTCAGGACATGAAAATCTTTGTGCTGATTTTATGGCGACCGGCAGGGATGTTAACGGGGGTTATGCTGAATATATGGTTGTTAATGAATCATTTGCATATCTTATACCGCCTGTTTTTACCAGTTCACAGGCAGCTCCCCTGTTATGTGCCGGAGCAGTCGGTTATCGGTCGCTTATGCTCTCAGGTCTTAAAGACGGCAGCAATTTGGGGCTAACCGGGTTCGGAGCTTCGGCCCATCTCGTTCTTCAGATTGTTCGGTACAAGTTCCCGAAAACTAAAATATTTGTCTTTGCAAGGAGCGAAAATGAAAGAACATTTGCAAGGGAACTTGGAGCATTCTGGGCCGGCGACCCAGCAATTGATATTTCGGATCAAATGGACTGCATTATCGATACAACACCTGTCTGGAAACCCGTAGTTGATGCTTTGAATAAAATTAAACCGGGTGGCAGACTGATAATCAATGCAATAAGAAAAGAGGAAACAGATAAAAATCAATTATTAAACCTCGACTTTTCAAATCAGTTATGGATGGAGAAAGAAATCAAGAGTGTAGCAAATGTCACACGAAAAGATGTAATTGAATTTCTTAGTCTGGCTGCTGAAATTCCAATTATTCCTGAAATTCAGGAATATAAACTTGATGAAGCTAACATTGCTCTGACAGAGCTTAAGCAAAGAAAAATTCGTGGTGCAAAAGTGCTGGTTATGGACTGAATTGATAAACTGATCAGTTCCAGTCCATGTGGAAGTCAAATTAATGGAATTGATTCTTTTGTATTATCTCTGAAAAAGAGTTACTTTTGACAAATGCTGAATACCCGGGAAAATATCAGAATTGTAAATTTTGATGCAATTATTGTAATATCAATTCTCTTTTTCGGACTACTGGTTTACAATAATTCTTTCAGAAATTCAACTGAACTGAGCAGGAAGCCGGTTTCAACTTATATATCTGTAAGTGATAATAACGCAGTTTCAAGCACTTGTGTCAGATTGCAGGTTTTCCAGAAAACATGGATATCCAATAAGGATAACTTTGATCTCCTGGCTTTTAACAGGAATCCACTATCTGATAACAGGAGAACAGATCTGAAAATCTTATATTTCCGGAATATCAGCCAGGGTATACTCAAAATTCCTCAATTCATTCTCTTTTATCATCTGTTTCCCCGGGAAAAGGATGAACCACACATTTAAGTTAATTTCCTGTTCTGTAATGCTACAGATTTTGTTTCTCTTATTCTATTAACTTAATATTACGAATTATGAAAAGTTTTATATATATAATTATTTCAATTGTTATTGCAATAACATTAACTTCTGCTGTCCAGAAAAAAACGGAAAGCGCTAAAAGCATCACGCTTCAGTCAACAGGTAAAAATGTCGGGTCAGAGTCATTAAAACGATCGGCAGATATTATTTCGGCCAGGTTAAAACTATATGGTCTAAGCTCATTTGAAGTAAAGGTTTCATCAGATAAGGGACAGGTCATAATTAATTTTCAGGATAATACTAATATTTCTGAAATTGAAGGGCTTCTTACATCAAGAGGTGAGCTGGCTTTCTACGAAACATATACCCACAATGAAATTACTGATTTATTGAAACCCGAAAATCCACTTTTTAAAATCTTGACCAACCATCAGGAAGAAAAACCTTCGGATCCCAGGGTAGGATGTTCCGGAACTGAAAGCCGGAAGAAAGCAGATGATTATATCCGTTCTTCTGTCCCTCTGAAGAACTGCAAATTATTCTGGGGATTTGAATCCGAAAAATCAGGATACTGTTTATTCGTATTAAAAACAGATGATGCCGGTAAACCTCTATTGGTTCGATCGGATGTTGAATCTGTTAAAATTGTAACCAGCAAAGATTCGGATAATCCAAAAATTCAAATCAAATTAAAACCTTCAGCAATAAGTATTTTTGCAGATGCAACAAAAAAGAATCTGAACAAAGCAATTGCAATCGTCATTGATGATAAGGTGTATTCCTGGCCAATTGTGAAGTCCGTCATTGAAGGAGGAGAAATTGAAGTTACCGGAAGCTTCACTGAAAAAGAAGCAAATTATTTCCCGGTTCTCTTTAATTCTGAACCACTTCCGCTTAGCTTTAAATTACTCAGATAAGTAAATGCAGAAGAGGCTGTATCCGATACAGCCTCTTTTTTGTTATTTAATGCATTCCTCAGGGTCCCGCCATACCCCTGGCAGACTTTTGAGATCTAGTTCCCAAATACTTTTTTAAGCAGTTCTGATGTCCTGGCCATCGGATCTTTACGGATTTTTAATTCTTCTTTTGCAATCATTATAAAAAGACCATCAATTGCTTTTTGAGTGACATACAGAGTAAGATTAGGGTTCATTTTTTTAACCAGTGGGATCTTATTATAGGCAGTGATCAGATCACTCCAGTATCTTGTAGCATTAACATCATCCAGCGAAGTTTTGATTATTGGCTGAAATTTACTGATAAGCTCAGGTGAGGTGGTATTTTTCAGGTACAGAGTGGCTGCATTATCCGTTCCTTTCACAATATTAACAGCATCTCTGACTGTCATGCCCTTAATAGCTGCAACAAAAATTGGTTTTGCTTCATTTGCAGCTTTTTCAGCAGCTCTGTTCATTGATTCGTTAAATTCATCCACTTTCTTACCCATTCCGATAGCTCTTAGTTTTGACTCCATCTCCTTTGCTTCAGGAGGGAAGGGAATTTTAATTTCCGGATTGGCCCAATATCCATCAATAACCGAAACAAGTTTTACACTCTGTCCTGTACCATTTACAAGGGCTTCCTTTATTCCGTCGGCTGCATCTTTTTCAGTAAGTCCTTTATTATCGGAGCTAAGCAGTTTTTTTGCATTCTTTAAGAACTGGGCATCGATGTGTTGCATACCAATAATTGCCATAATTAGAAGGAAATATATTTTTTTCATATTAAGGTTATTTAAAGTTTGGAATTGGTTGTGCAAATATCCTGCCAAAAATTTGAGCGTAGCTTCATACGCTGTTCATCCTGTTGAATGCTTTTTGCAAATCTTCCGGTCCGGATTTAGTCAATGCTTCCGTGAATCCGGAAGTTATTTCAATCTTGCCTTGTTTCAACTGGGCAAAAACAGACTCGATGAAATCACTTACTGGAGGCGAGGTATTATGTAATCCTTTTCCACCCAGATCAGTATTCAGTCCCGGCGGGATCACTTCGATTACCTCAATATTATTTGATTTCATTAAATGCCGCAGAGAAAGTGTGAATGAATGCAAAAATGCTTTTGAAGCACAATATACAGGCATCCGGGCGATTGGAACAAAAGACAGCCCTGATGATATATTAATAATTGTATCTAATGATTTAAGGTTGGCGAAAAGTGATGTAAGATGAATCGGGGCCTCAATATTAATAGCAATTTCCTCTTTTGCTTTTTGAAAAAAGTCACTGTCCGAAACTGAGATCCTTTGCTGAATGCCGGCATTGTTTATCAGCACATTTAAGTCACTATGATTTTCTGAGATCCACTCAAAAAGTTCTTCTCTTTCCCCGGCAACTGATAAATCACATTTTCTTGTAATAACCGGCGGAATTCTTTTTGAGACTTCCTTCAAAACAAACTCTCGTCTGCCACAAATAATCACAGTGTTGTTCTCTTTGACAAATCTTTCAGTCAGCCCCAGCCCAATTCCTGAAGCGCCGCCGGTGATTAAAATTTTATTATTTGTAGTTTTCATATTTATCCTTTATTGAAAAGCTCTTTAATGATGAGGTAATATGGTCCAATTTTCAAATCACGAACCGGCTTTTTGATCTTATTTACTGACCTGGTAAAAATAGAAATCCCCTATCAATGATGTGGATTCCCATGGGATCTGTTGTTTGTCGGACTTTTGAGAAACTATACTTCTGACATTTTGAAACATCTGCAGGATAGTGAGGTTTGGTATTTTTATACTTTCGAGAATCGCAGATGTGTAAAGTCCATTTTTACCGGAGCCATCTGAAGCGGTGCTGCCAGGAGCAGTGGCATATGCAATCAGTGTCCCGCTCGGTGCATTCATATATGCCAATCCTTTACCTGATGCTGCCCTTGTCCAGCTCCTTTCAAATGGATTATTTCTACATGCATCCAGGATCAGGATGTTGACTTTTGCACCGGATGCTTCCATAACACCGAGGACCCTGTCTGCCTGGACACAATCATATTCCACTTCTTGCTCCGAACGGAGACTGGCATCAACGGGTATCAGATAATTGAAACCCTTAGACTGTATTCCGTGACCTGCATAGTAAAATAATCCAACGTCATAATTCTTTAATTTCAGTCCAAATTCATCAATCGCTTTTTTCATCTGGACCTGGTTTAAGTTTTCATATTCAAGGACATCAAATCCAAATTGCATCAATGCATTTTTGAATTCACGGGCATCATTTTCAGGGTTCGCAAGTATCGAATTAAGATATGTACCGTTCCCAATAAGAAGGGCAATTCTTTTCTGTGTGGAAATAATCGCCTGTGGCGAAGCGGAAACTGAACTGACGGGCAGATTGGTTTCTATGTTTTCTTTTTTTGAAGAGATGTTTTGAGATGGTTCGGAGAAAGGCCAGAGCCTGGTATCTTCAACACCGATTGAAAGAACTTCGTTAAACGATCCGGACGCCAGCTGAGTTCCAGATGGAGAAAAAGCCAGTGAAGCCAGAGGATGTTCATGAGCCTTCCATTCAGCAACTGGCGAGCAATCTGGAATACTCCAAATGCGGATATATTTGTCTTTTCCTCCCGATGCAAGATATTTTCCCGAAGGATGAAAAGATATTACTGTAAGACCTTTAGAATCAGCCTTCCACGATTTTATCAAATCCATAGAAGGGTATCTGCCTAGCCATATTCCACCATCTGAAGATGATGCAGCTACATAATCGTTGTCAGGAGAGAATTGGATCTGGCCTATTTCCACGCCATCAATTTTGTTCAATTTAATACTTTTAGACCTGAGATCATAAGTGATTATTTCGCCTTCCTTTGTTCCAATCAGAAGTACTCTGCCATCCGGAGATAAGCTTATCGTTACAGGTTTAATATGAAGAATTTTTTGTTTATATATCTCAGCAAAGGTCGCGGCGTTAATAAATACTACCTCTCCATTTTTTCGCATGTAGATTATATTTCCGTCGCCATGTGAGAAACAGACAGCCGTAGCTACAAGTTGATTGTCCCTTATTTTCTTTAATCGAGTCTGACTTTGCAAATCCCATAATTCAATTATGTTAGTTTTGGACAGAAGGAAAGTATGGCCGTCAGGACTCACAATTGCGTCAAAGGCATAGTCCATATAGGGCTCTGAGTCTTTTTGAATGGTCCTGAAATATTCTTTTCCATGTTCGATATCGTAAAACTTAGCATATCCTCCAATTAACATAAATCTGCCATCCGGGGTAAAAGATATTGCTGAAGTTGTTACATGGTTATTGCCAAAACTCTTTAAAGGTTGTTGTGATTTAGTAAAACCAAAAGGAAGAATGATTAAGATGATAGAGGATAAAATCTTTTTCATAACTCAATCCTTACTGTGATACTAACAAATTTAACTTTTAATATTTATATATCAAATCATTGTTATTGACTGAAAACAAATTATTTATTAATTTAGCTAGATAATGAATTGACTATGAAGAATACATTATTAACTCTCCTCATGATTGTCCTCGTTTCCAGTGGTACAACTTTTGGACAAACATTTGACTGGAACGTCCGGGGAGGTTTAAACCTGATGAAATCACGAACAACGGGTAAGGATGTTTCAGTTCTTTACCATGTTGGTTTGCAGGCCGGGATCAGAATTGCCAGTTTTGGATTTTATGGTGAGGCATTATATTCCATGAACGAAAACCAGTATGGTGGAGATCCTGTCAGCTATTTTATCCCATCTTTAATTGTCAAGGGTTATTGGCAAAAGCACATATTTGTTGAGTTAGGGGGATCATATCTGTCTAAAACAGGAGATTCTGGTGTTAAGGATGATTTGCTTAATCCTGATGGCAAAGTTTATATGCTGGCAGGTCTCGGGGCAAAAATTTCTAAATTGGAACTGTCGCTTCGGACTTTAGTCAAACAATCGCAACCGTACGGAATTATTCAGCTAACTGCCGCTTTGAAATTCTGAACAAAGGGTACAGATTCATATAGTCCATAATAATCCGAGATAGGAAGTAAATGTATTATCTTTTGTCAAAGTATGGCCAAAAGAAAAAATGAAATGAAATTTCTCAGAAGGATTAATTGAACCTCCCAGATTGAATCCGGCTTCAGATTTGGAGATTTTAGTATCAGCAGTATGATAATAAAGTTCTCCACCCAATGTTATAAACTCTGAAAAGTCGTACTGGATCTCCCAGCCCGAAAAAATCCAGTTTTTATTATTTGCTCCTGGATTAATCCAGTAACCAGCTCCTCCATAAGTAGTCAATTTTCCCCACGATTTTTGCAACCATACCGGAATATAGATCTTCATTTTCCCGTCACTGAATTCACTGTTTTTAATTGTAGGAATTTCCAGAATAGGGAAGGTACCTATCTGAGGGGCGCTTTCTGTTTCCTGCACAAAACGGTATTTTATTCCAAATTCTGTATCTGCGTATCCGTAATCAGAACCATGAGGTCTCGCATAATTATAATTCATTGGCAATAATAAATGGACCTGAACATTTGGAATCAGCCCGTAATTTAATTCTATATGAGGAGCTGTACCAGACCATTCTCCAGTCTGAAAGTCATTTATTGATGATATATAATACTCCCAATGTTTAAATCTGACAGTTTCAGGGTCATCAGTATCGAAAGGTGGCCCGGCATAAATCATTTGAGTATTTAAAAGGACATATATGACTGAAAAAACTATATATTTTTTATCAATTTTTGACATATTATATGATTTCAACACTTCAAATATTTTAAATCAGGTCATAAACATCATGCACTGTCCTAATTATTTATAACACTAAAACATGACTTTTGTTTAAACATTATATATGATAAACCTCCTGCCATTAAATTTTATTTGAATCTAACATAAAATGAACAAAAAGCAATTAATCTGGTATTAGTATTGTTCATTATAATTGTTTGAGCCATGAATCAAAACAAACTGAAAAATTTAATTTCATCACATGATATTACAGATCTGATGCCGGTGCTGTTCGTCGGACATGGAAGTCCGATGTTTGCAATTGAGGAAAATGAATTCGTCATCAAATGGAGAGAACTTGGAAAATCGATTCCCATTCCTAAGGCAATTCTTTGCATCTCTGCCCATTGGGAAACAAGTGGCACTTTTGTTACTGCTATGATAAAACCACCTACAATCCACGATTTTGGAGGATTTCCCCGTGAATTATATAATGTGCAATATCCGGCTCCCGGAAGCCCTGAATTAGCCTATGAAGTTAAACGTATTATTACATCAAATGAAGTTGGACTGGATATGAAATGGGGGCTGGATCACGGTGCCTGGAGTGTAATCAGGAATATTTATCCAGATTCAGAGGTTCCAGTAATTGAAATGAGCCTGAATTGGCATCTGACTCCAGAGCATCATTATGAACTGGCAAAAGAACTGGCTCCTTTACGGAAAAAAGGAATTTTGATCATTGGAAGCGGAAACATTGTTCATAATCTCCGGATGATAGCATGGGACCATGCAAGCGAACCAGAGTATGGTTTTGACTGGGCCCTCCGGGCAGACAAGATACTTAAAGATTTGATTCTTGACAATAATCATAAAGATCTTATCAAATATTCCGGACTTGGCACTGAGGTGCAGATGGCGGTTCCTACGCCCGATCATTACCTACCGCTGCTTTACTCATTAGCATTGAAAGAAGAAAGTGAACCTGTCGCATTTTTCAATGATAAAACAGTGATGGGTTCATTATCAATGACATCCATCAGAATTGGCTAAACTTTACGGTTTTTTATCAGGAAAGAAAAGAGAGATTATACGAAAGGTATTGCGTATAAGTGACTTAATAGTAATACCGGAAATAAAACCTTATCTTTGAGCAAATTCGTCCGACTGGATAATTATTAACGAACCAAATCTCAATTTATGGGCAGATCGCAGGAAACATCAAACAAAAAAGAAGTAAAAAATAAAAAGGATAAAAAAAGAAAAGAAAAAGAGAAAAAGCGGCTTATCAGGAAAGAAAGTGGAAAGAGCAGCTTTAACGATATGATTGCCTATGTTGATGAGTATGGAAAGCTTACTTCAACACCTCCCGATCCTAACAAAAAAATTGAGATTGAAGCAGAAAGTATTGAGACCGGAGCCAGGAAAAACATTCCGGCAGAGAAAGCCAGTTATATCAGAAAAGGAGTGGTGACCTTTTTTAATGATTCAAAGGGCTTTGGATTTATCCGTGATATGGAAAATAAACAAAGTGTTTTTGTTCATGCCAACAATCTGCAGGAACCTGTCAAAGAGAATAATATTGTTACTTTTGAAATAGGAAAAGGGCCCAAAGGATTGACAGCTTTAAATGTAAGGTTGTTTAA
>JBEKDR010000042.1:0-28345 GCA_050014255.1 Bacteroidales bacterium | reverse complement strand
TTGATGTGAAAGAAATCACAAAAAGCGTTATAAAAAACAGTCTAAAAAGGATTTTCCTTTACCGTGCATGTCTTTTAAGACTCAAATTAATGGGAGTTGAAAAAGTCTTTTCTTATACTCTTGCCCATGAGACAGGAGTCACTTCTGACCAGGTAAGAAAAGATTTTTCTGAATTCGATATAAAGGGAAATAAGCGTGGCGGATATAATATTAATGATCTTCTCGAAAAGATGGAAAAGTTATTTCACCGAAACAAAGACAATAATATTGTTTTGATCGGCATGGGGAATTTGGGACTTGCACTTTCGAAGTACAGTAAGTTTGTACAAAGGCATATGAACATTGTTGCAACATTCGATATTGATCCTTTCAAACAGAAAATGAGGTCCGGTATACCTGTTTATTCGATGAGCAGGTTGAAAGAAATCATTGACAGGTTCAAGGTTAAAGTTGCTATTCTTGCTGTGCCGGAAATTTCTGCACAGGAAGTTACTGATGAACTGATCCGACACGGTATAACCGGAATAGTGAATTTTGCGCCGGTACTGTTAAAAGTACCTCCTGAGGTAATAATAAACAATGTAAATCTTTGTGATGAACTCGAAAGTGTTATATATTATGTTCACAAACAGATGAAACTTAATGGAATAAAAAACCTGGAGCTATTATACAAGGATATGAAATACTGATCAGGGGGTTGGTTCAGGGTGTCGGTTTTCGCCCTTTTATATACAGAATGGCCTCGAAACATGGTCTGTTTGGAGAAGTAGAAAACAGATCTGATGGCGTTTCTGTAATTGTTCAGGGCGATCTTAAAACAATTGACCTGTTCGGTAACGATATCCTACAGAATGCTCCTCCTGCGTCTATGATAAAATCAATAGAAATAAGCGCTAAACAAATTATTGGTTATAACATCTTTAAAATTGCCGAAAGTAAAACAATTGATAATCAGATAACTGAAATATGCCCTGATATTGCTGTTTGTAATGATTGCCTGGAAGACCTGAAAAATGATCCTGAAAGGATTGATTATCCTTTTGTGAATTGTACCAATTGTGGCCCACGTTTTACAATTATTGAAGAATTGCCTTATGACAGGCCAAAAACTGCCATGAAAGATTTTAGGATGTGCAAAAAATGTAATTCAGAATATTCTGACATTCTTGATCGCCGTTTTCATGCTCAACCCATTGCCTGCAATTCGTGCGGACCTGTTTATAAATACAAAGACTCCTTAAAAAAATTGAGCGGCATTAAATTGATCCTTGATGAAGTTTCTTTGAAGATAGCTTCCGGGGAAACAGTAGCTATTAAAGGTCTTGGGGGATATCACCTGATGTGCGACGCACTGAATAACAATGCTGTATGTGAACTTAGACGAAAGAAACAAAGGGAGTACAAGCCCTTTGCTGTAATGTTCAGGGATATTTCTGCTGTAAAAAAGTATTGTCATATTGATGAATCAGAAGAAAAAGAGATAAAATCCTGGCGCAGACCCATCCTGATACTTGAACAAAAGAGGTTGTTGTCCGAAGCTGTAAGCAACGGACTGAATACGATCGGAGCGATGCTCCCATATATGCCTGTCCATTATATGCTTTTCAAGGTCTTGAAAACATCGGCAATAGTACTTACCAGTGGCAACATTTCTGATGAGCCGATAATAATTGATGACCAGGTAGCAGAAAATCAATTGATATCAGTTACCGGCTCCTTTCTGAGCCATAACAGGCATATAAGCAACAGGTGCGATGATTCGGTAATAAGAATTATTGACAAAAAGATAAGTATCATCCGTCGTTCAAGAGGATTTGTTCCGCAACCGGTTGATTTAAATGAAAATGTTGAGGGAATCCTGGCGTTCGGAGCTGAGCAGAAAAACAGCTTCTGTATCGGGAAAGGCAATCAGGCAGTGATGAGTCAGTATATCGGCGATCTTAAAAACCTTCCAACTTATGATTTTTTTAATGAGACTATAGAAAGGTTTTCAAATATCTTCAGGTTCAAACCTGAATTTCTTTCATGTGACCTTCATTCTCAGTATTTATCAGCTCAATCTGCTGAGGTATTAGAAAATGAATTAAATATACCTCTAATAAAGGTACAGCATCACCATGCTCATATTGCATCATGTATGGCGGAGAACGGATTAGATGAGGAAGTAATCGGTATTGCCCTTGACGGAACAGGTCTTGGTTCCGATGAGAATATCTGGGGAGGTGAGTTCATGATTGCTGATCTGAAAGGGTTCAATCGTTTTACCCATTTCGATTATGTCCCTATGCCAGGTGGAGAGAAAGCAGTTGATGAGCCCTGGAGAATGGCATATGCATATATTTTTAAATACCTTGGGGAAAATTTTGACTATAAATCCGTGCCTCTCTTTAATTCGATTGATAAAGAGAAGTTATCACTAATTAAGGAGATGATAATAAAAAAGGTAAATTCCCCGATGACTTCAGGTGCTGGTCGTCTTTTTGATGCAGTTTCAGCACTCCTTGGACTTTGCCCAGTGTCAACATTCGAATCAGAAGCACCTATGCGTCTTGAATCTGTTATCGATGATGAGACAGATGACTTTTATCCTTTCCAGGTGAACGAAACCATAATTTTCAGTGATACAATGAAGGCAATCCTGGCAGATTTGAACGAACAAAAAATTTCTATAATCTCAGCAAAATTTCATAACACAGTCGCACAGGTCGTACTTGAAATCTCAAAGAAGATCAGAAAAGATACCTCTTTGGATAAAGTCATACTTTCTGGCGGGGTCTTTCAGAATAAGTACCTTCTGGAAAAATCTTTGTATCTTTTAAACCTGAACAAGTTTAAGGCCTTTGCAAATCACCTTGTTCCGGCTAACGATGGAGGTATATCCCTGGGACAATTAGTAATCGCTTCAAAATTAAGAGAATAATGTGTCTTAGTATTCCAGCAAAGATAGTGTCCATTAAAGGCGACATGGCAGATGTATCTGCCGGAGGTGCGATCTTTAAAGCAGGTCTGCATATGATCGAAAATGCAAGGGTCGGAGACTATATACTCCTGCATGCCGGATTTGCCATACAGAAGCTGAGTGAAAAAGATGCTGAAGAAACCATAAGATTATTTGAAGAGATTAATAATTCCCTCAATGAATAACTGGCATGAAATACATTGATGAGTTCAGAAATAAGAACCAAATTTTGAATCTGGCTGATCTCATTCGTAAGTCAGTTACACGCAATTATGCCTTTATGGAGGTCTGCGGAGGCCATACTGCTGCAATTCATAGATTTGGTATCCCATTTTTGCTTCCTGATAATGTAAGATTGATCTCTGGCCCGGGCTGTCCGGTTTGTGTAACAGGAACAGATTTTCTTGATAAGGCAATCGCTTACTCAAAAATGAAGAAAATCATTATATGTACTTTCGGAGACCTTCTGAGGGTCCCGGGAGCTGTTTCATCACTTGAAAAAGAAAAGGCAGCCGGTGCAGATATAAGGATTGTTCTTTCCGGACTTGATGCGCTGGAGATCGCAAGAATGAACCCTGAAAATAAAATAATTTTCCTTGGAATCGGTTTTGAAACAACTGCCCCCGGGACAGCTGCTACGATTTTGCAGGCTGAAAAGGAAAATAGTGAAAATTTTTTTCTATTAAGCGCACATAAAGTTATGCCGCCTGCAATGGAAGCTATAATAAAAGATGGAGTCAGCATCGATGGTTTTATTTGTCCAGGTCATGTAGCAACAATAACCGGCTCCTCAATATTTGACTTCATTCCTGAGAGTTTTAATCTGGGATGTGTGGTTGCAGGTTTTGAACCAACCGATTTATTACAATCAATATTAATGCTGATAAGGCAGGTGAATCAGAATGACCCTAAAGTGGAAATTCAATACAATCGGGCCGTGACATTGAAAGGTAACTCGATTGCTCAGAAACTTATGTCAGAAGTTTTTGAACCATGCGATGCGACATGGAGAGGATTTGGGATAATCCCGTTCAGCGGACTTATGCTCAGAAAGAATTTTGAGAGATTCGATATTGAAAAAGAAGTGCCGATGAGAATTAATCTTCAGGAAGACAATGAACTTTGTATTTGCGGAAAAATATTAAGAGGATTGAAAACACCTGGGGATTGCCCTCTGTTTGCAGATATCTGTTTTCCTGAAAATCCCCTTGGAGCATGCATGGTTTCAGTTGAAGGAGCCTGCAATACGTGGTATAGATACAAACTAATTAAATGAATGATTTTATCTCTTTGAATCAGGGGAGTGGCGGAAAGTTGACCCATGAGTTAATCGAACAGGTTTTTGTCAGAAGGTTTGGGATGGTTAAGCCTCTGACAGATTCTGCAATTCTTAAAGATACAGGGAATACACTGGCATTTACGACTGATTCTTATGTTGTGGATCCTCTCTTTTTCCCGGGAGGCAACATAGGCAAGCTTGCTGTGTGCGGGACTGTTAATGACCTGGCAGTTTCCGGAGCAGATCCTTTATACCTGGCAGCTTCATTTATCATTGAAGAAGGCTTTCCCGCAAATGATTTGGTTGTGATTGCTGAATCGATGGCTGAAGAGGCTTTGAATGCGGGAGTCAGGATTGTTACAGGAGATACAAAAGTGGTAGAAAAAGGTAAATGTGATAAGTTGTTTATTACAACATCCGGGACCGGAATTCTTAAACCTGATTTGGAGCATATCAGCACTGCCGGAAAGGTAAAATCAGGTGACAAACTTATTATCAATGGTTCTGTAGGCAATCATGCTATAGCTGTACTTGGTGCCCGGGGTAACTTAAGTTTCAGCTCATCAGTTACTTCTGATTGTGCTTCATTGAATCATTTGATACGAAATGTTACGCAAAACTGTAATGAGATTCATTTTATGCGCGATCTGACAAGGGGTGGACTGGCTACCGTATTAAATGAACTTGTTTTTATAATTGGAGAAGGAATAGTTGTTGAAGAAGCGTCAATCCCTGTAGACGAACCGGTGAAAGGACTGTGCGAGATACTTGGCTTTGATCCATTTTATCTTGCGAATGAGGGGAAAGTCCTGATCGTAGTTGGTGCCGGTGAAGAAACAAGAGTGTTAGACATTATGAGGTCTGATCCCCTGGGTAAATGCTCTGAGATAATCGGGGAAATCATTTCTGATAAAAAAAAGCTTGTAGTGTTAAATACTTCAGTCGGTGGCCAGCGTATACTTGATATGCCTTATGGTCTGCAGCTTCCAAGAATATGTTAGTGTATAATTATGCATGAAATAGGAATTGCCGAAGATCTTTCCTTGATCGTTCTCGATACAGCGAAAAAGGAAAACCTGTCGAAAGTAACGAAGGTGAATATCAGTTTCGGACAGTTGGTCCAGATTGTTCCTGATATCTTTGAATTTGTATTCAGGGAAACTGTAAGGAATTCAGTTGCTCAGGATGCTGAAATAGATATAGAAATAATACCGGTAAAAGTGAAATGCAAAAATTGCGGAAATGATTTTCAGGTAACGGACTACTTATTTGCATGCAATGTCTGCTACTCAACTGATATCAAAATTATTCAGGGTAAAGAATTATTTATTACAAGTATAGAAGGGGAGTAGTTATGGAAATAAAAATTATGAAGAATATTCTGGATAGAAACCAGAATAAAGCAGATGAAGTAAGGAGTTTGCTTTCCTCGAAAAAAGTGTTAATGGTGAACATGATAAGTTCACCAGGCGCAGGGAAGACAACACTTCTGGAGCGCACGTGTGAAGAACTCGGAACAACTTTCAGAATTGGAGTCATTGAAGGTGACATTACTACAGACAGGGATGCTCAACGTCTGAAAAAGTATAATATTCCAATAGTTGTAATCAATACTGAAGGAGGTTGCCATCTCGACTCCCACAGCATTTCAAAAGTTTTAAGCAGTTTTGATCTTGACAACATCGATGTCTTATTTGTAGAAAATGTGGGAAACCTTATATGTCCATCACAATTTGATCTTGGTGAAACCTTCAAACTTGCTATTGTGAGTACTGCAGAGGGCGACGATAAACCAGCTAAATATCCACTGCTCTTCAGGGAAGCAAAGGCAGTTATGCTCAATAAGATTGATCTCATACCATACACCAATTTTAGTAATGAAAACTTCAGATCTGATTTGAAAAAAATAAATGGTCAGATACCTGTTTTCGAAATTTCATGTACAAGAGGAGACGGATTGAGAGAATGGTATGAGTGGATAAGCAATGAAATAAACCTGGCTTTCTGATCTTGCATTTGACAGCAGACCTTACCCTTGGATACATAGACAAATCAGGGCGATCTGAGGGAAAATATTTTTGTCTTTTTACTTTTATCTTTTATCTTTCCCACAGCGGCGTATCCGGCAATGATTTTCTGAATTCCCTGAGAAGCGATTCCTGATATGTGCCTTCGAACACTCCGTTCAGGAATTTTTTGAAACCTTCATTAATAAATCGTTCCCATGAATTATCCTCTTTCCCTGGTACGATAGGATAGAAGAGCACTCCGTTATTTCTGGCAGCATCAAGGTCGCCTTTGGCATCGCCTATCATGAGAATTTTGTTATATGGATATTTGCCTCCGGCCGCTAATAAAAGGTGTTCTGTTTTAGTTCCATGTTCCTGTCCGGCAATGGCATTGACATATTTCTTCATATCGTGCTCTTCCCATTCACGTTCAAGTGCCTCAAGAGGTGTTTGCGACACTATAATCAGATCGGCTAAAGAGGACATTTCTATAATAGCTGATTTAGCATGAGGGAAAGGAGGAATGTTGCGAAGCAGCCCGCTGATATCTTTATTGATAGCCTCTGTCCATCTTACGACTTTCTCAAGATCAGGATCATAATGCGATTCGAAATACTTACGCAGATTAGCATTACCAAGTTTAGTTTCAATCTTCACCCACACCTTCAGTGAGGTCAGATCAGGTAATTTAATATTGTTATCCCTGATTTCTTTCCTCTCATTCAGAAGTTCAAAGACCTTTATTATGGAGGTAAACCTGTTGCCACCCCTGAAGATAGAGTACAGATTGACAAATTCCCAGGTCTCACGCAATATTTCTGAAATCGGATAAAGATCGAAATATTTTAATGCATTGGGTATAAAGAATTCCTTTTGCTTCAGCTCCATTGAATCAAAAACACACCCGTCCGAATCAATCCCGATAAAGAATTCATGACCTGGACTCAGGTTCCTTAAATTTGTCTGATAATCCATTTCCTTTTCAAAACCTGAAGCCGTATTTTATTTCTAACCTGTTATATACAGTCTTATAGGTATATATCTGGCTGGTATAGTCTGTTTCTTCGTAGCTTGTATGAGCATTCCTGTAAGCAAAGGTCAGATATGATTCGTAATCATCTTTGGTCCATGTTATCCCAGTACCAAGAGTAAATGAAAATCCGCCTTTGTATGACATTGGAGCATTGTATACCGGAGAAATTTGATCAGTTCTTTCAAAATCGCCGTTTACATGAAATAATTTTCCACCCCTTATAAATATGAAAGGTGTCGTTTTCCTTTCTGATATGTTAAGTTTATATTCAAGAAATATTGGTAAATATACTTGTCCGAGATACTCAACACCTGAACCCAGGCTTAAACGATTTAATTTATTTTGTACCAGACTGCCCATGATACTAAAACTGAAGGCCGCATCGTATTTACTGCTTTGTGCTCCTGCCAGCACACCTGCTTCAAGGGCAATCAATCTGTTACTTTTTTTCACAGTATCAGATATGGCCGATTCATTAACAAACTTTTCAATTTCCGTACCCTGAATTAAAAGAATACTTCCTCCTTCTGTTTGAATTTTATACTGATTATTGGATATTTCCAAAAGTTTTCCAAAAACCTGATTGCCGTTTTTCAAATAAATGACATCAATTGATTTTTGAGCTGACAGTGTGTGAACGATGATTATCAGCAGAATAATGATAAGAATTTGCTTTTTCATGTTAATTAAGGTTAGGAAAGTTATTAGTTTAGCATGATTTTTGTTTTATAAAAAGAACTAAACCTGACTGACATGAAAACAAAAATCATTCCAATAATAAGCTCGCTGATTTTTTTTTCAACAATCTTTTATTCCTGTGAAGATACAACTCTCAGGGAGTATACTGGTTATGCGCCTGTTTATTTGTCATATATAGATCTTCGCTCGGCAGTAACACAGGAACAAAATGTAGCGCTTAAGAATCCCGGGAAAATATATTTTAAAGACAACTATATCTTTATTGTAGAGGAACTCAAAGGAATACATGTATTTGATAATACGAATCCTGCCTCCCCGGTTAAGAAGACATTCGTCAGACTTCCGGGTGTGGCAGACATATCAATTTCAGGTAACATAATGTATGCTGACAGTTATGTTGATATTGTAGTGCTTAATGTGGAGGATATCAATAATATTCACGAAGTAGGCAGGATTGCCGATATCCTGCCATATACAGTTCCTGCAACAGAAAATACTAAATTCCCGACGGCTTATGTGGATAAAGACAAGGGGGTAGTTGTCGACTGGGAACTGAGAACAATTAAAGAAAAAGTAAACTTAAATCCGACACCCTATCCCGTTTACTGGAACTATGATCTGTCTTACATGAAAGAGATGAATGCCTCAGGTGCATCAACAGGAGTCAGCGGAAGTGGAGTTGGAATCGGAGGATCGATGGCCAGGTTTGGTATTAAAAATAATATTCTATACCTGGTTGATCATACCACTCTGAAAATGTTTGATATTTCGAACAAAACAGCTCCATTAAAAATAAATGAATTCTACACCAGCCAGAATGTGGAAACTATGTTCCTGACTGACAATAATATGTTTCTTGGTACAACTACTGGGATGCTGGTATATGATATCTCTGACCCTGCAATGCCTATTCCACAGGCTTTATTTACCCATGCTAAAAGTTGTGATCCGGTTATTGTTTCAGATACTCTGGCGTACATTACTCAAAGAACCGGGACTACCTGCGGATGGGGTCTGAACGTTCTTGATGTTGTCAGTGTGAAAAATATAAATCAGCCTGTTCTTATTAAATCGTATCCTTTGATAAATCCTTATGGATTAGGCAAAGACGGAGACCTTCTTTTTATCTGTGATGGCACGGCAGGGTTGAAAGTTTATGATGCTTCAAATCCATCTGATATTATAAACCATCTTATCTTCTCTTATCCCGATATCAAAGCCTATGACGTTATTCCGATCGGTAGTGTCCTTGTACTTATAGGTGATGACGGTCTTTACCAGTATAATTATTCCGATGTCCGGAACATTAAACTGATAAGTTCTATTCAAGTAGAGAAATAGGTTAGAGATCCCCAATTTAGGCGTCTCTACTTTATTTTCATTCTAAATAATAAACTATGACATTTGTAAGTTTTTTTTAAAAAGTATTGTCATTAATTTAACAGCACTTTTGAATAGGATTTTTTATGTTTAATAAGTTATTTAATTACCTAAAATTCAGATAGATATGTATCAAGTAGGAAATCTAGTCAAGGAATTGTCCGATAAACATGGCCATGCGCGGGAAAGCCTTATGCCAATTCTTCAGGCGATTGTACAAAAGCACAATTATCTGACTGATGAGGCAATGGTTGAAGTTGCGAGAGAACTCGATATCTCAGCTGCCGAAGTTTACGGGACTGCTTCATTTTATACATTTCTCGACACTCAGGTGAAAGGAAAATATGTTATAAGAGTTTGTAAAACAATTACATGCTCAATGAAAGGGAAGAGCGATATTATTCATACTCTTGAGGAAATACTAAAAATTAAAGTGGGCGAAACAACTCCCGACAAACAATTCAGTCTTATTGAAACAAACTGTATCGGATGGTGTCATAAAGCTCCGGCTATTTTAATCAACGAAATGCCGTATACAGAGCTTACCCCTGAAAAAGTGAGTGATATTATTAAAGATTATATGAATAAATAAATATCCGGCAAAAGATGGAAAATAAAGGATTAACAAAGGTAGACCTGATATTCGAAAAAATAGATTCGAAAGAGGTTATGGTAAAAGCTTATAAAATGAGCAATGCCGAGATAATTCAAAGTATGCTTGATTCCGGACTTAAAGGACGAGGTGGTGCAGGCTTCCCGACTGGTTTGAAATGGAAATATACGGCTGCAGAAAAGAGTCCGGAGAAATACATAGTTTGCAATGCAGATGAAGGAGAGCCTGGCACTTTCAAAGACAGGGAGATATTAGACAGGGCTTCCAATAAAGTTCATGGAGGTATGGCTATTGCCGGTAAAGCTATTGGTGCAAAAAAAGGTTTTGTCTATCTGCGGGGTGAGTACAGATATCTTTTGCCAAAATTGATGATAGAACTGGACTCATTTCATAAAATGATACATGAGATAGGATATGATTTTTCTATCGAGTACCGGATGGGAAGCGGAGCCTATATATGTGGTGAGGAAAGTGCTCTGTTTGAGTCAATTGAAGGCAAACGTGGTGAGCCTCGAAATAAGCCCCCATATCCAACGACATCTGGTGTCTTTGAGAAACCAACTTCAATTAACAACGTTGAAACACTCGTGACAGCTATGATGATTATTCATCATGGCGCTCAAAACTTCATCCAGTACGGTACAAAAGATTCAAGAGGGTCAAAAGTATTCTCCGTTTCCGGAGATACTCCGACACCGGGAATATTTGAACTGGAACTCGGAATGACCGTCCTTCAGTTTGTAAATGAATTCGGTGATGGAGATACCAAAGCTGTTCAGGTTGGAGGCGCTTCAGGTTTCTGCGTCCCAAGGAAGAAATTTGCTGAAACGATCATTGGTTTTGAAGGTGTTCCTACCGGAGGATCTATGAAACTTTTCAACAGTTCACGATCGATGTATAATGTTCTTCATAATTACCTGGATTTCTTTACTGAGGAATCATGTGGTCAATGCACTCCCTGCAGGGTCGGATGCCAGCAGTTGCTTAAAGGTGTTGAGAAAGTTAAGAAAGGCGAGGCAAAATCAACTTACCTGACTGAACTAGTAAAACTGGCAGACACCATGAAGATCGCTGCTAAATGTGGTCTTGGGCAGTCAGTTGGAAATGCATTTAAATCCATAGTAAGCAACTTTAAAGAAGAGATTATCTATTAATTATTAAAAAAAACGAAGAGTTATGATAAATCTAAGAATAAATGACCAGAAGGTCTCGGTACAGGAAGGAACAACAGTTCTTGCTGCGGCTAAGAAACTTAAAATAAACATTCCTACGCTGTGCAATCATGATGACCTTTGTGTAGCTGGTAACTGCCGGGTGTGTCTGGTTGAACAAAAGGGAGCAAGAACGCTTGTAGCATCCTGTGCAACTCCGGCAGCAGAAGGAATGGAGATTCACACAAACACTTTGAAAGTGCGTAATGCGCGCAAACATATAGTTGAACTTCTGCTCTCGGAACACAGATCAGATTGCACTAAATGTTATAAAAACCAGAATTGTGAACTGCAATCGCTTGCTAATGATTTCGCGTTTGGCGACCACGTTTTCCTCGATCTGGTTGAAGACCGTAAATATAATATTGACAGATCTTCTCCATCATTTATCAAGGACGACAGCAAATGCATACGTTGCCAGCGTTGTGTCAGGACCTGCTCTGAATTACAGTACATATCTGCAATTTCTGTTGCAAACAAAGGTGCGCATCAGAAAATTTCGTCATTTCATGACAGGCCGATGAGCCAGGTTGTATGTACAAACTGCGGACAATGTGTAAACCGATGCCCGACCGGAGCGCTGGTTGAAAAGACATATATAGATCAGGTATGGGATGCTATCTACGATCCTGAGAAACATGTTGTAGTACAGACTGCTCCTGCAGTACGGGTTGCTCTTGGTGAAGATCTGGGTTACGATCCGGGTGAAAGAGTTACCGGTAAAATGGTAAATGCTCTAAGGCAACTTGGGTTTAATTCTGTACTTGATACTGACTTCAGCGCCGACCTTACAATTATGGAAGAAGGCACTGAATTGCTCGTACGACTAAAGAAAGCTCTGGTTGATGGGGACAAGAGTATATCATTGCCTATGTTCACTTCATGTTCACCGGGCTGGATAAAATTTATTGAACATAAATATCCCGAGTTTCTTCCTAATCTGTCAACCTGTAAATCTCCACAGCAGATGTTTGGCGCACTTGCCAAAACATTCTACGCAAAGAAACGCAATCTTGATCCCTCAAAAATAGTTTCAGTATCAGTAATGCCATGTACTGCAAAGAAATTTGAAGCTGATAGACCAGAGATGCGCTCCAGCGGATTTAAAGATGTCGATTTTGTTCTTACAACCCGCGAACTAGCTGTTATGATTAAGCAGGCTGGTATTGACTTCAGAAATGTTGAAGAGGCAGGGTACGATACAATAATGGGCGATTCGACCGGTGCAGCTGTTATTTTCGGCGCTACCGGAGGAGTTATGGAGGCAGCTTTACGTACTGCATATGAGATCGTCACCGGCCGGGAGGTACCATTTGGAAATCTGAATATTATGCCGGTAAGAGGCATGGAAGGAGTAAAAGAAGCAACAATAAAAATTGAAGGTTGTGTAGATGCCTGGAAGTTTCTGGAAGGCGTCGAACTGAAGGTAGCTATTGCTCACGGACTGGTAAATGCCAATAAAATCATGAAGATGACAAGAGAAGGAAAAGCTCCTTATCACTTCGTTGAGATTATGGCTTGCCCCGGCGGTTGCATAGGAGGTGGTGGCCAGCCTATTCCTACTAATATGGAGATAAGAAAAAAACGCATGAAGGCCATTTACTCCGAAGATGAACACAAAGTGTTACGTAAATCCCACGAAAATCCCGATGTAATTGCAATTTATAAGGAGTTCCTCGACCAGCCTAACAGCCATAAGTCGCACGAACTGCTTCATACTCATTATGTAGAGCGTGATAATTTTTAGGACTAACCTAAACTGACCTGACCTGAAGAGAAGGCCGGCTAAAATCAGCCGGCCTTCTCCATTTTGAATCATTGAAATCAGAGGATTTATGAGGCTTGTAACGGAATCCAATGGAAATAGCGAATAGCTATTTAAGATGAAATAATTAAATTGTAATTTTAGAATAAAAATAATTATGATAAACATTGAAGCACTGTTCAAAATCTCTTATGGCTTATATATAGTCTGCTCAGGGGACAAAAACTGCGGCAATGGATTTATTTCAAATTCGGTTTTTCAGGTTACCGCCGAACCTCCTAAATTTGCTGTATGCTGCAGTAAAAACAACTTTACTGCTGAATTCATTCAGAAGCATAATGCGTTTTCTGTTTCGGTGTTGGATCAGAATGTATCATCTGAAATAATCGGATCATTTGGTTACAGAAGTGGTAAGAATTTTGACAAAATGGCCGGGAAGACAATCATATACGGAGAAACAGGAGTACCTATCATAATAAATGAATGTGTTGCATTTTTTGAAATTAAGTTACTCCAGGCTGTTGATGCAGGAACGCATTTAATATTCATTGGAGAACTGATTAATGCAGAAGTACTTGATAATAACAAAGAACCTTTAACATATTCTCACTACAGACAGGTAAGGAAAGGAGTTGCTCCTAAAAATGCACCGACCTATATTGATAAATCCAAACTGGAAAAAGCGAAAACAAGCACAATATCAAAAAGATACAAATGTCCTTCGTGCGGATATATATATGACGATGCCTCTGAAAAGCTTAAGTTTGAGAATCTGCCTGACAGATGGGTTTGCCCACTGTGTGGTACTGAAAAATCTGATTTTTTTGAAATTTAATAACCAAATCATTTATAGCCATGACAAAATCTTTAAAGGGAACAAAAACAGAACAAAACCTGCTAAAGGCTTTTGCAGGTGAATCGCAAGCCAGAAACCGATATGAATTCTTTGCAAGTGCAGCCAAAAAAGAAGGCTTCGAACAAATTGCAGCAATTTTTATGGAAACTTCGCTTCAGGAAAAAGAGCATGCAAAGCGCTTCTTTAAATTCCTTGAAGGAGGAGTTACCGAGATAACAGCCAAATATCCTTCAGGCATAATCGGGACGACAAAGGAAAACTTAAAAGCTGCTGCCGAAGGAGAAAATGAAGAGTGGACGGACCTTTATCAACATTTTTCCGAAATAGCAAAAGAAGAGGGTTTCCCTGAAGTTGCTTCTGCATTCAAAATGATTGCAAAAGTTGAAGCTGAGCATGAGCGCCGATATCTGAAATTGCTCCAGAATGTCTCGGAAGATAAGGTATTTATGAAAAATGGCAAAGTCTGGTGGAAGTGCATGAATTGCGGATATGTATATGAATCTGAAAAAGCCATGGAAAACTGTCCTGTCTGTCTGCATCCTAAAGCTTACATGCAATTAAGGGAAGAGAACTACTAGGGGTCTGTCAAAAAAGTATTTATTATTCTGTTCCCCCTTTGTGTTAGTGTTGCACTTTGTGATACTTTGTGCCTGCCTGCCGGTAGGCAGGGTTCAATAAATTATATTTTACCACTAAGGATCACAAAGGTTATTACGAAGATACACAAAGGAATCTTTAGAAAAAGCCCTGTTTTATTATCCAATAATACTTAGAATTTGCTGTATATCAATATCCTTAAGAGGATTATTACTCGAAATAAAAATGTCGGCCAGTTTTGATTTCTTTTCCTGCAATCTTACTATTTTTTCTTCAATACTGTTACTGGTGATGTACCGGTAAACGAATACACTTTTATGCTGGCCTATCCTGTGAGCACGGTTTAAAGCCTGCATTTCTGACGCAGGATTCCACCATGGATCAAGAATAAAAACATAATCCGCAGCAGTGAGATTTAGTCCAACCCCACCTGCTTTAAGCGATATAAGGAATATTTTGTTTTCAGGATCAAGCTGGAAGCTGTTTACTATCTTTTCCCTTTTTTTACTGGCACCGGTAAGCATTGCGAAACTCATTCTTTTTTTTCTTAACTCATAAGCATAAAGCTCAAGGTGTTTTACGAATGAAGAGAATACAAGTATCTTATGGCCTTCTGCTATAACACTCTCCATGTCCTGAAGAACGGTTTCGAATTTGCCCGAACCAAATGCATATTCTTCATTTGCCAAAACAGGATGATTGGACAACTGCCGGAGTTTCATTAGTCCCTGCAGGACAACAATGGCCGATTTTTCAAGACCTGTTGAGGAAATGCTTTTTAGGATACTGTTTCTGACTGATGATTTTTCTTCATCGTATACTTTAAACTGCTCGTCTGTCATGTCACAAAAAACAGTTTGCTCAGTAACAGGAGGCAGGTCCTGTGCAACCATCTCTTTGGTTCTCCTCAGAATAAATGGCTGGATTATCTTCCTGAGTTTAAGCTCTTTCTCATCGTCGCCCATTTTTTCAATTGGTTTTGCAAATTCCCTTCTAAAAAAGGTAAGATCACCAAGTAATCCGGGATTGACAAAATTCAACTGGGTCCAGAGATCTGTCAGCGAGTTTTCAACCGGGGTTCCCGTTAGAACAAGCTTAAACTCAGACTTTAATCTGGTTACTGTTCTGTAGAGCATTGAAGCAGGGTTTTTAATAACCTGGCTCTCATCAAGAATGATGTAATGGAAACAGAATGAGCTTATTAACTCAATATCCTGGCGTATTGTATGATAACTTGAAAGTATAATATCAAAATTTTGAAAATAGAAGGTCGACTTTTTTCGCTGGTTCCCCTTATAACTGTAAACATTCATATCAGGCACAAACCGTTTTATCTCATTTTCCCAGTTATAGATAAGCGATGCAGGTATAATTATAAGCGAGGTTAGTTTTGATCCGGAGGTTTCAAATAAATTTAATTCTGTTTCATTTCCATATTTAATTTCTGAGAGAAAGTTTTCCCTGTTATACTGAAGCAAGGCAAGCGTCTGAATTGTCTTGCCAAGACCCATATCATCAGCCAGACACCCTCCCAAACCTGCTGTTTGAAGGAAATTCAACCAGTTAAGGCCGTCCGACTGATATTTCCTCATAGTGCATTTAAGACCAACAGGATGCTGAAGAACCGGTATCTGATCAGGAATCAGCAACTTTTCGAGTCTTTCGTATCCCTTACGACCATCATCACTGAAAGCATCTGCAAGCAACGAAAAATGTTGTTTATGGATTTTCAGGTAATCATCGGTACTTTTCCCGAACTCGAAAATATTCTTGTATTTTGTAAACCATGTTTCCGGTAAAATTGCAATCGAGCCATCCGGTAACTCATACTCCCTGATCCCATCAAGAATATTTTTTCTGAAACGGCTGAAGGGAATTTCCCACTCACCAATTTTAACAGTTGCCCTGAGATCAAACCAGTCATTGACAATCTGACTGCTTATCTCAAGATCTATTTGTTTTAAATTGTAATTCAGATCAAGCTTCGACGTCAGAATAAACCCCAGGCCTTTAATTTCAGAATAAGCACTATTGATAAATTCTAAAATTCCATACAGTTCATCCTTTCGTTTATTATCTGATGAAGCAGGATAAAAATTAATATCGTCATCGGAAAAGAAGCCAAGTTCGCCTAAAGTTTCGCGACATTGCTTTTCCCATTTGAAATCGCGGTAGTACTTTCTGAAAACGAAATTTTCTCCGTTTTTTTCAAATGATGTAAAGGAGCCGGAAGGTTCGTTCGCATAAATTGTGTTCCCCTGGTAGTTATATCTCAATGTCAAACCAGTTTTGCCACTTAATCCGGTTTCAAGGTCAAGAAGAGCTTCTTTTTCAGGAATGATTTCAATAATTTCAAAACCGGTGTTCTCGACTTTGAAATTATTTATAGTATTAAGTACAAAGCCGCTGAAATATTTTAATTCTGCTTTTTTAGGAATCAGAATGTTCTCTTTTGAAAGGAAAGGTTTCAATCTGGAGCCCTCAACATCTGAAACAAACAGGATCCTGTGATCTTCTTTGATCAGGCATGGGGCCATGCATATAATATCAACAGAGCTTTTCCTCAGATCAATAATTTTGCCTGCAGATTCAAGGCTGAGGTTATAGGCGCTTTGCTCTTCACTTTTGATGAATCTGAATATTGGTTCTGCCTTATCTTCACTTACAAGAAGCTGATCCTCGGCATGCAGTGTTCCCGCTTTTGTCTTCTGAAAATATAAAGGAATATTTTCGTCGCGTACTATTGCAAAACATTTATAAAGCCTCCTCTCAATATAAGGCCTGATGAACTTTTCCAGCTTTTCAGGAGTTATTTTTTCCAGAAATTCCTTTACTGTCTTATCCCTCGAAAACAGCTTAAAAAGATTTCTGTCGGTATATTCGTTAATGATTTTAACTAACTCACGGTCTTCTGATGTAAGAGTACCTAATGTGTCAATATTCGGAAAAGGAGAGAGGCATTCTGATAGCTTATAATAATTTCTGTTAACCTCCCTTTGAATAATATATGGCAGGATAACCGATCCCCACAATCTATGCTGGAATAAAATAAGTGCAAAAAGCTTTCCCTTCTTATCTGATCCTGTTCCCAAAATCCTTAGTTTAAAATATCCTGCAATGTTGGTTAATGTTGCTCAATTATCAAAGGATTTTCTTATTAGATTTGTTTGGAGTTAGAATGGAGTGCCTAAAGTTAACTGTACTTATATTGTTTTATTACTTTAGTCACTCCAAACTTTAGCTCACTCCAGACTCCTAACACAACATTTTGAGGAAGATTATTCATATAGATATGGATGCATTTTTTGCATCAGTTGAGCAGCTTGATAATCCGGAACTGAGAGGGAAACCTGTTGCTGTCGGTGGAAGCGGTGAGCGCAGTGTTGTAGCAGCTGCAAGTTATGAGGCGAGAAAATTTGGTGTCAGATCAGCAATGCCGTCCGTGATTGCGAAGCGGTTATGCCCCGATCTGATCTTTGTTAAGCATAATTTTGCAAGGTACACTGAGATTTCTGGAAGTATAATGGAGATATTCAGGGAGTACACAGATTTAATCGAGCCACTGTCAATTGATGAAGCATTTCTGGATGTCACAACTGATAAAAAAAATATCAGGTCGGCTACAGTTATTGCCAAAAAAATCAGGAATGAAATTAAATCCAAAACCGGTCTTACTGCTTCTGCAGGAATTTCAGTGAACAAATTTCTGGCAAAGATAGCTTCTGATATAAACAAACCGGATGGCTTGTTTGTGATCCGACCCGAGGACGCTGAAAAGTTCATAGAAGAGTTGCCTGTGGAAAAGTTTTACGGCATCGGAAAAGTGACGGCGCAAAAGATGCATAGACTTGGAATTCATACTGGTGCTGATCTGAAGAAATGGGATCTTGTTTCGCTGGTACGAAATTTTGGCAAACCTGCAGTCTTCTTTTATGACATTGTGAGAGGTATTGATGAGCGTCCTGTTGAACCCGATCAGGAACGTAAATCTGTAGGAACGGAACTTACTTATGAGAAAGATCTTACAACCCGTTTTGAAGTTATTGCAGAATTGTACAAACTGGAAAAAGAACTGATGGAAAGGCTTGAACATTCTGAAACTACCGGAAGAACAATCACTATCAAAGTCAAGTTTTCGGATTTCAGGCAGATTACACGGAGTAAAACACTTCAGAATTATATTCGCGATTTTGATACATTGCATAAAGAAGTTTCGGAAATACGTAAATCGATTAAGCTCGAAGGATCACGTATCAGACTTTTAGGATTGAGCATCTCAAACCTGGAAACAGAAGATTGTGATGACAGGCAGCTATATCTGTTTGATAATGAGGAATAGAAGAAAGAAGGGGAGGAATGGGAGAATGGGAGAAAAGAAAATAAATTACGGAGTCTTCACTGAGTAAAAGCAGTGGTACTCAGTGATTACTCTGTGCGACTCCGTGGTTAAAGAATTTAGAATAATCCCTCGATCGACAGATACCTCTCACCTGTATCATAGCAGAAAGTAAGAATTCTTGATCCTTTTGGAAATTCCTTAAGCTTTTGATTTACTGCTGCCAGCGATGCTCCTGAAGATATCCCGACAAATAATCCCTCTTCTTTGGCAGCTCTTTTTGTAAAAGTAAATGCATCTTCTTTGGAAACTTTAATTATTCCGTCCAGCAGTTTTATATTCAGAATTGAAGGTACAAATCCGGCACCTATTCCCTGAAGCGGATGCGGCGCAGGAGAACCTCCGCTCAGCACAGGAGATAACTCCGGTTCAACTGCATATACTTTCAGTTTAGGAAATGCTTTCTTTAATACTTCAGCACATCCTGTAATGTGCCCCCCGGTACCTACACCTGTAATAAGATAATCAAGACCATCAGGAAAATCAGTCAGGATTTCCTGTGCCGTGGTGGTCTTATGAATTTCGGTATTGGCAGGATTATCAAATTGCATCGGCATCCACGAGCCTGAAGCTTCCAGTGTTAATTCCCTGGCACGGTCTATTGCACCTTTCATACCTTTTTCGCGAGGAGTCAGGACAAATTCAGCCCCATAAGAGCTCATTATTTTTCTTCTTTCAAGCGACATTGATTCAGGCATAACAAGTATAAGCTTGTATCCTTTCACTGCTGCTACAATCGCCAGACCAATACCTGTATTGCCAGATGTTGGCTCAATAATTACACCGGCAGGTTTTAATATACCTTTCTTTTCTGCATCTTCTATCATAGATAAAGCAATACGGTCTTTTATGCTGGCTCCGGGATTTGACTTCTCAAGTTTTACCCACACTGAATAAGCCGGATCGAAAAGCCTGTTGATTTTCAGATGCGGAGTGTTACCGATTGTTTCAAGAATTGAGTTTACCTTCATAATATTAATTATTGATAAGATTAATTCAGATAATAAAGTTTATAGGTTCCTGGAAACCATTCTGATTTCTCACGATTATCTCGCTCTTATGATAAACTACCGAAAATGGTGCGATACTTTCTGTGAGCCAGACATTTCCCCCGATAATGCTGTTTCTGCCGACAATTGTTTCTCCTCCCAGTATTGTACAACCGGAATAGAGAATTACATTATCTTCAATTGTCGGGTGCCGCTTTTTGGAGGCTTTATTTTTAGCTACACTAAGAGCGCCCAGTGTAACTCCCTGGTATAGTTTAACATTGTTTCCGATTATTGTAGTTTCTCCGATGACAATACCTGTGCCATGATCAATTGAAAAGGGACAACCAATTGCAGCTAAAGGGTGAATATCGATTCCGGTGACTTTATGAGCATATTCTGTTATCATTCTTGGAAGCAGGGGAACCGATAACTTTGCCAGGGAATTAGCAATGCGATAGCAGAATATTGCAAAGAATCCGGGATAGATCGCAATAACCTCAATCAGTTGTGTTGCTGCCGGATCAGATTCCAGAATAAACCCGGCATCTTTAACCAGGGTTTTTTTTATGTTTTCAAGATTCTCAAAAAAAAGATTTGCAACCTTCTCTTTTTCATCAGTCAGCCCTATTAATAATCCCAGCAGCAGAACCCGGGAATGATCGAGACTATTCTCATTTTCTGTGTCTGAATATGAATTAGTGGCAGGAAAAAGAAGTCTGAAAACAGACTTTATTGTCTTCTCAACATCTTTTTTATCAGGTATAGTATAGTCAGCCATTTGTATAAATTATTAAATTGTTTTGTTCTGTAAATGTACAACACTTAATTTCAAAAAGTGTTGCATATTAATTAACCAACTAACAACCAAACTAATTTATTTTTCAATAAGATATAATTTAATTAGACACAAAGATTGATCTTAAGACCGATATTGAAAATCCCCTGTTTATGGCATTTTTGTATACCATAAACATGGTATGAAATTCAAATATAGTATTCAATTGTGTTTATCCACCCTGCCTTAATTGAGTACATAATCAGTTCAGAAATGCTGGTCACACCTAGTTTTCTGAAGATATTTTTACGGTGGGATATTACGGTATGGAAGCTGATAAACTTACGTGAAGCAATTTCTTTTGTTGTCAATCCTTCTGAGATTAATCTGACGATTTCAATTTCAGAAATGGTTAATTGACCCGTTTCTTCAACAGTGTTCTTTTTCTCATTGACTTCTAATAACAGGTCCAACAGCTCACTTGAATAGTATTTCTTTCCTTTTAAGGCAGAATCAATAGCTTCAAATAATTCTTCCTTCCCTGCTGTTTTTAAAATAATATTATTGTAACCGGCTGAATTCAGTTCAATCAGTTCAGCCTTACTAAAGTTATTGGAAATAACTAAGACTCTAAGATCCGGAAAACTGCTTTTTATCTCTTTTAATTCTGAGATACTGTTAATGTCAATCAGTGAATGATCGAGTATTAAGAAGGAAATATTTTCGACTTTCAGAACTTTTATCAATTCACTCTTTTCAGTAACCACTCTTACAACATTAAAACTCCTCCCGCTCTGAAGGATGAACTTCAAAGATTCGGTAATTAAGTACTGGCTGTCTGCAATCAGCAGTTTTATGGGTATTTCAGACAAGTTCATTATCGTATAAAGATGGCAGAGCAATAATTTAAGTCAATTTTTCAGCTCAATGCATTTTTTAAATCCTGCAATACATCATCGATATGTTCAATACCTATTGAGAGACGGATCAGGTTATCTGTTACCCCGATTTTCTGTCGCAGTTCAATGGGAAAATAATCGTGCGTCATCAGGGCAGAGTAGTTAGCAAGAGATTCAATACCGCCAAGGCTATCTGCCAGCTGGAATATCTTCAGTTTCTTAAAAAAAACATTACACTCCTTAAGGCCTCCTTTTAATTTGAAAGATACCACTCCGCCAAAACCGGTCATCTGTTTCTTTGCTATCTCATATCCGGGATGTGTTTCTAATCCTGGAAAAAATACCTCAAGTACATCAGGTTGATTTTTTAGAAACAAGGCAACCTGAAAGGCGTTCTTTTCATGTTGCTGCATCCTGATGGCCAGAGTTTTTACTCCTCTTAAGGTCAGCCAGGAATCAAACGGGGATGGTACTGCCCCGACTGCTTTCTGAATTAGCTGTATTTTTTTGAACGATTCTGTATCATTAAGTATCACTGCTCCCCCGATAATATCAGAATGACCATTGATATACTTGGTTGTACTGTGAACAACAATGTCGGCTCCAAGCAAAAGAGGTTTCTGGAAATACGGCGACAAAAAAGTGTTGTCCACAACAACTATTGCATTCTTTTTGTGGCTGATTTCAGATATAGCCCCAATATCAAAAATCTTCAGTGTCGGATTTGTCGGAGTTTCAATCCAGACCATTTTTGTGGAAGCTAGAAAAGCCTTCTGAATCAGGTTAATGTCAGTAAAATCAGTGAACGTAAATGTTATTTTGTAAGGTTCAAATATCTCCTTTATTAACCGGTATGTCCCACCGTACATATCTTCAGGGACAATGACATGATCGCCTGGCCGCAGCAGCGATAAAATTGAATGCTCTGCTGCAAGTCCTGAAGAGAAGGTCAATCCGTATTTACCTTCTTCCAGCGAAGCCAGACAATCATCGAGTGCTGTACGTGTAGGATTTCCGACGCGGGAATACTCGTATCCTTTGTTTTTATTAACCTCTTCCTGTGTAAATGTCGATGTCTGGTAGATAGGGACAATAGTTGCTCCTGTTGCCTGATCCGCTGCCTGACCAACGCAGATTGCTTTTGTTTCGAATTTCATAAGCTTGAGAATATATTTTGTGGCTAAAGTAAGAATTTTATGTCAATGCCACTCAATTCGATCCAAATATCATCATTTCAACCAATTAGGAGTCCCTCAATTCTGACTTTATAACTGCCATCCCTTAGTTTTGTAACTGCATTTACCAGTCCGCTGTGACGCCACTGAAGCATGCATCGTCTTGGCAGGAACCAGTAGCGACGACCTAGTTTTATTTCTTCTTTCGACTCTTTTATTATTCCCTCATATGCCTGCGATACATAATAGCCAATATCAACAAAACCTTCACTTCTGGGTCTTAAAGGACCGGTAACAAACCAGTTGATCACGCCATTACGGGCATCAACTTCAGATACCACCCCGCAATGTGTTATAGGACATCCGCACGACATTCCCATTGGTCTGCCGATCATCACATCGCCTTTTTTAACATTTAGTTCTTTTACTAAAGTAGGATTATATGGCAAAATTGTTTCTTTTGGACCTATTTCGCCTTCAAAAATGTCCAGGATAAAATCAAATTCTCTTTTCAGGCTATCCTTCCATCCAAGTTTTACACCCAGGTTTTCACCAACACAGCTGAGACAATTAGAATGATCTGATGCTTTTTTTTCAATATTTTTTACATGAATGCATTTCTTCAGATCTGATTCTTTGTTATCAACTGCAATTGAAAAATCAATGCATGTTTTGTAACCGCATACACCACAATCTAATTTTGGCAGAAGGTCAAGGGTATTGGACGTTAAAGTATTTATTTCTGTACTCATTATTCTTGTTTTTAGGTAATTATTTGTTTGATAATTAATATGAGGTCTTATATGAAAAAATAGAAGTAAGTGAATTGATTGATTCAGTCAGGGCTGCCATAAACCTTTCAAGATCCTGTTCAGTTGAGAATCTGCCAAAGCTGACCCTGATACTTCCCCTGGCTTCAAACTGGTTCAAACCAATTGCCTGAAGGACATGAGATGCATTATGTGTTTTGTCATTAGATGAGCAGGCTGAACCGGCAGATACAGCGATACCCTTTTCATCGAGTAATAAAAGCAATCTCATCGTTTCACCTTCCAAACCATGAAAACTGAAGTTCAGAAGACCTGGAAGCTTGTTTTCCTTTGATCCGTTGATATAGACATTTTCAAAATTTTCATAAAGGAAATCTGTAAGCTTATTCCTTAGTCGCAGTAGTTTACTGCTCTCAGTTTTCATTCCTTCGATGCATAATTCAGCTGCATTTGAAAATCCTACTATTCCCGGAAGATTCTCAGTTGTCGACCGGAGACCTGCTTCCTGTCCTCCTCCGTGAAGCAATGGGATAATACTTACTCCTTTCCTTACAAACAAAGCGCCCACGCCTTTCGGTCCATAAATCTTGTGAGAATTTACAGAAAGAAGATCTGGCCCGGACTCCTTCACATTAATAGGAATCTTACCGAATGACTGGCATGCATCAGAATGAAAGGGAACATTAAAGCTTTTGCATATTTTTCCGATTTCTTCTATTGGCTCCAGTGTACCTATTTCGTTATTGGCATGCATTACTGAAACCAGGATAGTTTTAGGGTTGATATACTTTTTTAACTCGTTAACATCTACAACACCTGTACTATCGACATTAAGATAAGTTATATAAAACCCCAGTGTTTCCAGCCATTTGCAGACATTTAACACACAATCATGCTCAATAGTTGAAACAATAATATGGTTTCCTTTTGACCTGTTCGCAAATGCGATTCCTTTAACCGCCAGGTTATTTGACTCTGTGCCTCCTGATGTAAAGATTATTTCATTTGGTTCAGCGCCGATAAATGTTGCAAGTTTTCTTCTTGACCTTTCGAGGATTTCCCTGGCATGAGTTCCATAGGAATGAAGGCTTGAGGCATTTCCGTATTCCTCCGAATGAAATGGAAGCATAGACAGAACAACACGTTCATCTACCTGTGTTGTTGCTGCGTTGTCGAGATATATTCTTTGTTTCATATTACAGAGAATTATTCACCTACATAAAAAAGTTCCTGTTCCATTGTTCTCAATACCCCAAAATGATTTTTGGCTCCGATCTCTTTTTTACCGACACAGATTGTACAAGTACCAACCGGAGGATTGCCCCTCAGGTACATAGGAAATTCAACGTCATTTGTCCTGAGTATTTGCCTGACAATAGGATCTATACCGATTCCGTAGAGTGCATTTGTTTCAACAACCTGTATCTCTTTTGCGGCTTCAAGAACTCTGTATCTGAATACTTCCCTTTCGGCTTGTGAAATGAGATCAATTTTTGTAATTACGCTTATATCAGCCAATGTGAGCATTGGCCCTATTTTACGTGGGAGGTTCATTCCGCTGGTGGCCTCAAGCACAACAACTCCAAGGGAGTTCTCAACATAGGGAGAACACCTCAGGCACAACCCTGCGGTTTCAACAAAAAGATAATCAGATCCGACTTTTTCGGACCATTCCACTACTTCATCAAGAACAACAACGTTGCAATGGTCGGGGCAGAGTTCACCGGAATATATTTTCTTTGTCGGAATCCCGAACTCTTTATTAATTGTTTCATCTTCATCGGCATAGAGTACATCAATTTTAACGAATGATGGTTTTAGATTTTTGGAAATCATTCTCTTGATTACCTGACGTATTACTGTTGTTTTGCCGCATGTAGGCGGTCCTGCAAATATTACTAATTTCATAAATATTAATTATTTTATTACAGATTCTAAATGTTTGTTGTTAATAATTTCGCCCGCTCTTATCAAGCCACGGTAATAGAGGATCATATCATCCATTTTCCTGAGTTCCTGAGCTACTCCACGTTCCTCAATGTTCGAATAGACGACTTTTTGCATAGCTCCGCTTTTCATTATTACTCTGCAATCAGAGAAAAGTGCGATTGTTGGATCGTGGGTTACAAAGACAAAAAGTTTGGCATATTTTTTCAATAGTTCCAAAGCTTTTGTTTTGTGAATCCCGGCATTTTCAATTTCGTCGAGCAGAATGATTGGTGAATTACCAATTACCACTGCATCGGCAATAAGCAGTGAACGTGTCTGACCACCTGATAATTCAGTCATGGCAGTTTCCTTAATTATAGCTTCACCTGTAAGCTGATTAGCAAACTGAATTGTTTCTTCCACCACACTGTCAATATTCACAGCACCTCTTACTTTAGCATGAATAGTTAAAAACTCACCCACAGGTAAATCGCTTAAAAAATTAGTGTGCTGGGAAATCAATGCAATCGGATGTTTAGAAGGGTCAAGTGTAAAATCATCCGGTAATGGTTCGTCATTGATAAGAATTTGTCTCCCTGACGGGGTGTTTTTGCTGGCGAAAAGTTCAATATCATTAATCAATGTTGTTTTGCCACAACCTGTAGGCCCCACAATACTGACTATATCGCCCAATTTCAGGTCAATACGGTCAACTTCTTCCTTTGAACCATCTTTACCAAATCCACCGATAATTGTAATTTTTTTTAAATCCATAATATAAATACATTAAGTCTACCGAACTAGTGTACAAAAGAAACAAGAATAATCAATTTGTCATATAAGTATAAAGACATAAAATTGAATGGGTAGAAAAGATGAGTATAATGACTAATAAATTTTGCCAATCAGTTACTGATGTCTATTTTTGTAAGGACTGAAAAGCAGATTAATGTTATCAAAAAAGACAAGATATGCTATGTTAGCCCTGACTAACCTCGCATCGAAATATGGCGAAGGGGCTATTCAGATAGGCGATATAGCCAAAATGGAAAATATCCCGCAGCGTTTTCTTGAGTCTATATTGTTGGAACTGAAAAAAATGGGAATCCTGGGAAGTAAACTCGGGAAAGCCGGAGGCTATTATCTTATAAAATCTCCTGATGAAGTCAGTTTACTAGATGTAATCAGACATTTTCAAGGTACGATTGCATTAATGTATTGCGTTTCGGAAAAAGCCTACCAGCCCTGCGAATTCTGTAAGATTGAAGAAACCTGCAAGATCAGGCATGTTTTTAAAAAGATCAGGGATACCACTTATGGAATATTGCAGGACGCCACCCTGGCCTCCTTGATATAAGATCTTTATTTTGCCATCTGAATTTGAAACAGAGCAAGTGTTCTGGTGATTAGTTAAGGTACTAAATCCCGGTAATAAACAGTTTTTACTGATGTCTATAAGAATTATTCCACCATAAAAGCAAGGCTCTTTTGAATTATGTTTCCATCCACATCAACAATGGTGAAATAATACTTTTCTGAGCCTGACTGGTTCCGGACTGCAAAGTTCACATCTTTATCAAAATAGGTGTTTTCGTCAGGAGGTATTGTAAAATTCTGGATAGTGGTTGTGGTGGTTGCCCCATCATAAGAAACTGAAACATTGTATATTTTGAGATTATTTTCTGCCCTGGTGGCAATAATGCCTACTGTTAAGGATGAACCTTTCGAAATGGTTGCGTTCTGTGAAGTATATCCGGTACCTGTTTTGAGTTCAAGAGTAGGGAGAGCTTCTTCTTCTCTTTCGCAACTAATGCATATCAAAAGGAAAAATATCATAATGAGTAGTCGAATCCTTTTTTTCATAGTAAGGATATTTAAGTTCAATATTACTTCATTCTTTTTTTAGTATTGAGTTCTCTAAAATTGCCATCCTACATTCAACACTATATTTCTTCCCATATCGTTAAGTCCGTAATATTTAAGCCTTGACAGAAAATCATAATATTTTTGGTCAGCCAAATTCCGGCAGGTCAGGAGGAAACGGATAGATCTGAAACTCACACCGGCCCCTGCATTTAAGAGCCAATAACCCGGAGCAGGTAATTCATAAGTGTCCGTATGATCCTGTTTCTGAGTATAGTTTACTCCAAAAGATATAAAGGCACTTTGATATTTGGAGTTCCTTGCAGGCAGGAAATATTTGCTTTCAAATAAAAAGCGATTGGCAGGAGTAAAGGGTAACCATGATCCGTCATCTCGTCTGGCATCAAGGTAAGAGTAATCAAACGAAAAACTGAAATACTTTTTAATATCTATGCCTGCTCCTGCTTCAAATCCCTGCAGAGTAGCATTTGTTTGCTCATAGCGAAAGAGATTAAACCCAAACAATTCGTCATTTGTAGGACGCAGGTAAATATAATTATGAAATCTGTTCCTGAAAACCGATCCCCTTAAAGTAAGCCATTTGTATTGCCATGATGCAGAAATATCAGCATTCAGGCATTGTTCAACTTTCATATCAGGATTACCGATATACCAATTTGGAGTGCCTTCATGTAAACCGTTGGCTGATAATTCAGCCAGGTTCCCGGTTCGAAATCCGGAACTCAGATCAAATTTCAGCAGAAGATTATTAAAATTAAGGCTCTCACCCAGAGACCCGTTCAGATTATTAAATCCTTTGTTAAATGGAGTCAGTTCAAGTGCCGGAGAGATTTGCGATCCAGTTTGATAAGTAGTGATTTGCCTGTGATCATATCTTAGTCCGGCTTCAAAATTTCCATTCAACTTTCCTGATTGCTGTCGGCGGTTCACATAACTGAAGACTGAACCTTCTGCAATTGAGGCATCAGGTACGATTATCCGGCTGGCAAAGTTTTTATTGGTTTGGAACATCCCTGCAATTCCGTTAGTCATGGTCCAGTTATGACTCAACTGTTTCCGTATTGATGTATTCAAAGAAAAAGTATTCAATAGTAAACTAAGATCAACTTCATCTGAACGCTCCT
>JBEKDR010000041.1:0-28373 GCA_050014255.1 Bacteroidales bacterium | reverse complement strand
TTTATTAATTGTCAGCCCTCGGAAATCAGCTCCGGGGGCTTTTGTTTAAAAATAAATTTGACTTTTGCTTTTTGGTAGCTTAAATTTACTCTGTAAATAGGCAGGAGGTCGATTATTTTTAGGTCAGCCCTTCAATTTAAATATTGAGGGGCTTTTATTTTATGTTTATCTAGATAATATTAAATACCATTTAACCAAGTAAGCATTTTTGTTTTCAAAATTTATTGAATAATTGATTTGCATTGAATTAGTTTATTTCTGTAATTTACTCAGCGGCATTTCCTTCTTCACTTGACTTAAAAAAGCAGCTAGACTTTTATTCAATCAGGGGATGCCACAAAATCAAAAATTGAAGAATAGCAATAAATAAAAAAAGAGATTTAATCTTCAGGAAACGCAGTGATAATTCCTTTAAAATAGGCACTCAAGATCCTACAGTTTTTAATGAGTTTATTGTTTTGCTGTGAATATGCTGTGAAAAACAAATCCCATCTATATTGATTATCAACATGATGGGATTCTAATTTGAGGTCGGTGGCGGATTATTTTCATGATCCGGTTTGGGGGGACCATTCAATAAAATCCCTGCTGCCTCCGGCAGCTTTGGGCTTTTTTGTTTTATTTCCTCAGTCCGGCAAGCCGGCTTCGGACTAAAACAAAAAATCCCAGGCACTACGTGCCCAGGGATTTTATTGAGGTCGGTGGCGGATTCGAACCGCCGTAAACGGTTTTGCAGACCGCTACCTAGCCACTCGGTTAACCGACCTTGAGTTTGGAGTGCAAAAATAATAAATTTTGTGTTATTTGTTGCCATTGATCAGATTCGTCTCATTTATTTTATTAATCCTTCCCCACACACGCACTCCTTAAACCTGCCGGCAGGCAGGTTTAAGGGAAGGGCCGGGGTAGGGTTATGTCCTCTGCAAGCGAAAGATTGATGTCGGGTAAAGTTTTGAACCGATTAACCTGATTTAAATCTATTAAAACCAAAATACTATTTACAAAACACCTATTTAAATAAAAACTCTAATTTTGATTCGGTAAAATTGTATCTGACCTGGACCACGAATAATCACTGGTTGATTGAATGAAAAGAAATAAATGCAAAATAGTCTCTATTTCTGTAGTCCTGGTTATTTTTTCTATCCGGTTTGTCACAGGTCAAACGGATAAAATCATCCCTAAAGACAGCACCAGAGTTCAGCAAAAGGATATTGTTGATGTTTTTCACGGCCTTTTTAGTAAGCAATTACGCGAAGAAGGTACTTCGTTGAAAGGCAACGGCCCGTACTTTTCTGTCATTCCGGTCATTGGCTATTCAATGCACACAGGTACTACCGGCGTTATTGCGACAAGCACCTCTTTTTATTCAGATGATGAAAGAAAAAAAATTTCACGCATATTATTTAATGGTAATTACTCACTTTATCATCAGTATTGGTTTACTGCCATCAGTAACATCTTTCTCCAAAAGCATAAACTTCATCTGGTAGGTGATACACGATATTATAAATTCCCGACCTGGACCTATGGATTGGGACCGGAAAGTCCATTGTCCAACCCTCTTCATATTGATTATTCATATTTACGATTCTACCAGGTTGCGTTTCGCGAAATAGCTCCAAATCTGTTTGTCGGGTTGGGTTATAACCTTGACTATCATTGGAATATTGAAGTAGACTCGGTAAAAGGGACAGAATTGAATCAATTTGTTAAATATCAAAAAGGGACAAGCTCCGTCTCATCAGGGGTATCTTTAAATATACAGTATGACAACAGGAAAAATGCCGTGAACCCCCGTAACGGAACCTATGCAAATATTCAGTTCAGACCTAACATGACTGTTCTTGGAAGCGATAAAAACTGGCAGTCATTATTGATCGATTTAAGGCATTATTTTAAGTTCCCGGCTTCTTCACGCAATATACTTGCTTTCTGGAGTTTTAACGAAATTACAGTATCAGGATCACCACCTTATTTAGATATGCCAAGCATTGGCTGGGATGATTATTCAAACACAGGTCGCGGATACGTTCCGGGAAGGTATTCAGGAAGAAATTTAATTTACCTTGAATCAGAATACAGATTTTCACTGACTAAAAATGGTCTCCTGGGAGGTGTAATATTTGTAAATGCAGAATCAATTTCAAATATTATTCCGGATAACAGACATCCGGTAATTCCAGGCGAAGGATTCGGCCTGAGGATTAAGATAAACAAATACTCTGATACCAATCTCGATATCGATTACGGATTTGGAGTAAGGGGTTCACAGGGGATTTACTTCAACATAGGTGAGGTTTTCTGATCAAATGACTAGCTCTCTACTTTCCCGTGCAGAAGCAAATTAATTGCATCATTGAATGAACCAGCCCGGATAATATTGCCGGTGTTTACAAAGAAAATCTCATCAGCATTTTCAATTGTGTTCAGACGGTGTGCTATGATTACCCTGGTGGTTGATTCAGGTAGTTTTTTTAATATGGTGTCAAGCAATTGCTCGGTAACTGTATCGATGTTTGCTGTGGCTTCATCAAGTATTAGTAATTCAGGCTTGCGAAGAACGGCACGCATGAATGCAATAAGCTGTTTCTGTCCTAAACTGATGCCATCTCCGGTAGTTTGAACTTTTGTATCGAGCCCCTGATCGAATCTTGCCAGAAGGCTTTCGAGACCGGCTTCTGAAATAGCTTCCGAAAGTTGTTCGTTTGAGAAGTTTTTGTACTCTGCATTCCCATATAATATGTTGTCACGTACAGTACCTGAAAAAAGAAACGGTTCCTGAAGAATAAATCCAATCTTCGCGGCACGCTCTTCGGGTTTATATGAACGGATATCTTTACCATCTAACAATACAGATCCCCTGGTTGCATCATATAGTCTGGCTATAAGTGATGCTGTGGTGGTCTTGCCTCCACCTGTCGGACCTACAAATGCATAGGTTCTCCCACGCTCCAGATCGAAGTTAACCTTATGCAGTACCTCTTTGCCATTAGGATACCTGAATGATACATTTCCAAAATGAAGATACGATCCGGATGTTTCACAATTTGGATCTTCCATTACATTTAAATTAGTCTCGAGCGATAATAATAAGGAAATTCGGTCCCACCCGGCCATTGCAACCTGAAAGTTAGCCCACAAAGCAGCCAACTGACGTAACGGGTTGTAGAAGTTAGTTACATAAGCAATAAAACTTATGAGCAAGCCAATTGAAAAATGTCCCTTCACAATTAAATAAATTCCAAAGGTGAGTACTATCAGCTGACCAATATTTGCTGCCAGAGTATATACCGGTGTAAACACATTATTTGCGATGCCAGCCTGAACTGATTTGGTGTAATTATCTTTGTTAGCCTCTTCAAACCGTTTCCGGAAATAGTCACGTCGGTCGAAGGCGATAATTACTTTAAAGTTCGCAAGACTTTCCTGTATTTCGGCGCTCAGGCTGCCGGTACTTTTCATGCTGGCCGCGTTGCGGTGCTTAACCCATGGTGAAACAAACCTGGTAAATATCAATACTATTAACGCAGGGGAGAGAGCAGCAAGTCCTAACGGCAGATTTATACACAAGAGTATAATTCCTGCGCCTGTCATGGTGAAGGTACTGCCAATAAACTGCATCAACGACTGCGAAAAGAACTGGTTCAGTTTATCAGTATCATTGTTAATTCGCGATATGAGGTCACCGGCTTTATTCTGGTTGAAAAAGTCAACAGGTAATTCCTGTAGTTTATTAAACACCGCGTTACGTAAACTGTACAGCATACGTTGCCCGATACCCCCCATCATCAGCATTTGAAGATAGTTCACTATAAAAGCAACAATGTAAAGCCCCAGGAGAATTCCGGCAAATACCAGCACCCCATTATATAGCTTTGCCTGAATATATGTGTCGATGGTGTAGCCAATCAAATATGGACCTAGCAAAGATAATCCGGCATTTAAAAAAATGGCTGCAAAAGCTATTGTAAGATTACGGCGCTCTTCACCGATAAGCGTCAATAATTTCCTAAGCGATGCCAGGTTCGATATTTTCTGTTTCGCTTTATCAGAGGGCCGGTTTAAATTATAGTTCATAGTGTTGAGTACTTCTTTGTGAACTGTAAATCTGAATATATTCAGGTGAGCTCTCTTTCAATTCTTTATGTGTCCCGGTAGTAATAACTTCGCCTTCCATCAATAGAATGATTTGTTCAAAATGCCTCACCGGTGCAATTTTTTGTGTTACAGATATAAGTGTCAGGCCAGGATAATTGTTTTCCAGGTTGCACAGGATCTTGTTTTCTGTCTTCCTGTCAACGCGTGATGTAAAATCGTCAAGCAGAAGAATTTTAGGATTTACTGCAAGTGCCCGAGCCAGCATAATCCGTTGCTTTTGCCCGCCTGAAAGACTTGTACCCCGTTCCGAAACAATTGTATCGAGCTTTTGAGGCAGTGATTCAATAAAATCGGTTAATTCTGCTGTTGCAATGGCTTTTTCCAGAAATTCATCGGTAACCTTATCATTGAAAGCAATATTTTCGCGAAGGCTCATATTAAAAATTACACTATCCTGAAAAACAAAGCCAATCTGACTATGAAACAATTCTTTTGTATATTTTTCGGCGCTTATTCCGTCGAATTCAATTGATCCCGAGCTGGGCGAAATAAGGTTTGTCAGCAAATATAACAGCTGGCTTTTGCCTGCAGCGGTTGGTCCTATGATCGCAGTTTTGCTTCCGGCTTTAACTGAAAATGAAATATTCTTCAATACAGGTTTATCTCCATAAAGGAGTGAAACATTTCTCAGAAGAATATCTCCCTTAATATTGCTGTCAATAATTCCCGTTTTAGGGGTTTCAGGGGCTTCCAGTACATCATTTATTCTTACGTATGAAGCAGTAGCCTGTGCGATAATGTTGCTCATAAAACCAATCATAAGAATCGGAAATATTAACAACAAAAGATAACTATTGAATGCTGCAAAGTTTCCGAGCGACATAGTACCGGCAACAACATAATGGCCACCCAGGACAAGTATTGTGACCACAGCTAAATTAGACACGAACATAATAACGGGGATCAGCGTTGCAAACATCCGAAGAATAGATAATCCAAGGTTTCGCGACTCTAAATTGGTTTCCAGGAATTTCATACTTTCGGGCTGTTGTGAGTTAAGCACCCTTATTAATGCTGAACCCATAATACTTTCGTTTATAATTTTGTTGAGAGAGTCAATAACTTCCCTGCCTCGTTTAAATAACACTCTCACCTTCCTCAATACGATAAAAAAAGTGCCACCGATAACAGGTACTATTGAGATAACGGCTAATGCCAGTTTCCAGTTTATCATAATAAGCAAAACGGAAGTGCCGACAATAACAAAAACCGAAGAAATAATAGTAACAAAAGCCTGAGAAACGAACATCTTTAGAGAGTCGATATCAGATGTAAGGTTTGTTAAAAGTTTTGAAGGATTAGACTTAAGTACATAGGTGTAACTCTGACGCGAAATTTTATCTGATAGTTGTGTTCGCAAGTCCTTTGCTACCCGCTCTGAGGCATATGTTTGCATTATGTTTTGCAGGAAAGTAAATGTGAAAATTCCTGATGCAGCCACAAGAAACTGAAAAATTACTGTTAAAACATTAAAATGATTTGACGAATAAGCATCAATTGTGCGGGCAATAATTTTCGGGATCAAAATGTTAATGCCACTTCCAAGCAGCGCCATAATAATCAAAACGATCACTAGTCCTGAGTATGGTTTCAGTAAACTAAATACACTTGGCTTAGAAAGTTTGTTGTCGGCAGATCGTGAGATAGCTTTATCCATTTTTATTTGCAATATTTTGCAAAGAAATTCAATAAAGCCTATTATTCAATGAAAAAATCGGTAATATCATAAAATCTACCGGTGAGAAGGTTTAACGGCTCATAATAACACTTACCGATCCTATCTTCCCTCCCATTGGAGGATTCATCTTCGAAACTTTAACAGTAACTTTTTCGATGCCACCCATCTCAGCATAAATCGCATCCAGAATTCTCCCTGCAATATGTTCAAGCAAATGCGATTTCATCTCCATCTGCGACTTAACTATATCGTATACCCTCTGATAATTAACGGCATCTTTAAGATTGTCACTTGCTGCAGGTACTTTCATCTCTGTTTCAATCGTTAGGTCAACAAGGAACTTGTTCCCGACAATACGCTCTTCTTTAAAATGGCCGTGAAAGGAGTAAAACTCCATATTTTCGATCTGAATTAGTCCCATAACTATTTTTTTAAAGTAAAACGTTCGAAAATCAATTTATTTACCCCAGCCCCAGGGGGAGTAAATTGATTTTCTTCGCTCCCCTTGGGGTCGGGGTAAACGAAGAAAATCAATGAGTTGCTTTTACAAAAAACTTTTATTTAAATAATTGATGAATTATTAGGTTTATATTATAAACTAGTTTATATTTGTGACATATTTACATTCATAGTTGCACAATTATAAAAATAAACATTATTATGGAAAACGAGGAAAAAATGATGACGGGCGAAGAAAGCCTTAAAATCATAACAGAAATGATCAACAAAACTAAAGTCAACATCCGTCAGGGAAGCTTTCACCTTCTCTTCTGGGGCTGGCTCTTAACTTTTTGCAGCCTTTCAGACTGGCTTCTTGCAAGATTTTCCAGTTATGCTCATCCCTATTATGTATGGTTCCTGGTGATTCCGGGCACATTTGTCTCAATGATCTATGGTTTTGTAAACGGACGAAAAGAAAAGGTTCACACTTATGCCGGTTCGTTATATATGTGGACATGGATTGGATTTCTTTTTGCAGCAATTGTACTTTTTATTGTACATGCAAAAAGTATGGAAACAGTTACTTCATATATCCTTTTACTTGCAGGACTCCCTACGTTTCTTTCAGGATTTATCATCAAATTCAAACCACTAATTGCCGGTGGCATCTGTTTCTGGATAGTAGCACTTCTTGTTCATTTTGTCTCCCCATCGCTTGCTCCTTTAGGCACATCGATAGCAATGCTCATAGGATATCTTATCCCGGGTTATATGTTAAAAAACAAAGTAAATCATGACACGGTTTAAAGAATTAGATCCCATATTGCATTCGCAACTGCGCCTGGCGATAGTTTCTCTGCTGGTCGGCGCAGAGGTTGCCGAATTCACATATATCAGGGAACAGACCGGTTCAACGGCAGGAAATCTCAGTATCCAGATAACAAAACTTAAGGAAGCCGGATACATAGATGTGACAAAGAAATTCAGGAATAACTATCCTCAAACTCTCTGCAGTATAACTACCTTGGGTAAAGAGAAATTCACCGATTATGTTAACTCGCTCAGAGATTATCTGAATCCAAATCCCTGATCACAAAGGGCTCAAAGTAGGCAGCCCCCTGGCCGCTTCGAGTCCATCCCCCTGAAGGGGGACTTTTTTGGGAGTTAAGGCCCCCTGTCCTCCGCCAGTTGGCGGAGGACATCCCCCTGAAGGGGGACTAAATTCAGAATCCAAGTATAATTCATCTTAATTCCATAATTTAGCCCCCCTTTAGGGGGGTTGGGGGGTAAATCAAACCTTTGTGATCCTTTGTGGTAAAATAAGAAATGCAATTAAAATATTATTATTAACATTAGGATGAACTCAAATTCATCCTATTTTTGTACTCTTATAATTACCATGAATGAGCGACGAAATCAAAAGGGATAATGAAGAAACAAAACCTTCAATTAATTTTATTGAACAGTTTATTGTTGAAGATTTAAAAGCCGGGAAAAATGAGGGGAAGATTATTACCCGTTTCCCTCCGGAGCCTAACGGGTATCTTCATATAGGCCACGCAAAAGCCATCTGTCTTGATTTTGGCATGGCTCAAAAACATGGCGGAAAATGCAATCTCCGGTTCGACGATACAAATCCTGTAAAAGAAGAAGTTGAATATATCGACTCAATAAAGGAGGATATCCACTGGCTGGGATTTGACTGGGATGACAGGGAATATTATGCTTCTGATTATTTTAGCAATCTGTATAATTTTGCTGTAGAGCTCATACAGAAAGGTCTTGCATATATTGATGATCAGCCTTCAGATCTTATCTCCGCTCAGAAAGGGACTCCTTCCCAACCCGGTACAGAAAGTCCTTACAGAGACCGTATGGCAGACTTGAATATTGAGCTGTTCGGAAGGATGAACAATGGTGAATTCGAAGAAGGAAGCCGTGTTCTCAGGGCGAAAATTGATATGACTTCCCCGAATATGCACATGAGGGATCCAATCCTTTACAGGATAATAAAGACTCCTCATCACAGGACAGGCACTGCCTGGATGGTATATCCAATGTATGATTTTGCACATGGACAGAGCGACTACTTTGAAGGTGTCACTCATTCGCTTTGCACGCTTGAATTTGAAGTTCATCGCCCTCTATACGACTGGTTTATCGATCAGCTGAAAACCGATGATTACAGGCCGAGACAGATCGAATTTAACCGTCTGAATCTTACTTACACCATGATGAGCAAGAGAAAACTGCTGGAGTTGGTCCAGGATGGCTATGTGAGAGGATGGGATGACCCGAGAATGCCGACTTTATGCGGTCTGAGAAGAAGAGGGTACACGTCTGAATCTATAAAAAGATTTGTTGAACTAATTGGCTATACTAAAGTGGAAGCCATAAATGATATTTCCCTGCTGGAACATGCTATCCGGGAAGATCTTAATGTAAGAGCCCCGAGGGTATTTGGTGTACTGAACCCATTGAAATTAATTATTAAAAACTATCCTGAAGGAAAGATTGAGAATGTTGAGGTCATAAATAATCCTGAGGATGAATCAATGGGCAAACGACTGATCCCGTTCTGTCGGGAGGTATATATTGAGCAGGATGATTTTATGGAGATACCGCCACGCAAATTTTTCCGTCTTGCCCCAGGGACAGAGGTACGACTTAAAGGTGCATACATTATTAAATGTGAGGGCTTTAAGAAGAACGAAAACACTGGTGCTATCGAAGAGGTTTATTGCACCTATGATCCAACTACAAGGAGTGGTGAAAACACATCAGGTAAAAAAGTCAAAGGAACCCTTCACTGGGTGTCGGCGCAGCATGCTGTTAATGCAGAAGTAAGGTTATACGACAGGTTATTCAATCATGAAGATCCTGCTGGACAAAAAGATGATGATTATCGGAAATTCCTGAATCCCGATTCATTAAAAATCCTTACCGGGTGTAAAGTTGAGCCTTCACTTCGTTCGGCAAAACCACTTGAAAAGTTCCAGTTCCAGAGGCTTGGTTATTTTTGTGTGGACTATGATTCGACAGAATCAAAACTGGTCTTCAATAGGACGGTGCAGCTAAAAGATACGTGGGCGAAACTAAATAAATAAAGGTGTTGAGCAAATGGTGCTGGTTGCTTGGTACTGGTTACTGGGTGCCTAGTCATGCCTTTGCGAACTTTGCTATTTTTTGCGTGCTTTGCGGTTAAAGGATTTCTCTTCTTATATTAGAGAAAACCCTCCATCTCATGGGTATTGAATAAATTATACATTTATCTTGACCAAAAGTTTTTTTCCGGAATATTTTCTATATTTGTGACCGCAAAATTGTCCCGTGGTGTAATAGGCAACACGTCTGATTCTGGATCAGAAGAGTTCAGGTTCGAGACCTGACGGGACAACAAAAAGAGTGAGAGCGTGAGCGATAGCGAGCAACTCACTCTTTTTGTTCTCACTCTCACTCTCACACCCACACTTAGCTCAGAAGGTCTAAAAGTTGACGACCAAAGGGAGGAAATCCCGAGAGCGAAGCGATTCGGGGAGACCTGACGGGACAACCTGATAATCAATCTCTTACAATTCTATTATAGGTGATTTTTCTTTTCTTGCCAGGTTCTTGCCAGGCTTTCGAGGGTTTTGAGAAAATGGGGCAGAAATAAACAAAGGTTGGTAGTAGTTGATACCATTCCTTCGTAATTGCCACTCATATTTAATTTTACTGAAATCAACTGCGTTTTGAATTTGAAAATAATTATATTTCACCAATTCTATTCAACCTTATAAAAGACTCTGAAGATGAATAATGGAATCCTTTTATTTAATTCTGATAAAAACCAACAGTCTGTTTTCCTGGAAAATCTTACTGAAGATGACGTTGTCTCTTGCTGCGAATATAAAATATTTCTTCGTGGTGTTGAATATTGTGACGGTCATTTAGTTAAGTATGCAGAATATTTTCCTGACGAAAAAAAGATAAAAGCCACAGTGAAAGGAGGCGAAAAATACTCTGTGGAAATATTTGAACACAATAATGAAATCCTGGCCTCTTGCACCTGCCCATATGATGATGTATGTAAACACATTGTTGCCGTATTGATGTTTATTTTGGAAAATGATTTAAACAAATCAATTAAAGAATCAAAAAGTAGAAAAGATGATAAAAAGAATGTAGACAATTGGGAGCAATATCTCTTCACCCTCGATAAAAACGAACTTATAAAACTGGTTGACAAATACGCGCCAAAGAGTTTAAAAAATGAAATTAATAACAGAAATGCTGACAGCTCTGTTGCATTAAAAACGTTCCATTTAGTCCAAAGCAACATTGAAGAAATATTTAAGGACGAGGAGTTACTGTTTTCCCCTTCAGACTTTGAAACTTCTCTTATAGCGGCTCTTGAAAAATTAAAGGGCTTTGATAAACAATTACCTAATGACATCGAAGACCTTATTCTTTACATAATTGAAAATGTTAACAATGCTTTCGATGAAGGGTATCTTTATATTGACAATTATTCCTATGAGGACATTTTTGAATCAGAAGCCTTCTGTGAATTTGTCTGTGAATTTACCGGGAAATTGCCTTTCAATGAAAAAATTGAATTCCTGATCCGTCTTGATGAGGCACTTAATTGTAAGTCATACAATACATTTGAGGATATTGGAGAAAACTTTAATAATTTAATTTCCAGACCAGAAACAGAAGAGCTTAAAGGTTTGATAACAGACTCGGGAGAAAGATTTTCTGTTTCTTTCATTTCACGGTTTTATGAATCAATAGCTCCATTGTTAAATGAAGAAGAAAAGGTGAGAATTCTCGGAAGACTAAAAGAGAATGGTACGGTTTATCTTATTGAGTTTTGCGAACTGCTGATTTCCCAAAAAAAGAAGAAAGAAGCTTATAAAGTATTGTCTGAATTTCTGAGATCGGATTTGGCTTATAGGAATGAAAAACTCTTTTCGCTTTTTCTTGATCTGTCAATTGAACTGGAAAAAAATATTTCAGACATGTCCCTTAAGGCCATTTCGAAATGTCCGACTTCAGATATGCTTGTTAAAATAAAATCATTACCAGGGACAGATTTTAGCAGATGCAAGGTAATACTTGAGAATAAAAACCCTGAGGAATTGTTGATCTATTTTGAAAAAGAACAAATGTTCAATGAAGCTATTGACCTTATTAATAAGGGAAATATATCAGAACATGAAATTTTTGATTTTTTCAAACGAAATAAAAAGCATGTTGTTCCGGAGGCGGAAAAATGTTTCATAAACAGAATTAATAAAAACCTGCAATATACCGGAGACAGCTACTATGCACTTATAGCTGAATCACTTGAGCACTTGAATAAAATAAATCCGGAAGTCTCAAAAAAGATTATTAATGATATCCGTCTGAATTATAAACGAAGACCAAAGCTTATGTCCTTGCTCACCAGGTATTAACTTCAAAGAACCAAATCTGTCCCAGTTAATCCGGATCATATCTAAAAAAACAAGCTAAATATTTTGTAGATTTGCTACATGAAACAGAAAGACAACAATATAGCCAAGAGAATAGGGACTGCCATCGGGACAATTGATCCTAAGGCACAGGTTATCATTTTTGGCTCCCGGGCAAGAGTAGATGCTAAAGAAGAATCTGATTGGGATATTTTGATTCTGACTGAATATCCAGTTTCTATTGAAATTGAAAGATCATTCAGAAATAATCTTTTTGACCTGGAGATTGAAACTGGTGAGGTTTTTTCAACTTTTGTTTATCAGAAACATATTTGGAACACCAGGCACAAAGTTACCCCACTATACCGAAGTGTTAAAAAAGAAGGTATCAAAATATGACAAACTCCATAAAGCAAGATTACATAAGTTATCGCATAAATAGTGCAAGAGAAACTCTTGCCGCTGCAAGACTACTGGCAGAAAATAAACATTGGAATTTAGCTGTTGACAGTTTTAGGAAGTCAATACGGGACTGTTCTAAAAAACTTGCCAGGTCTCCTGCCAGGTTTTGGGGATAACAGGTATTAAATAATGAAAATGTAATGATTTTGTCCTTATACAATAGAATTAATAATCAATGTGTTAGGACAAGTTTATTTTATTAATTGATAATTCTGGATCGGAAGGCCACCCCTGCAGTCTGGCTGCGCGATTGCACGACAGGAAGACCTTCAAAACCCACTACTTATTATCCTTTTTGCACCGGACAGCGCATGCATCCTCCTTAGGATTTGTGCCGCCGGTCCTGCTTTGAAAATCATAAGACAAACCCGTTGTTAAAGCGTTCATGGGAGGATTGTCTGATCTGTCCTCTGAAGAGGTCCACCATGTTGCCTTGGTTCCCATCTCCTCCTCCTTATAAAAATACGAGATCTCACCTGCGGGCAGTGCGTTGAAAAATATTGCATTAGTCGCCCCCTCATTCGGACTCTTCCAGTGAGCAGTGCCTGCTTCCTTAAGTCTGGCTGCATTGTCTCCCGATCTTTCTTCAGCGCCAGCATATTCCATCATATCATACCACTCCTTATCTGTGGGTACATGCCACCCGGTTGGACACAGTTTTCTGGTACCCACTGCATGCCAGTTATAAATTGCCCCGACACTCTTCTTATAATCAGCATCTTCCTTGTACCAGCCGTATCCAGGACTCTTTGTTCCTTTCCATGCTCCTCTCTCCCTTATCAGAGGTATTGGAGCGCCATCATTGAATTTTGTTGTCCTCAGGTTTTCAGCCATCCAGACACCATCTTTAAGAATAATGGTTTTGTAAATATTACCGTCTGTATCTTTCACAGGCACTGCTTCATAGGGATTCTTCTGTGCATTAACTACGCCGGAAAATGATAGTATCACTATGATTATTATTCCGACCAGATTATACTGCTTCATAAGGATTCATGTTTAGTAAATACTGAATTAAAGTTAGGAAATTCCTCACTTATTCTTAATGTAAATGAAAAATAAAAGAGATGGAGAAAAGAGGATGAGAGAAAGACAGACACACGATACACTGTACAAAAATCAAGTCGAGCTCACAATGCTCGCATTGTTCGGTTCTCAAGACTCACTCTCACACTCACACTTTCTTGCCAGGTTCTTGCCAGGTTTTGAGGATTTCTCGATTTTAGGTTCAGAATGGTTCAGAGGTCTGTGCTGGTTAGTCGATCCTTAAAAATAGTTAATTTGAAAACCGTTGCAACAAATGCCATATTTCTTATCCTTAAGTTAAGTATTCAATGTCATGATAAAGAGCTGTATTTTGAAGAATCTCCAATAATATTTCTTCTCAACTTTTTAGCACCTGATTTGTTTATGTAAAAATGCCAGTAATAGACTACAAATTTGATTTCAATATAATTCAGCTGATTCATAAGGGCTGGATTTAAACAAAAAATAAAGTGTAAGATGTGAAATGCAGAACTTATGAATTTTGAGAAATCGGCGAGGCTTTATAATTAATTATACATCATGGTTAAAACATTAATTTGAAAAATTTACTTGAGTGGTAGATGGTAATCTCATCAGATCAAGATGGCCTATGGACTTACCTTCATTTATGAAGGAAGTAATGAATATAATTTCTTTTTTTTATTTTAATAATCAGACAATTATGCCAAAATATTTTATTGAAATTCCTCATAAGAATGAGAAAATCGAATGTCTGCGATCAGTATCAATTTTACTTAGTTCCGGATCGCATTTTCTGACTAATGCTGATTGGGGTTGTCTCGATGGCGAGCACAAGGCTTGGTTTTTTATGGATGCTGGTAGTAAGGACGAAGTCCTCCGGATAGTGCCACCAGCTTACAGGAAGGATACTAAAATATCACAGCTCAATAAGTTCAGGCTGGAAGATGTCAATGAACTCCTTAAACATCATGAAGAATGAAAAGCTTATAATTAATAAAATGAACTGTGCTGCATTAGTATTTTAAAAGTCTCATTTCTCTCCATAAATTACAAAGGCATAAGAATCAAAGGCAAGTTCCCCACTTGAGTATTTCTGTTTAATAAATTGGAATACTTCATTCCTTATTTTTACCTTCATCTCACAGTCTGCTTTACTAAGTGCCGCAACAACAGGAGCTACTACTTCAGTCATGAAATTCCAGTAAACTTTTCTGTTTCCGATGTTCAGTTTTCCCCTGACTTCTGTCTCTGAAATATTCATTAATCCGACTTGCTTAAATAAATCTGCAATAAAGCCGCTTTTGGCGCAGCGAAATAATCCAGGCGCTCCCTGTGGTGGTGATACCAGTTGCATGCTTTTATTGATGATGCACAAAATAGTAGTAGCCCACAAATTTTTTTCAGGTGCTGTCCACACTGTTGCAGCAATTCTTCCTCCGGGTTTCAGTACCCTCACCATCTCTTTCGCAGCAAGTGACATATCGGGGAAAAACATAAAACCCAGCCGACAGCTGATCGCATCAAAGCTATTGTCAGGAAATGGAAGCTTGCAAACATCAGCTGCAATGATTTCAAAATTTTTTATTCCACGCCTTGTTGCATTTTCTTGCGCTACTTCAAGCATGCCTTCAGCAAGATCAGTAGCAACTACCTTTCCACCTCTCAGCATTGTAGCAATGGTAAGTCCGGGTTCACCTGTTCCTGAAGCTACATCGAGAACCACATCTGTATCCCTTGGTTTTATAAGGTGAATGATCTCATCGGCCATTGGTTTTAAGAAGTCCATATTCAGGTCGTCCCATTTCTTCCAGCCCGGGGAAAATCTGTTCCATATTTCCCTTTGCTGTTCCCTTATTTGTACAAGTTGTGCTTCCATATTTTATTTGTCAGTGATTATAGTGCTGATTCCGCACTTCTATAGTTAGTTCATTTTAAATAGCCGCTACGTGGTTATCCGGTTACACACATATATAATCAGGAAATTGATTACATATTTTAACAAATCTTATTTAGAATTGTTCTAAATTATTCAAATTATTTTTTCTGATAACAGGTTGAAAAGTTAATTGGAAAAGCCAGTAGCCTTGATCACTTTCAGCCGGATCATATTGACCACTAAAAGCCCGAATTAAATGCTTGTTGTTAAGTTATGTATGTAAATTGAAATAAAACTGACCAAATGTGGTCACTGTGCCCGGTCTTTGCTAATATGGAGAATAAAATCCCTGAGAGCCATTGAATGGCAAGGGGCTGTGGATATCATTCCATTTTGACATCTGCAAAGTAACACCTAGTGAAAAATTTCCGAAATTATAAGCGGATCCAATGGCATAACTGCTTTTTGGGAGAAAATATAATGAAGAAGTACTTGTAAGTTGTTTTATCCCGGTACCATATACAGTCAACTGAGAATTAATATGATAGCTAGCTGATCCGTACACAGATAATTCGTTAAATGCCCCATTTATCTCACCTTCAGAATTAAAATTCCATAATGCAGAATAAAAGCGTCCGGCAATAATTCCGCCATCAACCGACAATTTTGGAGACAAGGGAACTGATAAAAAAGGAGATAGTGTAAAACCAGTGACAGTACCCAAATGAGGAACAATTATAAAGGTACTTCCTACCGAATAATGCAGCATGGGCTTTAAATTTACTTTTTGGGAATTATACTCAGCAAGGCTATCGGGATAATTGATTTGTTGCGAAAAAGCCTGAATAGGAAATAGTGAAACCAGGACAATAATTAAGCTTGTGTTACATTTACATCCAGACATGGTTAATGATAATTCCTGTTAAACTGTCAGGTAAAATTAACGAGAAAAATAATAGAATAGTATCTGTAATGAGTAAAGTTTATGCAAAATGTCAGCTTCCCTATCTCTCGATCTATTTTCAATATGACCAATAATCTTGCCAGGTTTCTTGCCATGTTTTGGTGGATATTTCAAATATTTGGTTAGAGAAGTATAGAGGTCGGTGGCAGATACCACCTTTCTGGCCTCAAACAATAAAACCAGGTGCAAAGATTTATTTATTGAGTCTTGACCACGAGCCAAACCAGTTTTTCTCTTTTGCACCTAACCAGCCATGTTCGATTGAAACAATAGCTTTATGAATCTCATATTGACAAAGAACTGAGTTATGGAAACCTCTACACGTCTTGCCTTCAGGATCATTTTTATAAAGATCTTTTAGAATTGGCAATGCCTTTTTTGACCGAATCTGGCCCAATGTCCAGATAGCCACATCTGAACGATCTCGTGGAGAATGAGATGTATCTGACAAATATGCAATTAAGGCATCTTCTGCTATGCCAGGATATTGCTTTTCAGCAATATTGATTCTTTCCTTTATACCATGTGCAATCCAAATACGCATAGTAAGAAATAAACAAATAATTAAAGCTGTAATACTTAACCCGATAATAAACAAAATTCGTCTCATGTTTTTATGTTTTTCAATTATTCTTAAAATTATACAAAGCAGTGACCGAGAACACAAAAAGCACTACAAAACAATAAAACGGCAATAGAAAAACTGTAATTACTCCTGCAATGTCAATTTTACCAAATACTTCTGGTATTTTATGAAAATAGAAGATAACCAGACCTATTGTCAATCCAAGTGAAGCCAACAACGCAACCATTCCTGATCTGTTGATATCGGAATTTAGTTTCTCATCATACCATCCTGATCGTCTGTCTTTATAATATCTGATGCCCCATCCGGCTAATGAAAGCAGATATGGCAAAAGAACAAAACAGTAAGGGATAATCTTATAAATTATATGAAGTTGGACAATATGATATGTTTGTGAAAAAAGTAAAACCAGTAAAATACCCACAATGCTGCAAACAATTCCGGTAATATTCATGGCAACAAAAAGTTGTTCCCAGGATACACTTTTAGTTGTTATATATTTGTCTCCGATCTTGCATAATACAATGAAATAAATAAAGGAATATAGAAAGAAGGAGAATAAAACTAATTGTGTTGTCCATGCTAATTTTAACATTGAGCTATATGGATCCTTATAATGAAAATCTTCTTCAAGCTGATCTAATGCAACAAAATGAAAAAGTAAAAAAATAAGTGAAATAACTCCCAGAACTATTAATATAATTCCTGCTAATGACATACCTGGTGATTTCTTTAAACTAAGAATAGTTGACAGAATTATTACCAGGTGGCTAATGAAAAAAATCAATAGTCCAATAGACATAAGATTTACGTAAATTTTTGGCCTGACAAATAATTTTGGTATTTCAAGATACATTGAAGAATTATATACTAACCAAACAAGACTTACAAACGCCAAAACCATACAGATCCGGATCAGAGTTTTTGCATGTGTTTTCATTCTCGTTAATTTTTTATTATTGATTTTCAATCGACGATCATGATTTTTTAAAATTACGTAATGCCGATATCGAAAACATTAGTAATGTGGCAAATAAATATAGTGGTAGATAAACCATTTTAGAAATTTCTCCCACTCTTCCGTTATCAATCAGGAAATAAATCATAACAATGGGGATAGACAGAAGCCAGGTAATTAGTCCTGCCATAGCCAGATCATGTTTTTGCTTTTCGTCATAGGGTTCAGGATTTTCTTCCCGGATCAATTTGATTATCCAATAAAGTATAATGGATATATAGGGCAGGAAAATTACAAGGCAGAATAAATTCATAATTACAATGTCGGACCTGGAAATGACATGGTGATTATGACTTAAAACAAGACAAACAAAAAGTATGAATCCTAATCCTATTGAACTGCATACAATACCAATGTACTGGATAACTTCAAAAATTGTTTCATCTATTACCGATTTTCTTTTTGTAACTGATGTCCTGACTTCCCGTCTTATTTTAATAATTGTGATAAAACCAATGATATAGAATATGAAATTAATTATTAAGCCCATCCTGAGAAATGACCATTCATTACTTATATCGGGTTCACCATGAAAAATGTCGTGCAGAGCAGCCCAGTCACTAAACATGCAAAGAATGGTAAAAAATCCAGCGATAACGGCAAGATATGCTAATGCATTGATTCTCACCCTATATTTAAGAGCGCGGTACAGTAAGATTCCAAAGAAAATCAGCAGGATAATCTTCAGAAAATTGCCTATAGCAATTCCAGTGTATATAGATTCAAAGGATGAAATACTCGCACTGATCTCACGGTAAGCATATATCTTGTAAAACAGCCACAAAAACGAAATCAACAATAAGATCAATGTTACAAGTGAAACAATCTGAGTTTCCGTGTTTTGTCTCGATGGTAAGATTTCAGGCTTCATAGGATTTCATTTTAGCATTATAGTAAGTTTGCTATCCGTCTCATCATTAACCAGAAAGAATATTTCTTCTACATTTTTTTCAAAATATCTCGCAATTTTGAATGCCAATAAGGTCGACGGTATGAATTTTCCTTTTTCAATTGAGTGAATTGTCTGCCTCGTAACTCCTATTGCATCCGCCAGGTCCTCCTGTGACATTTCATTTTTATCAAACCGGCACCGTCTTATATTATTACCTAAATTCATGCTATGTAAAGTATGTAGTAACAAATGTATATCATAATGTACATTTATGCAAATATATTTTATATAAACTGAATAAAAAATATACTGGAAATAATTTATATATGAATAATATCCCATCATTTATACTTAACGACATCCTAATTTTCTGATCAATAGGAATAAATTTAGAGCCAGGGAAATGACTTTTATATCAGCCTCCGCCCAGAAAAACAAGTAGTTTCTATTTTTTGCCAAGTTCTTGCCAGGTTTTCGATGGTTTTAAGAAAATGGGGCAGAAATGAACAAAGGTCGGTGTTAGTTGCCACCATTCCTGGTTAAATATGGTAAGTTGTCTAAGAATTCTATTATTAACTATTTAGTCGAAACAGTCTAGTATTATTTTGCAATGTTCAACATCAAAAGTTTTTATTCAACCAACTAACAATCTCTTCCCAACTTTCAACAGGGATCCTGGCATGGGTGGTGTTTTTCATAACTAAAAATTCCTTTTTGCTGGCAGGGACTAAATCATAGAACTCTTTCACTTTTTCCACATCAAATAATTCATCTTTATCACCAACACCCACCAAAACTGGAATATTCAAGCCTTTCGGAAGTCTGAGTTGTTTGACATCCAGCATTGTTAAAAAACGGAGGGTATAACTAAAATTAAACAAGGGATCTTTCGAGCCAGTCATGCCATCTCTATAATATTCAACAACTTGATAAGAAGGACGGAAAATTGAACTTGCAATAATTTTAGTTTTTTGAAAAAAAGATGGCGGCTTTGTCAGCCCTTTTTTGCCTTCATAAGCTCCTGAGAGTAATATTAATCCTGAAATATTATCTGGAATGGCATTAGCTGCACATATTGCAGAAGCCACTCCCAGGCTATGCCCCAATATAATCACTTTTGGATAACCAAGACTTTTAATATATTTTACGGACTCTGCTAAATCAGCAATCCATCTTTCTTTATTTGGGCTATCTCCCCGGTTCCCGTCCGATAAGCCATGTCCTCTGTAATCCAAACCAAATGTAGTATATCCGGCGGACGATATTGGTCTGCCAGCCATATCATAGGCTCCACTATGTGCAGTAATGCCAGTAAAAATTAAAACAGCAATATCTTTTCTTGCAGGTACAATACTGTCCGGATCCCATCTCCGCAAAAAAAGAATTTGCCCATCTGTTGTGGTAAACTGATTATGTGCCTCTTTAAAGTTCTGCCTCAAATTAGCAGCTTCTTCAGCCGAAATTCCAACATGATGTGTCTTTGATTTAGTTGGAAGATATGCCAGTATCAATCCAAAAATAAAAACAGCGACAACTAAGGAAAGAATAGTGTATAAGACTCTTTTGAATATTTTCATCATATCAATGTATGTAAGTTATTATTTATGTATGAATAGGTGTTTTCTTTTTTTGTCTGAACTGAGAATTTATAAATTTCCGATTTACATTAAGGTACTAAAATACAATATATCGGATAGATTTTTATGTCCATCCTAATTCCAGAACTGTCATTTCTTTTTCAACAATCCCTGTATGTAAAGTTGCCTATTAAAAATGGTGAATAATCCAGGTACTACCTATCTGCCATCCTTTCACTCATTCCTATTAATATGTAAAACTTGAATGGCTTTAACCTCACTGGAAAAGCAAGTATCCCTGACGCTCCTTATCCGGAAGAATTTGATAATACAAAGCCAGAGTTAAATATTTGTTGTTAAGTATTGTATGTTAAGTGCAATCAGACCGGATTTTGAGCTCAGGTTCGAGACCTGCTTCGCTCTCCAAAGCTTTGCGAAGGAGAGCTTTGCCCTACGAATCCGCCAATTGGCGGAGAAGTGGGGCCGGGACAAATTAAAAAGAGCCGCTATTGCGGCTTTCTTTGTCTTTCCTTGACAAACAAATTTTTGCATTTGGCTCAACTAAGGCTTAATTTTGATAATGAAATAAATAAACCTCCAATGTCAAGCATTATTGAAGGCTATTCCTATGATATTTTTATTAGTTATCGTCAGAAGGATAATAAACACAATGGCTGGGTTACTGAATTTGTTGATAACCTTAAAGGAGAGCTTGAGTCAGCTTTCAAGGAAGATATAAGCGTCTATTTTGACAGTAATCCGAAAGATGGCCTGCTGGAAACACATGATGTTCATGCATCAGTAAAAGATAAATTAAATTGCCTCATTTTTATTCCGGTAATATCCCGTACATATTGTGATCCAAAATCATTTGCATGGCAATTTGAGTTCACGGCATTTATTAAAAAGGCATCAGAAGACCAGTTTGGACTGAAAGTAAGATTACCCGGAGGGAATGTTGCTAACAGGGTACTTCCCATTCCGATATACGACCTGGATCCCAGTGACAAAAAACTGCTTGAAGATCTGTTAGGAGGATACATCAGGGGCATAGAATTCATTTATAAATCGACTGGAGTCAACAGACCGCTCCTGCCTAGAGAAGATAATCCACAGGACAATCTTAATCACACTAACTATAGGGATCAGATCAACAAGGTTGCAAATGCAGTAAAAGAAATATTTGACGGGCTGAGAAATCCTGACAGGGATAAAACAGAAATCTCACAAGTGGTGGATGATAAAAGACGTTCATCACCAAAGAAAATAAAAACAATGATTATTCCCGGAATTGTAATCTTATTTGCATTGGTGCTGGCAGGATATTTTTTCGTTACTAATGTTGTGACCCTGTCAAAAGAAAAGGAAAAATCCATTGCAGTTCTGCCATTCCATAATTATAGTGATTCCATTGGCCAGGAATGGATGAGCGATGGCCTGACAGAAGAGATCATTAACCATTTATATAAAATAAAATCTTTTAATAGAGTTGTTCCCTTAAGTTCTGCTATGACATACAAGGGGAGCAATAAAAAAATTCCCCTGATAGCCAATGAGCTGAAAGTAAATTATATACTTGAAGGCACATATAAAAAAATTGGCGATAAAGTCAGAATCAACGCACAGCTTGTGGATCCAAAAAAAGACAGGTATATATGGCGGCATGAATATGATCAGCCTAATAATGAGATGGCTAATATACAGGTAGATATAGCCCTGCAGATTGCAGATCAGATTAATGCATTTATAACTGGTTCTGAAATGAAAAACCTTCAAAATACTCTGGCTGTCAATCCGGAGGCTTATAATTTATATCAGCAGGGCCGGTACTTCTGGAACAAAAGAACAAAAGAAGGGTTGCTGAAAAGCATTGATTTTTATCAAAGATCCATTGCAAGAGATCCGGGTTATGCTCTGGCCTATGCAGGTCTGGCTGATACCTATAATATTCTTGTTTTCTGGGATTGGTGGCCAGCCGGGGATGGATTTGTTAAAGCTAAAGAATATGCATTGAAGGCCATAAAAATTAATCCGGATCTTGCCGAAGCTCATGCAATACTCGGTGATATTTTAATATGGAGTGACTGGAAATGGCATGAAGCGGAAAAGGAGTTAAAACTTGCTGTTGAACTAAATTCAAATTGCGGAATTGCCCATCAGTATTATTCGGAGTTGCTTGATATTATGAGAAAAAACAGAGAAGCCCGTGAGCAGATAGACCTGGCATTGCAGCTCGATCCAGTCTCTCCAGTATTCTACACCACAAGTGCTCTGTATTATTGCAATGAAGGCAAATTTGAAGAATCTCTTAATGCTAGTCTTAAAACGATTGAGATTAATCCTGATTTTACCAAAACTTACCCATTGTGCGTTTATTCTTATCTGAAACTGGGAGAGGAAAAAAATGCTGTTAAAATTCTAAAGCAGTCATTGCTGAGTGACACATTGACCGCAAAATATGCAAGTGTTTTAGATGAAATCTTTGAAAAAGCAGGGATTAATGGCATATTCAGCTGGTTAATTGAATCCGAACTTATTAAGCCAAATCCCTCCTTTATTACAATAGCATGGATCTCTGCCGTTATGGGTAAGAAAGATGAAGCACTTGACTGGCTTGAAAAAGCTCTGATAGCGCATTCATCTGACCTCCCCAGGATAAATAATTATATCATCTTCAGTGATCTTCACTCGGAACCACGGTTTGAAGCGATTCTAGACAAGATAGGATTATAAGAATATCGAAAAAAAGAATGAACAATCAGTATTGATATCACTGAATGGTACTGAATTTCTTAAATGCCGAAAAATTTTATGGAAAGTCTCTTCCCAAGTTTGTAAAAGCCAATAACCTTGGCCACCTTTGGCCTGAATAAATTGACCACCCCAAGCCGGTGCCAAATAATTGTTGTTTTGTTATGTATTAAGTGTTCTCAGACCGGATTTTAAAGTGCCCAAATAAGAATGGATTTTGTGTTCAAGTTCGAGATCTGTTGCGATTGTGAGCGCACAAAATGTAAACTATTTTGGATTGACAGCCTTGGTATTAACTGATTCCCTAAGACAACGAACTGATTCCCCTCGTTGCTTGGGACTGCTGCTCCTGCTCAATGCATTACTCTGTGAAAGGTAGTGGTCAATGGCGCTGAGAGAATTGTTTTCTTCCGTACTCCACCATGTACCAATACTACCAATATTGAGAAATTTTCCATTCTCAACACGATAACCTCCGGGGAAGCCTGTAAAGCCGGTATCATTGGTTCCATTGTTACCTTCAATCCATCGGGTGGTGCTTTTCATTTTGATGCCGGCAGCTCCTTGTCCTCCCAACTGATTAATCAACGTTGCCCAATCAGCGTCACTTGCCAGCTTCCAGCCAACGGGAGCCAACTCCCTGGGATCGTTCACTGCATACCAATTGTAGAGTTTGCCATATTTCAGACCTAGTGCAGGGTCGTTATTATAATAACACCATGCAGGTTTCCCCGATTCACCGGCAGCTATCCATTCTTTACTGGTTCTTGCTTCAGGAATTGTATCACCATTTCGAAAAGTGCTGACATTCAGATTTGCTATTGCCCATTTTTGTGTACCGATTATGACAATTAAAGAATCCTTTATTTTAGTTTCTGGTTTCGATTTTGAACTTTTTTGGGTGGATTTTGATTTCGTCTGTGCAGATTTTGAGACGGTTTGAGTTGCCTTTGATTTTGTCTGAACGGATTTTGAATCCGTTTGGACTGAACTGGTCTTTGGCTGAGTCGATATTAAACTTATCCTTTCAGAATTTAATCCACGCGAATAATCGGCATTCCCGGTCATATTTTCATATGAAAATACAATCACTAAAGCACCTGTAATGGCAATAATTGTTTTTGCTTTTCCCATGGTTATCTTTTTCAAATTAAAGTAATTGTGTTGTTATTCTCAAAAATTATCGGGTCTACTATGAGAGTATATAAAGGACTTTTTAAACAGCCCCACAATTGTGCCTATCCTGAACAAAGGATAAATTGTGTTCACTTAACAGATAATTTTAAAATTATATTGTACGTGAAAATTTAATTTTTGTTGCAGTTTTGTGAAGTTGGTTTGTCAGATAAATAATGTGGCCCGGTAGTCTTACTTTATAAGGAATGATTTGATTCTACAATATATGTACATCCTGATACGTTATTGCGTATAATTAATGAAATGACACAGGCGATTTCTGTTATCGTAATTATTTTCTTTACAGCAATTATAGTTAGTGACCAGTACAAGGGTATCGAGTATGTCATTTTGGCCTTACAATAAGCACGAGCCAAACTGATTTTAATAACTGAATATGAATAAATTCTAATATTTGCAACTTTCATGAGAAAACATTTTAATTTACATTTGATGAACTTTATCGCTCTGTTGAGTGCGTTAATCGTTCCAACTTCATGCAAAAAAAGTAGTAATGATCTCGCAACTTCCGTACCTGTAGTCAAAACCTGGTATGCCATAAATGTAAGCCAGACATGGGCAACACTGGAGGCTTCAATAGATGCTAACAATCAAGGCACGATAGTAACTTTTGAGTATGATACGACTACTTCTTACAAACAGAGTATAAATGGAACTCCCGATACCATAAATGGAAACCTGTATGTAACAGAAAGTGCTTATGTAACAGGTTTAAAAGCAAGTACAACTTATCACTTCCGTGCAACAGCAGTAAACTCAAGTGGAACTGTATATGGAAAGGATACTACATTTACTACTGCAGGTGCAGGAGGTAACAAAATCATCTTTAATCCTGACCTGACCTATGGCTTGGTTAGTGATAATGATGGCAATACTTATAAAACTATTCAGATCGGAACCCAGACATGGATGGCTGAAAATCTGAAAACCACCAAATATAATGATGGAACAGCAATTCCAAAGGTAACAGATGTGGTTACATGGACTGGATTGACCACCCCCGGATACTGCTGGTATACAAATGATTCAGTTTCTTATGGAGCATTATACAACTTCTATAGTGTAATCACATCCAAACTTTGCCCAACTGGCTGGCATGTACCCTCTGATGCCGAATGGACAACTCTCATAACCTATTTAGGCGGCGAAAGCGTTGCCGGGGACAAACAAAAAGAAACAGGCATAACTCACTGGGAAAGTCCAAATACAGGAGCCACTAACGAAAGCGGTTTTACAGCTCTTCCAGGTGGCTACCGTAATTACGACGGATCGTTCACAAGCATCAGAAAGGACGGTTACTGGTGGTCTTCTACCGAGAGTTCGTCGGTTGATGCCTATTACAATGACTTATTCTATGATTCTGACATTGCCGCCAGTGATGATAGTGATAAAAAGGATGGCTTTTCTGTTCGCTGTTTGATGGATAATTAACCAGGTGGTCAAATTATCCGACTTTCTTAATATATCGACATTATCATTATCTTTCGATTATAATCAACCTTTAAAGTAGAAATGGAATATTCTGATCTAATCCGGTCAAGGGAAAGTGTTCGCAATTACGATCCAAGCCGACCCTTATCAAAAGAGATTCTGGAAAAAATCCTCGATGCAGGAAGGATTGCACCTTCTGCATGTAACTATCAGCCATGGAAATTTCTTGTAATCTCTTCATCTCCCGTTCTTGAAAAGGTAAAAGCGAGTTATAACCGTGAATGGTTTAAAGACGCACCACATATTCTTGTAGTACTTGGACTGCGAAATCAAGCATGGAATCGTAGTTACGATGGTTATAATTCTGTTGAAACCGACGTTGCAATTGCTATGACACACATTATTCTGGCTGCAGAGAATGAAGGTGTTGGAACTTGCTGGATTGCGGCCTATAATCCATTAATACTTAAAAAAGCACTCAATATTAAAGATGACCAGCTGATTTTTGGAATCACTCCACTGGGGTATCAGAAACCAGGATTTATTAAGGCTTTTAATAAAAAAAGAAAATCCCTGGGAGATATCGTTGAATTTCTGTAGACATTAGATGATATAAATTATTTACTTGTTAAATGCCAGAATCCACACAGGGAACATTTATATGCAGACAAATCTTTTACACCTTTATTCTCCTGAAGATAGTCTATTGATTCTTTTGCATCATTAAATGAATTATATATGGTCTTTTTACATGGTGACTCAATAGGATATATCTTTCTTATGCGAGATGGTTTATATTTCATTTGGTAACGTATTTTTAACAACACATTGTCAAATATAAATATTTCGGAAATAATAGTGTATTTACAAAACTAATTAAGAATTGCGTAAAGTGCGTAATAACTGGAAAAACCAGCCGCCTTAACAATAAATGGAAGAAATAAATTGACCACCAAAAGCCGGAGTTAAATACCTGTTGTTAAGTTCAGTATGTTAAGTGGAATCTGACCGTTCAACTGTGGTCAATAAACCCGGTTTATGTACTGTAAGACTCATTTAAGCTTTTGGTTTTATCAACCGTTATGTTTTAAATAACTCCATATAATGCTTTGAATCAGTAAGGATGCCTCCGCTTTTATTATAAAAATCACTATCTAAGTTAAAGACACCATTTTGTGTTTTTCGCGTTCGAAGTTTGATCCAACTGATTGAATCGTGATGTTTTTATATGATTTTTTTCGTCCCGGTGTTGAATACGCAGCAATTCCGGAAAAGGCAGCAGCTCCTGCAAATACAGTTGTTTTAATAAAATTTCTTCGAGTTACCATTATTTTAAGTTGGCATTAATGCCGTATTCATTGAATTTCTTTTTTAACCAGTTAAGGTCAGTTTTCAAATAATTTGAAATTTCATTTGTGCTCATTGTTGGGTTATGTGAACCTGATTGCGCTCCTCCAAGATCATACTCGAAATGAATAGTTACCGGACCTGAAATTCCAAGACTGATATATTTCCTGAAGTAAGCATCAAAGTCGATCATCCCTTCACTTAATGGGACATCTTCTATTTTCCATTCCCCGTTTTCTTTCTTCCAATAAAAGTCTTTGATAGCGGATGTTCTGATCCATGGAGCAAGAAGTTCCATCCCCAAAGGCCAGGATGTTCCTCCTTCAACAATGGCATGATGGATATCATACTGAACACCTATATTGTCAGGATCACAACCGTTTACAAGCCAGTACAGATCCCAGACAGGACCTCCCACTCTAATTCCGGAATGATTCTGGTAGGAACCCTGAATCCCGAATTTACGATTGATCTTCTCAAGTTTATCAATTGCTTTTTTATGTATTGTCAGGTTTCCCATTATTGTCTTTGCAGGATCATAATTTAAATAACCCATCCTATAATAACCTACACCTTGTTCTGAAGCTGTTCCAAGAACAATTTCTGTCAGCGGATCATCAGGATTAATAATACCGGTTACTATCATTGGAACGCTAATTCCTGACTGTTGCAATGCTTTTATTGCCCTCGGGAGATCAGTCTTTACATTTTCAGGAAGAACCTGACCTTCGTCCCTGACAGTTAATTCGGCCCCTTTAAAGCCAATGTCAGCCAGGGTTTCTCCAAGTTGTGCGTAATTGAGAAATTGAAGGCACTTGGTAAAAACGCAGATAGAATAAATTTTCGCCTTTGAGATTTGAGGACCAGAAAAAAGTTTAGGACTTATAACGGCTCCTGCAGATACTGCCGAAGCCGTTTTAATAAATTCCCGCCTGGACTGATACATATATTCTAATTTTAAATTTTTAAATTTTCCAGGGTTTGCGATATTCATAGCTCAGCAATTGGTTAGCTTTTTCAGAGTTTGTGAATCTTTCGTTAACTGAATCCCATTCCAATCTTTGTCTGACAGCCAATGAGATGTTTGCAAGGTGGGCAAACGAAGTGGACCTATGACCGTCTTCCAGGGTGCAAAGAGTTTTTTGCCGTGTTTTAATGCAATCGAGAAAATTACGGATTACTCCCGAGGTACTGTCAGAACTACTGCCATCGTCCAAAGCCTTATCAGGATTAATATATTCTTCTGCATCCACCAGTTTTTCCCAGGATTGAAACTGTCCACTCTGACTGGGAATAATTCGATATCCCCTCTCACTTGAATAAACATTACCTTTTGTCCCACGTAACTCAAGTTCCCCGTAAGGGAATATATCACCGCCGCTGGCTTCATAAATACTGAACGAAATAATAGCTTTGGAGGCAAATTCAAAGGTTACCTGCATGGTATCAGGTATATCACCATCATGGTCGAGAACAAATTTGCCACCGTGGGCAGTAATGGCAACCGGGGCTGTTTCTCCCATCATCCAGCGAATTGCATCCATGT
>JBEKDR010000040.1:0-28624 GCA_050014255.1 Bacteroidales bacterium | reverse complement strand
TAACAGTGAAAGAACAACAGAATGCAGGCATGGAGAAGAAGGAGCAGAAGAAGAGACCAATATTGCTTTAAAAGGTATACGACAGATCTGCAAAGAATCAGGTTTTTCCATGGCCGAAATTGCCATTAAATGGATTTTGGCAAACCCTGCAATCACTTGTACGCTTGTAGGTTCCAGAAATGTCAGCGAATTGGAAGCAAATGTGAAAGCAGTTAATGATCCTTTAAGTAGAGAAATAAAAACCGAACTCGACCGGATTACCCTTCCGGTCATGGAAAAACTAGGCAATCATTTCGATTATTACGAAAGTGCTGAAAATGACCGGACCTTATAAATACTCGTTTTAATCTTAAGTATTAGACTAACAAAAAGTATCAATTTTAAAATTTGATGTAAGCAAATAAATTCACAATTTCATTTATATAAAAGGAGGATGAAAATGAAAAATTTAAAATCAGTAAAACACCTGTTATCAGGGTTATTATTATTCAGCTTTTTGTTTTTAAATGTGTTCAAATTGAACGCATCGGAAAAAACAGGTCGCCCGGTCAGGGTTGTAAGCATCTGTTTTCAGGGTCATGATTTTTCGGAAATCCTGAAAATAGTTGATCAGGAGGGAGCGAAAGGGACTGATATAATTGTGTTACCAGAAACCTGGAGAGGAGACCAATTAGTCGAAACACTCAACGGTGAATCAATTACAGAACTGTCGATTTTAGCGAAAAAACACAATACATACATTATTTCACCTATTGAACGCAAGGATGGGGATAGTCGTTTTAATACTGCCGTATTGATTGACAGAAACGGGAAGGTTGCCGGCAGTTACGATAAGGCCTATCCATATTGGAGCGAGTTTGATCTCAATCCTCCCGTGGAACCAGGTAAAACAGGTGTTCCGGTCTTCGAAACCGATTTCGGGAAAATAGGAATGGCTATTTGTTTTGACGCAAACTTTCCTGAGGTCTGGCAGGCATTAAGAGATAAGGGTGCAGAGGTAGTCTTCTGGTCGAGCGCTTACTCTGCCGGTTCACAACTGCAAGCCTATGCTTTATTGCATCACTTTTATATTGTCACAAGCACATACACTAAAGATTGTCAGGTTTATGATATTACAGGCAAAAGGATCCTTGACGAGAAAAGCGATGACATAACTATAGCCAGGATCACACTTGACCTGGATCGTGGGATTTATCATGAAAATTTTAATATGGAGAAACTGGATGAACTGTTAAAGGCCCATGGCGAAGAAGTAGAAAAAGAATTAAGCATGCCACGGGAACAATGGTTTGTACTGAGGGCAAAAAAGCCGGGAATATCAGCCCGTTCACTGGCTAAAAAATTTGGCATGGAAGAACTTACAGTTTACCAGGATCGCAGTAGAAATGAAATTGACAAAAAACGGGGCTTTAGCTTTATAAAAAATCTATACCTCCAAGGTAAATAATTAATGGGAAAAAATTCGTGGAGTGACAGCTTAGAAGTGCAAAGCGGATCCTCAGGAATGCGCTGGGTAATGATATCTTTTGCGTTTGTAGCAACTGTACTAAATTATTTGCACAGATTATCATTTACTTACCTGACTGCTAATGGATATTTAAGGGGAATTATCCCTGATGATTCATTTGGATATATAGCATCGGCGTTTTTCATAGCTTATATGATTTCCAATGCCTTTTCAGGCTTTGCTATTGATAAACTTGGCACACGCATTGGTTATTCATTAACAATGGGGTTTTGGACAACAGCAGGAATACTGCATTCTCTGGCAATGTCTCCTTTTCAATTTGGATTTTTCAGGTTTTTATTAGGGATTGGCGAAGCAGGAAACTGGCCCGCGGCAATAAAGCTCACGTCAGAATGGTTCCCCCCTTCTGAACGTTCAACTGCCTCAGGTATTTTTAATAGTGGCGCTTCTGTCGGCGCTGTTGTTGCTCCTCCATTAATTGCCTGGTTGGGAACGACTTATGGATGGAAGGCAACATTCCTGGTTGTAGGAGTGCTGGGGTATATATGGTTGGCCTCATTCTGGTTTATTTATTATACCCCCGGAAAGGTTGTCAAAGAGGCAAAAGCAAGAATTATTCCTCCTTTAAAATTGTTAAAGAACAGATTTGTTTCTGGTCTCACTTTATCAAAGGTTTTCATGGATCCGGTTTGGTATTTCATTACTTTTTGGATCGGCAGGTATCTTGCCGATGTATATGGATGGAACCTGGCCAAGATAGGATGGTATGCCATGTTCCCCTTTATTGTTGCTGATTTCGGAAATATTTTAGGTGGTTTGTTCACTCAATTTATAATAAGAAAAGGAATAGAAATCCCCAGAGCGCGGAAAATATCTGTTGGCATTTTTGGGTCAATTATGGCATTATCCATGTTGTTGGGACCTTTAGTCATTACCGGCCCTACAGGTGCACTAATTGTACTGGCTTTTGCAGGTTTTGGGTATGCTGCCTATACAGCTAATACTATGGCATTCCCGGCAGATGTAGTGCCCAAAAGCGCTACTGCTTCAGTATGGGGTATTGCAAGTGTCGGAGCCGGACTGGGGGGAGTAATTTTTCAGTCAGTATCAGGGGTAGCAATAAAAAACCTGTCAATTCATTTTAATTATGCAAGAGCCTATAACGCTGTTTTTATAGGATATGGACTTATTTCCCTTATAGGATTAGCTATCATTCTTTTTTTAACGGGTCCACTCGTAAGTGACAAAGAATTGCTGGCTTATGTCGATCAGGATGAAAAGAACCCGGTCAAGCGAATTCAATAAAAATATATTAATAATTATAAACTGCAAAATAATGAAAATGACAGCTTTATCCATTATTTTTCTCCTAGCACTCAGTGCATTTACTTTTGCACAAGAGTCCGTTCCTGCAATGAACTACACTTTGCCTAAGAATGACGTTCATTACCGCTATGTTAAAGATTGGATCGAAGATAATATTGACGCCGACTATCACCATCCTTCGATATCCACCATTGAGGCATTCCGTGATATTAAATTCGGGGTACGCATACATTGGGGGCTGTACTCGATCACAGAACAGGGCAATGAATCGTGGCCGTTTCTTACGCTCTCAAATGAAAAGAAGCAAGCCTACCAGGAACTATATAAGACCTGGAACCCGGCTGGCTTTAATGCTGAAGAGTGGATGAAGCTGTTCAGTGAGAATGGTATTAAAATGTTCGCCATCACTACTATGCACCACGAAGGCTTCTCTATGTTTGACACAAAAGCCCGGGTTAAAAAGAGGGTCAATTGGATTGCACCCGGAGGTCCTGTCCTGGAAGATTGCGACCTGGCTTACAGCATCATGGAAACACCCTTTCACCGCGATGTAATTAAAGAACTTTGCGATGCCGCCCATAAATATGGACTTAAGATTGATCTTTATTATTCGCATCCGGATTGGTACAATGCCGATTTCAGACCTTACAACTATCACCCGCTGCAGATACCTGATGTTAAGGGACATCCCGAACTTTACTGCAATGTTGTAAGAGAAAACACACCTTACATCATTGTTCCAAACCCAACCCCTGATGAGGAGGCTCGGATGATGGCCTATCACCGGGAACAACTTACTCAACTGCTTACAAATTATGGCAAGATTGATATGATATGCCTCGACCAGTGGTTGGGCAAGAAAGTGTGGCCACAGATGCGGCAGGAAATGAAGGATTTCCGCAAAATACAGCCCGAGGTGATGTTCCGCGCACGGGGTATTGGAAATTATGGCGACTATTATACACCCGAGGGGTTTATTCCCGGTAATCGGGAGAACACTGATATGCCTTGGTTTGTAATTTACCCCTATGGCAAATCTTTTTCGTACGTTAAAAACGATGATTTCAAAGGCATTGCCTGGATTGTCAACAGCCTTACCGATATTGTTGCAAAAGGCGGCAACTTCATGATGGGTATCGGCCCCGATGCCAACGGTCGATTCGACCCACTGGTGATTCAGGCAATTAAAGAGACGGGGGCCTGGTTAAAAGTCAATGGTGAAGCCATTTACGCTACCCGTCCACGTGAGGGCGACCTTTGGAAGGAGGGTGATACTATCCGTTATACCAGCACAAAAGACAAACAAACCATTTATGCCATCAGCCGTAGTTGGCCGGGTCGACGGCTCAAACTAAAAACAGTTGAGCCGGAACAAGGTTCCGAAATATACATGTTAGGCTGGGCGAAGCCTTTGGAATGGAAGTATAATAAGAAAACAGGTTTGGAAATTTTACTTCCAAAGGAATTACAGGACGAATCGAAACGCCCATGCAAAATGGCATGGAGTTTTAGAATTATTGATAAGAAGTCATGAGCAATTGCCATGCTATTAAAAACTAATTTTAATTATTTTATATTATGAACAGAGAAGAAGTTGTCGCTTTAAAAAAAGAAGCATTAGATCACCTCAAAAAAGAACTTTTGCCCTTTTGGACTATCCGGATGATAGATAAAACAAACGGTGGGTATATAACGCATTTCGATAAAGACGGTAAAGATTCCGGTGAAGATGAAAAGTCGCTGATTTCCCAGACCCGGTCTGTTTATACTCTTTCTTCAGCACATCGTGCCGGTTATGGAGAAGGAAAATTAGCTACACTGGCAAAGCATGGAGTTGATTTTCTGATCGATAAAATGTGGGATAAGGAACATGGTGGTTTTTTCTGGATGATGGACCGGAAAGGGAATGTTAAAATCGATCAGAAAATAATTTACGGGCATAGTTTTGCAATATACTCGCTAAGCGAATATACACTTTCTACAGGCGATCCACGGGGTATTGAATATGCCGGGAAAGTGTTCGACCTGATTCAAAAGTATTGTGTTGATTCGATGTATGGAGGCTATTGGGAAATGTTCCATCGCGATTGGACGCTTTGCGGCCCCGGAAGCCAGGGCGGCGACAGAAAAACGCTCGATGTTCATATGCACCTGATGGAAGCATTCACTACTCTCTACGAATGTTCCGGATTGGATGTTCATCGTCGTAAATTGCTCGAGGTTATTGATATCCTTCTTAACCGAATTATTCATCCTGTTTATAAAACCGGTATCCCGCAATTCTTTAAGGACTGGACCATTGCGCCGCAGATTAAATTTGATATTATCTGGGGTTGGGACAGATTTTCAGAAGACGGTCAGAAAAGTAATGTCACTGATAATACATGTTATGGCCATAACGCGGAATTTGCCTGGCTGTTAATCCACGCTCTTGGAATTCTGAAAATGGACACAAATACTTACCGTGATATCTTTAAAATAATTTTCGATCATACTGTTGATAATGGAATTGATCCGGAATTCGGTGGTGTTTATGTGGAAGGTTCACATTCAGGTGGCGTATACGACCGTGAAAAAGAATTCTGGCAGCAGGCGGAAGTCTTAATAGGGATGCTTGATGCCTGCATAATGTTTAATGATGAAAAATATTGGAAAGCTTATAAAAATGTTCATCGTTTTGTAATGGATAAATTCGTCAATAAGGGTGTAGGTGAATGGTGGCCATTGTTAACCCGCCGTGGTGAACCAATTTGGACTCACATGAGCCACTCATGGAAAGTCAATTACCATACCGTCAGGTCGATGGTCCAGAGTATTCAAAGGTTGGATAAGATTCTTATGAATCCTTAATTTGGCAAGAGGGGAATAAGATTAAAAAATATAATTTCACCATACATTAGGATCATGAGTCTTTCGTTAACTTTTTTGGACTGGTTAGTATTCTCAACAGTAATTATTGGGAGTCTTTCTTTTGGTATGTATATGGCCTTCCGCAAAAAAGCAGGGCAAAACAGTTCAAATTTCTTCCTTGGCGGACGATCAATAAAATGGCCGATTGTTGGCGCTTCAATTTTTGCCACAAATATCGGGGCTGAACACCTTGTCGGCTTATCCGGCGATTCCTATCGCTATGGGCTATGTGCCGGAACAGTTGAGCTGACCACTGCAATAACACTGGGATTCGCCTGTGCCATTCTATACCCTTACTACATGAAGAACAAGATATACACCATCCCTGAATTTCTTGAATTGCGGTATAACAGGCGTGCCCGGACATTATTTTCCGGATTAATGATGATAATTAGCATTATGACAAAGCTTGCTTTTACACTTTTCGCGGGAGCTCTTGTTCTGAATAGTATCCTTGGATGGAACATTATGACAACAATATTCTATATTGGAATGATTGTTGCCATCTTTACCATTATCGGAGGATTTACTGCTGTCGCTTATATGGATTCTATCCAGGTGATCATCATGATAGTGGGTACTGCAACTATGCTCTTTATTGGTCTTGTTAAAGTGGGAGGTTGGGAAGGGCTAATGGAGAAAGCACCTCAGATGATGTCGATTGCCAAACCGTATGACGATCAGGTATATCCATTCTGGGGAATACTTGCTACTGCTTTTTATGCCGGCATATTCTATTGGGGTATGGACCAGGTGAATGTCCAGAGAGCTCTGGCAGCTCCTGATCTTAAAAACGCCAGATGGGGAGCGATGATGGCAACATTTCTTAAACTATTTCCGGTCTTTATTTTTGCATTGCCAGGGGTTATTGCATTTGCTCTTTACCCTGGCGAATTGCAGGGAGAAGCCACTAAACAAACTTTTGTGCTTTTGCTGAATAAACTTCTTCCAACCGGATTGAGAGGATTGCTAATGGCCTCATTAATGGGAGCTCTGATTACATCGCCGATTGCGGTACTGAACTCGGTTTCAACACTGGTAGTGCGCGATTTTATAGTGGAGTTTCGTCCAAATGTCCCTGAAAAAAGGCAGGTTTATTTTGGGCGTATTGTCATTATGGTCATAACTCTTTTAGGGATCGGTGCTGCCTATATGGTTTATAAAACCGAAGAGGGTTTGTATAAGTACCTTCAAACCATTTCAGCCTACCTTGTGATTCCGGTCTTCCCGGCTATTTTCTTTGGGATCATAAGTAAAAAAGTGACTCTCAAGGCCGCTGCCGTTTCTGTTATAGTAGGTATTATTCTGGCAACGATTTTCGTAACAGACCAATTAATAGGTCCTGAAACAGGTAGGGCGATCTTTCCCTTCCTTCATCATAAACTGACATTAAACTTTGGATACCGGGGACTCTGGGCTGAAATCGTTATTACAGGAGTGCTTTTTGCAGTTTCTGCATTCACGGAAAAAACTTCACCTGAGAAACTTGAAAAAACAACTATCAATTATTCTAAGGGCGTTGCAAGATTTGAAGGTATAACGGACTGGCGACTACATCTTACGATCCTCTCAATTGTTACCGTGCTTATTTATATCTGGTTAAGATGATATTAACTTTAAATTTCAGCTCACTTTAAGTACTATGTAGTCACAGTTAATATTATCCTGTGGTCTGACGGGATAAATTATGATTAAGTTCCAGCAAAAAATCCCTGTTATCTGCAACAAGATAATGCATTTCACCACCCATACGGTTAAATGTTTTACAGTACCTTAAATAATAAGCCGGATTATCCATTGGAGGTTCCCCCTTATTCTGCCAGTCCCAGTCCGATTTGGCCAGGTCAACGATCAGCATAAAATGGTTGTCGATATGGTTATTTCGCTGAATTTCAATATTCTGTGACATTGATAATGACTTTTCAAATATCATTGGTGACATTACCGCAGAGCCTAATGACATGTAAACTCCGTAATCGAGTCTGCTGACACTCTCAGCAAAGTAAAGGAAGTCAGTTAAGGCAGTTCTTCCGATAGCAGCCCCATGGTTCATGGGGTGATTGTAAATGATATCATGTCCGATCATAGGATGACCTGTAAAAGGAATTTTTTTCTCCCATGCGCATGCCTGCACTGAATATTTTTTAAAAGGATGAGGTATACTCAGGAAGCCTGACTCCAGCTTAAACTTTTTTATTACTCCCAGCAGATCAATAGCTGCAGCTGCCAGTTCAGGATTTGTTTCGATTTTATTTTTGGCTTCACCTATTAAATATGGAACTTCATGAATAAGAAGGCCTTCCTGTGAGATCATTTTACCAATCGATTCTCCATACCCCAATCCTTCATAAGCTCCGACAACAAGTGCAAGGTTGATAAAAAAACCTGTTTCATTCCATATTCCAAACTGGCCTTTTTTAACATTTTCCCGAACATCCTCACTTGACTTTCCAAGGTAGGAAAATTCCCAGTCATGAATTATGCCTGCGCCATTAGTTGCCAGATGGGTTATCCAGCCTTCGTTAATCAATGCAATAAGTGCAGGAGCCATGCCATTTTTAATGGTATGAGCTCCAAAAGTGAGCATTACGGATTTTTGTTTTTGTCTTGCCGATCTGATCCTGTCAGCAGTTTTTTTTATGAGTTCTTTACCCTGATCTGAAAGATTTGCAGGTTTTTGGGAAACAGGAATCTGGTCGTTTTCAATCGATAACTTATTATTACGTTCAGCAAGTTTTTTGATAGAAAGCTGATCCCTGTCAAATTTTGGATGAGGCATTTACTTTATATTTAACAAGTTGAGCAATTCAGCATATTGAGAAAAATCAGGTGTAATAATATCTGCCCCGGCCTTTATCAGGCGTGTCCTTTTTATCTGGTTAAGACCAAATCTTTTTAATTCGTTGCTTGCAACTCCAAAAGTGATTCCACCTCTTTTATGTGTTTCCCTTATCTCAACCGGTCCATCACCAATTGTAGCGATCTGTCCGTTTTCCGATTCTCCGATCATGTCCAGTATACGATCGAGCACAATCTTTTTAGCCTCCTTATTAATATCACCTACTGCACCAAATATACCACCTTCGAAAAGGTCATCATAGCCCAGAATTGCAGCTTCATGCTTCACATCCTCTTCATCTGTCCCGCTGGCAAGATATAGCTTAACTCCGGTATTTTGAAGCTTCGTAAGAAATGGTATAGCATTTTTAATTGTAAAATCTGCAACAGAAAGTTCTGAGCTTATCAGCTTTTTCTCGCGCTCGCAAACCATTTGCATCAGATCGTCATTGTAAATTTTTTTGTAACCAAATTCATCAAGCATCTGATTCTCAGGAACACACCCAAATTCACGTATTATATCGAGCAGGATTTTCATCTGCATAAGGGTTTGTATTCCAGTGGTTTTGTCAATGAATTCGCGAACCCTTGACTCTATTTTATGATACAATGTCTCATCTGCTTCATAAAATTTATCTCCTAATACTGCTTTGATCATCATGGGTGCCATAATATGTTCCCATCCTTCACGAAGGGTAGAAATTGTTCCGTCATGGTCAAATATGGCATGTTTAATGCAAAGGCCTTTTGGCCATGTTCTGATTATCTCAATCTCAGTGTCTTTCAGATACCTGGCCTGCCTGATATCTTCGGCCAGTTCGGGGAGATAAATATAATCAGGATTTTGTCCTATCCGGAGTATTTCAGAGGGAGAAGCTGTACCTGTCTGAAATAATTTTTGAACCGTTACCCCTGCAACATGAGATCCGATCTCTGCTGCAATTTCCATTGGATAACCAGCAGCCAGTGTTGCAGCCGCTCCCGCTAAATAACTATCTCCGGCGCCTACAGTATCTACTTTTGAAATGATCATCAACCCCAAAGTTTCAGCAACTCCTGATTCATTTACAGTTAAAGAACCTCTGCTGCCTCTTGTTATAAAAAGAGGTTTCTGATATCTGTGATAAAGCTTTTTTGCAGCATTTATTACGTCAGAATAGGGAACGATCTCATCAGGCTTCCTTCTTATGCCACATAAAAGGGAGGCTTCAGTATCGTTCATTTTCCGGTAAGCGCCATTATAAAAATCTGTATAGTTCCGGCTATCCACAATGAAAATCTTTTTCGGGAAACTGTTTATAACTTCAACCAGCTTTTTTTTGAAATAATCTGTATGGATGCCTGAGAGAACCTGCTGATTAATTATAACAAGATCAACTTCATTTACGGAATTTCTGAGGCTATTTATAAGCAGGTTGGCAGTCTCTTTAGATAACTTATTAAAATTACCAAAATCTATCCTGTTTTCTTCATTATTGTCAATATATGGTTTAATGTACACGTGAGTAGCCCAATTTTTCTGCTGGGTCAAAATATTGTCAGTGTTGATCCCGGCTTTTTTCATTAAGCTGATCATTTCAGGACCAAACGGATCGGGTCCAATCACTCCAAAAGCACGGATTTCTTTAACTTCCAGCGCAGCCAGGTTATTTGCGACATTCCCTGCTCCCCCCAGAGAATATTTTTGTTGAAGGACAGGCCTGGTAGCATGGCCTGTTTCAATTGATGTTTCACTTTTAGATTCATCGACAAACCAGTATGCATCAAGGCAAAAATCACCAATTACAGCTATTTTTGCAGAACTTATTTTATTTATTATTTCGTATAATAATTCAGTCTTCATTTCTGTTATTCCTGGTTACCGTAAAAATGGTTTTCAATTAAATTACAGAGTACATGTAACACAGGAAGTTGCAATTCCTGAACATAAGCAGTTCGTTCCTCAGGGACATTGACCAAAATATCACAATACTGTTTCATTTTACCACCTGTCATACCGGTTAATCCTATCACTTTCAAATTTATTGCTTTAGCTGTGATGCATGCATCCACCACATTTTGTGAATTACCTGAAGTGCTCAGGCCGATCAAAACATCTTTAGCCTGACCATAACCTATAACCTGCTGAGCGAATATAAGGTTTGCATCAATATCATTGCAAATAGCTGTTATTAAGGCGGTTTGTGAAGTGAGTGAGATTGCTGATAATCCACTTTCCAGTTTTTGAGCGAGATAATTACCTCTTTCCGGGGAGACTTCAGTAAGTCTGTCTGCAATATCTTTTTTGATTGATCTTTTAAGTTCAAAACTTTTCATTAGTTCCCCCACTAAATGTTCTGAATCTGAGCAGCTGCCTCCATTGCCACAAACCAATAGCTTTCCGCCACCGGAATAGCAACCGATGATCATTTCTGCTGCCTTTCCAACAGCGTTTTTAACTGAATTAAGTAAAGGGTATTTCTCACAAAACAGGTCTAATATCGGATCATTATTCATTCTTATCTTTTTATTATATTATAAAAGCATAAATATATTTAAAACTACTCAAATTGAAACTCTTCTTGAAACTCTTCGCAGCAAGCAACGGAGAATGCGCTCGCGGGGATTCAGACCAAAGATTAGCTTAACCTGTTTATCAACTTAAACGTGTAATTTTATTAGTTTTGTTCAATAATCCGATAAATTCATAATAAAGGGCACCTCTAAGAACTATTTTTTTAATGCTGATTCCGATACAAATATACAGGGTTTTTAAAAACCTAGTTTTACAACTCCTCCTCTTCTATTCTCTTTGAAGATTATTTGTCCAGCTATTTAAGGGGCTAAATCAATCAGAAGGTTATCTGAGAAGGATTTTCATATCTTAGCATGAACCAAAATATCTGACCTTCTGATCTATATTAATCCGATAGGGCATTATTAAAAAAAACTATTTTGCAAATGAAAGTTTAACAGGAAATTTTAGTTGCTTTTCAGGATAATGTTTTTTATACTTGTTAGAGAATTGCGGATTGCGGATTTAAGACTAATACCACATTATTAATAATAAAAAAAATATCATGAGCAGACCAGTTACACTTTTTACAGGCCAATGGGCAGATTTGCCATTTGAGACCGTTTGTCAGAAAGCCAAAGCATTTGGTTATGACGGATTGGAACTCGCTTGCTGGGGTGATCATTTTGAGGTAAATAAAGCTGATGAGGAATATTGCCGCAAAAAGAAAGAAACACTTTCCTGGTACGGGCTTAAAGTATTAGCTATTTCCAATCACCTGGTTGGTCAGGCTGTTACTGATCGCATAGACCAAAGGCATAAAAGCATTTTACCTGAGTATATATGGGGAGATGGAGATCCTGAAGGTGTCAGGCAACGGGCAGCTCGTGAGATGATCAGCACCGGTGAAGCTGCAAAAAGACTTGGTGTCTCTATTGTTAACGGATTCACAGGAAGTCCGATATGGCATCTCATCTACGCGTTTCCGGCTGTTCCTCCTGAAATGATTGAAGAAGGTTATGCAGACTTTGCTGCACGCTGGATACCTATTCTTGATAAATATCGTGAACTTGGTATCTTCTTTGCTCTTGAAGTTCACCCCACTGAGGTTGCATTCGATATTGCTTCCGCACGGAGAACATTGAAAGCAATTAACAACCATTCTAATTTTGGATTTAACTTTGACCCATCGCACCTTGGTTACCAGGGCGTAGATTACGTTAAATTCATATACACTTTCGCTGACAGGATATTCCATGTCCACATGAAAGATGTTATATGGTCAAAAGTACCGGCGGAAGCTGGCGTCTTTGGAGGACATACCGAATTTGGTTCTCAGGGACGGTACTGGGATTTCAGGAGTCTTGGTCATGGCAATATTGATTTTAAGGATATTATCAGGGCTCTCAATCGGATCAACTATAAAGGTCCGCTATCAGTAGAATGGGAAGACAGCGGAATGGACAGGGAATTCGGAGCAATAGAGGCATGTGAATTTGTCCGTAAAGTTGACTTCCCGACTTCAGCTGTTGCATTTGATGCAGCTTTCGAAAAAAAATAAACCGGCAACCAGCTCAACTTCCATCTCAACCTTAACCTTAACCTTAACCTCAACCTTAATATGGAGACTATTAAAAAAACTCAATTATTCAATGCAAGCTGTGTTGCACTGGTTGTTACGGCATTGGCCTTTGCTACAAGGGGTTCATTTGTACAGGCCTGGGCAACTGAATTCAACCTTACCCATACCGAAGTGGGATGGATTGTGGGGACCGCATTCTGGGGCTTTACCCTGGCAATGATTTTTGGTGGACCACTGGTAGATATTATAGGTATCGGAAGGATTATTTCAATTGCTTTCTTTTGTCATGTTGCAGGTATAATTCTTACTATTATTGCAACAGGCTTCTGGTCACTCTTTATCTCCACATTATTGGTCGGAATAGCTAATGGCAGCGTTGAGGCTGCCTGTAATCCCTTGATAACAAGCATGTACACGGGTCAGAAAACACGACGTCTTAACCGTTTTCATGCCTGGTTCCCTACCGGAATAGTGATCGGTGGGCTGATAGTTTTTCTTTTTAACAAAATCGGACTTTTAGACTGGCGATATGCAATGGGAATAATGCTGCTGCCGACTTTTACCTATGGGTATATGTTTCTTAATAAGGAGTTTCCGCAAACAGAACGGGTTGTCTCCGGATTTAGCTATAAAGACATGCTAAAAGCATGCGTAAGTCCATTATTCATTTTTATGGCGTGCTGTATGATTCTGACAGCCGGAACAGAATTAGGCACAAATCAATGGATCGCTGCTTTACTGGCAAATGTGTCCCATAATCCTATTCTTCTCCTTGTCTGGATATCTGGTATAATGGCCCTCGCAAGGCAGTTCGGCGGTACCCTGATACATAATCTTAAATCAACTGTGGTACTTCTAACATCTTCTATCCTGGCTTTTATAGGATGTATTCTAATGGGTTATACCAGCGGAGCAATGGTATTTGCATCTGCAGGCGTTTTCGCATTGGGAGTGGCATTTTTCTGGCCGTCTATGCTGGGATTTGTATCGGAGAATATTCCTCAGAGCGGTGCTCTTGGTCTTGCAATTATGGGTGGTATCGGCTTTCTTGGTGGTGCTATTGCCCAACCTGTTCTCGGTGCAATATTTGATTCACAGACCTTTGCAGCAGTCCCTGCCGGTCAAACAGTTGCAGCACTCAAATCAGCACTTGCAGGCACAAAGGAAGCAGCAACATGGGCTGCAGCTCAGCTCACAGGGGGTGAACATACCTTAAGATTTGTCGCCTTTGTACCGGCCGTACTGATTATCAGCTTCATCTTTCTGCATATCTGGAAAAGAAAACATGTATAATAAAGGTGACCGGCACCAGGCAACCGGTAACCGGAATTATATTTCCGGAAGCCGCACACCGCATGCCGCATACCGTATAAGACAAAAGACAAGAGTAAAAAGATAAAAGTATGAAGAAGATTAAAATGGGTATGATTGGTGGCGGTATTGGTGCGTTCATTGGAGACGCTCATCGTCGTGCTTCCAGAATCTGTAACGACTTCGAACTGGTAGGCGGCGTATTTGATGTCGACTACGAAAAGAGCAAATTATTTGCAAAAAATGAAGGCATCAGTCCTGAAAGATGTTATAAAAGCGTGGATGACCTTATCAGATCAGAATCAGCCTTACCTTCTGATTCCCGCATGGAAGTAGTTTCAATAGTTACTCCCAATGCTCTCCATTTCCCTTTTGCTAAAAGCCTTCTTGGCGCCGGATTTCACCTGGTATGCGAAAAGCCAATGACAATGACTGTTCAAGAAGCTGAGGAACTTGAGAAACTTGTTGCAGAAAAAAATCTGACTTTCGCTCTGACTCACACCTATACGGGTTATCCGATGATACGCCAGATGAGAGACATTATATCGAAAGGCCTCCTTGGCACAATCCAACGTATTGATGCACAATACTATCAGGGCTGGATCAATTCAATAATCCATGGAACGGGTAGCAGGATAACGGGAGTCTGGAGACTCGACCCGAAACATGCAGGTGCCAGCAGTTGCATGGGTGATATCGGGGTACATGCCTTTAACCTTATTGAATATACAACAGGACTTGAAGTAAAAGAGGTATTATCTGACCTTAATAAGGTTAAAGAGGATATTCAGCTTGACCTTGATGGAACTGTTTTACTGCGTTTCAGCAAAAACCTGAAAGGAGTAATCAGAGCCAGCCAGGTCTGCGGAGGCGAAGAGAATAATCTTACAATTGCGGTCTACGGATCAAAAGCCAGCCTTAAATGGGCTCAGGAAAATCCGAACTATCTCTATATGTTAAGCGACTCGGAACCAACTAAAATATTTAAGCCGGCTCATGGATTCAATGATCAGCTTGCAGAGAACAGTCATACAATGCCTTCGGGCCATCCTGAGGGAATCTATGAAGCTCTTGCCAATATTTATAAAGGTGCTGCAAAATCCATAAGAGGCGAAAAATTCACTCCGGGTGAATTCCCTACTGTTCACGACGGAGTAAGAGGAATGAAATTCATTCATGCGGTAGTTGACTCAAACAAGGGAGGAAATATCTGGGTTAAAGTATAATAAGATAAAAGACAAAAGGAAAAAGATAAAAGGAAAGTGTATTATTTTTTGGACAGTATTATATAGAAAGGCCTTCGTGAACCTTAGTGATGACTTTAGTGTACCTTTATGGTAAAAGCTAATTCATTTAACCACAAAGGATCACGAAGTAAAACTCAAAGTAACACAAAGGGAAAATAAGACGATTAATTTCTTTTTAGTCACTATTATTGGAGTGAAGTGGATTATCAAGCCAGATAACTTTTTGTTCCGGTACATGATCCTGGCCAATAATGTCTTTATAAAGATCAGGCCTTCTGGCTTTCAGATACCTGTAACCACCTGATTGAGTGAGCTTTTCAGGAGTCAGTGTTGCTGAAACAAAATCATCATCAAGCTTCCGGCATTCGGCTATGATGTCTCCAAATGGATCTATGATCATTGAGCAACCATTCTTCAGCTGATCGTCATCCATTCCAATAGGATTTGAAAAAACGACATAAATACCATTATCGTATGCTCTTGACGGAAGCCATTTCATAAGCCAGTCCCTCCCTTTCATCCCATCAAATTCTAACCTGAGAGATGTAGGGTCAGCTTCTCTGTTGTACCATAATTTTGGATCTACAAAACCAGCTCCCGGACGCGTTGACGGTGTACACATGGTAACGTGCGGCATAAATATGATGTCTGCTCCCAATAGAGCAGTTGCACGGACATTCTCAATAATATTGTTATCGTAACAAATCAGAATCCCGCATTTCCAGCCTTCAAGATCGAATGTACAATATTTGTCACCAGGAATTAAGCAAGGGTTAATGAATGGATGCAATTTTCTGTAACTCGCAACTAATCCATTTTTATCGACACACACATAAGTCTTATATAATTTACCCTCTGTGTCTTTCTCAAACAAACCGGCCAAGACATAAATATTATTCTTTGATGCAATCTCTGTCAGCTTATTAATACTTGACCCATCAGGAATAAACTCCGCAAGATCAGTCATCTCTTCTCTAGAGAGATGTCGGGCAAATGAATAACCTGTAACTGAACATTCATGAAAAGCTATAGCATGCGATCCCTCAAGGGAAGCCTCCCGTGCCAGGCTTTCAATTCTCGACAGATTGAACTCTTTATCGCCGCTTCGGTTTTCAAACTGGGCAGTCGAAATTTTAATTTTATCCATTATCGCAGTCAATCAAAAGCATGATTGGATATTAACTAACTACTTTTTCTTCCTGAAAAGGAAAAACCCTGCAGCACCTACCACTACCACAGCTCCGACGATAATTGCTATAGTTGCAACAGGACTTTTGCCCTTCTTATCATCCTCAACCGGATAATAATAAGTTGGCTTGGCATTGGTATCCATGTTAACTGTGTCTTTCTTTGGTTTTGGTTGCTCCTGTCCTATAGCCACATTCAAACAACTGAAAATAAGAAGCAAAGTCATCGAAATCACTAAAACTGATTTTTTCATTTTTAAACTAATTTTAAACTAATTAAGTAAATATTTTGATTTTAGATTTTAATAATATTCTGTTATTAAACTACATAACATCTGTTTTATATTATGTTACCCCCTTTCCTGTTTCCCCCAAGGGGGAAATGATTACCGGGCAATTTTGCTCCTTCCCCGCCAGCCGGCGGGGAAAGCTGGGAAGGGGGTCACAAATGAACAAAAGAACTTTCAATTTGAGATTTAATTAATAGTATTTGCCAATTCATCATATTTCTTAGCGATGTCCGGGTCAGAATTCCTGTATGTATCAGCCATCGCAACAATTGCAGGCTTATACCTGGGATTCATATCAAGACACGTTTTGAGTAGTTTACGTGCCCTTTTAACATCCTTGTCCATCAATAACTCAGACATTCCCACATATGCTTCAAAATATTTTTTGTCAGCTTCAATAACTCTTTCATAGTATCTTACTGCCTCATCTGACCTCTTCTGTGATCTGGCAATGTTACCAAGATACATAAGGATCGGCTCGAAATCAGGATTTATCTCTAAACCTCTTTTTAGAAGAGAATCGGCATTCTGATACTGTCCATCGTTATATAAAGCAGCGGCAAAATTATAAAAAATCATTTCATCACGATCATCAATTTTTAAAGCTTTTTCAAAATGAACTATTGCATCCTTATTATTTCCTTCATTAAGAGCAACATAACCTGCAAAATCATCTTTTGATCTCCTTTCAATCACAGCACCGACAGGGATTTTATCAGCATAAACAATATGGATCGCATTTTCAGGTGGCCAGATTTTATTTTTTAGCTGAAAAGGAGTAATATATCTGTTAGCCACAATCGCATAATCCCAGTCAGACTGGCTTCTCTCTTCATATCTGAAATACGATGTTTCAATTTCGGGATGATTTCGGAACAACCATTCTACTGAGTATGTCGCCTTGACTTTTATTTTGCCATGGATATCCTTTTTTCTGAGATAATCAATGAGCCATTTTGATGCATCAGTCTGACTCACATAATAGTAATCTGTATCATAATTTGAATAAGCTCCCCTTAATCCTCCAACCAGCTGATTATAATATAAATAATAAAACTCGGGATTGCTTAACATGAACTTAATGGGATGGTATGAAAGTACAATTATTAAGGTAATCATTCCCCATCTTAAATATCTGTTTTTTAAATATTCATACAAGTGATTATACCCTGTTGAAGCGAGTAATACTATTCCCGGATAAAGAAAAAGAAATTGCCTCCAGGAAGAATACAAATTCGATTTCTCATAAACTACAAAAACAACCGGAAACAATACTGAAAATATTACCAGACCATATAGCAGAGTTTTTTCAGGATTAAGCTTAAATCTTATAAAAATACAGAATAGCACCAAACCGGTTAAAACGGTAACAGGAATAGTGATTAACATTGATTTAGGAAGATAGTACCATGGCATAAAATCGGACCATTCGACTTTCCCTTCAAAGATCTGGCGAAAAGTCGAAGGAAAGTGAGCCATTGCCCGGTACGATTCGATGACATTCTTTACTGGCCCCTGAAGGGCATAGGGCCACAATAAGATACTTAGAAACCAAGAAATAAGAGCAATACAACAGATCCAAAAAAACTTATTTCTGATTTCAATTAAATCAATTTTATTTTCTCTGATGAATTTGAAAAAGTAGAATATTAAATAGAAAAAGAACAGGTAGCAAATCGATAACAAACCACCTGCCCGTACACTGATGGAGAAAGCAATGCTGGCTGTCAGAAATATTAAATCAGGGTAAGAGTTTTTTCTGCCTGAGACAAAAAATTTTAGTGCAAAAAATGTACTGGCAATGTAACCAAGCGCAAATGGTATATCTTTCAGGTTATTCTGAGTATGGCCCATGAAAGTAGGTGAAACAGCAAATAATATCAGGACGAGTATTCCTGTTTTATAATCTGCCATCCACACTGCAAAAAGTGCTGTTAATAAAATAACAAGCCAACCTGCAACTGAACTCATCAGGTGCCTGAAGCTGTATACATCCTCTATATTAAACCATTTTATAAGAATAGTGGCAATATTATCATACGACTGGCCATAATACTTGAGATTAGTAACAGGAGTATCAAGCGCAGACTGATCTTTGCCCTGAGATGCAAAATAGTTAAAAACTGCAACAGAATGATTATAGTGGAGGACTTCATCGCATGTGATGCCTGCATTTCTGCTTAAAAGCAACATAAGAATAAGAAGAAATGCAGCGGAAAGATAGAATATATGTTTTAGCCTTGCTTCTTTTATCATTTTTCCGGACCGCCATCAAAGAACTTTTTGACAAAATATACCGGACGGTTCTGCGATTCTTTATAGTTTCTGTAAACATACTCGCCCAGAATTCCCAGGAAAACCAATTGGATAGAACCGAGAAAATATATACTGAGAAGTGTGGATGACCATCCTATTACTGCAAATCCATATATTTTAGCAATTAAAACATATATTCCCGCACACATAAAAACAAGAGTTCCTATTAATCCAAGTATCAGGCAGAACCGTACCGGGAATCTTGAAAATGAAAAAATGGCATCAGCTGCCAGGACAAACAATTTGCGAATGCTCATTTTCGGCTTTCCTTTAAAACGATTATCTCTCACAAATTCGACATACCCCTGCCTGAATCCGATAAAAGCACGGAGACCCGGAAGATATCTGACTTTTTCTTTCATCGAGAGAAGCGCATCGACTGCTTCCCGCTTCATCATTGAATAATTTCCCGAATTCTCCATGTTTTTTATTTCACCAATATGTTTGAACAGAAGATGGAATAAAACAGCATAATGATCACGTCGATTTTTACCTTTTCTGCCTATTCGTTTCCCGCTTACAACATCATAACTTTCTTCACATATCTTTTTGTACATCTCAGCCAGCAGTTCGGGAGGATCCTGAAGGTCACCATCCATCATAGCAACAAGGTCACCTTTAGAATACTCCAGTCCTGCGGTATAAGCTGCCTGGTGTCCAAAATTTTTCGACAGAGATAGTATCTTAATATGATTGTTCATTTTCTGCCACAACAGAATTTTTTCAAGACTATGATCAGTACTTCCGTCATCAACAAAGATCACCTCATAATCCTCTATAAATGATTCTATTGATGAAATAGTCCTCTTTACCAGTTCATCAACCAGTTTCTCTTCGTTAAATATCGGTATTACCAGTGAAAGCATAAAAGTAAAAATGTTAAAAATCTCTATTTCTTAAGTCTGGTCAGAGCATATTCAGCCTCATCCTTCAGCTCAGAGTTGGAAACAAGTTCTTTTATAACGGGAACCGAATAATCTGATCCCATCCAGCTGAGTTCACGAAGAAGAAGTTTTTTTGAATCAATTGTAGCCTCTTTGTCTTTAAGAACTTTAACCATCATCTTCTCCATATTCAATAAGCCCTGTTCATCACCTGAAAGTCTCCGCAAATTACTCTGTATGCATGAAAGATACTTTGTGCTCTTTCCCGTTTCATAATTTCCGACATTGAAGAATGCTTCCTCAAGTGTCATCTCTTTAAAACGCGGACGAAACACAACTCCGGCTGCACTTGGAAAATCCCATGGCACCTTCTGTGTCACATCACCTGTAACGGCCCATTCAGCACCTCTCTGCAGAGTCGTAATAAAACCCACACAATGCATTGACGGGCCTCCACCTTCATCAGAATGACCCATCGTTGTATGGAAAACTCTCCCTTTACCATAAGTTATAACCATAAGGACAGGTTCATCTCTCATTGTGCCTCCACCGGCTGCACTGTCAGCAAAAGCGGTAGCAAGGATTTGCATGTTTTTAGCGGGCCCGCGCAGCTGACTGTACAATTCATCAGTTCCATGCAACCATGCTACAGGCAGACCTCTGGTTATCGGATGATCGGTTATCCTCGTCCTTACTAAAAATTCTCTTCTTTTGCCGTGAGAACCCCCGATACCGGCAGTTGTATCTGTAACAAGTTGATTATTTTTATAATAAACATACGGACCGTCTTTCTGATTGCGGTCACCCCATCCGCCCAGTCCTGTCATCTCGTTATACTCCTTCCATTTAGGAAAAGAATTATCTGCAGCGTGGTAGATTACCACCCCACCTCCGTTTTTTACATATTCAACGAAAGCATTGTTGGTTTTTTCTGACCATGAATCACCATTATAGTCGATAACAACAAGCCTGTAATTTGAAAAATCCGGATCGAAAGCTTTCATATCTCCGCCTTTATCAGGAGTGGTCATAATCTTCACGGAAAACAAACCTGTTTCTTCCAGAATCTGTTTCAGAACAGGAGAACTGGCTTTCCAGTTGTGATTATTCTGACCTGTGATGATCAAGGTCTTATAGCCTGTCTCATGTTTACAGGCAGAGAAAAAGGTTAATAAACCTGCTAATAATATAAATAAATATCTGTTTTTCATTTTGCTAATGATTAAGCGGTTGGTAATGTCCATGGTTGGCGATAAGGACGGCTCAGCATGCGGCTGGCCTTTGAATTGCCTGTTATCTCTTCTTTTTCCGGATCCCATTTAATTGCCTGTCCCGTGGTCATGGCAATTTCGCCCAACAGAGCAACAGATATAGCCCTGTAAGCTACTTCTACAGGGGCAATCGCAGGTTTTCCTGTTTTAATACACTCCACAAAGTTCTGCCAATGGTTTTCGCTTTTATACAAATGTATCTCTTTTTCTCCGATGACCTCATTCAGAATCTTAGGATCGGAAGCCGAAATTATATCTCCACGATCAACATGAATCCATCCCAGATCGCCATGCCATGTAGTTCCCATACCCAGAGGAAGCCTGGATGCGTTTGCAACACGCATTTCAATGCCGTTTGCATATTTGCACAGAAAATCATATTCAACCGGAACATTAAAGATACCTTCAACCGGATAAACGCCGGTTCCTGAAACTTCAACCGGCCCTGTATGTTCAAGTCCGGCTCCCCAGTTTGCAATATCTATATGGTGCCCTGCCCAGTCAGTAAGCTGACCACCTGAATAATCCAGTATCCAGCGCCAGTCCCAATGTGAAACACCCCGGTATGGTACCTTTAAGGCCGGTCCAAGCCACATTTCCCAGTTCAGTTCAGGAGGAACAGGTTTTACAGGTGGCGTTCCAATACCTTTGTTTCCATCAGGAAGTCCTACTTCGATGAATTTTATTTTGCCTGCCCGGCCATTAATAGCAAGTTCAGCCCCGCGGTGGAAATTTGCCTGAGAGCGCTGCCAGCTGCCTGTCTGCCAGATAATATTGTTCTTTTTGACAGCATTGACAATAGCCTGACCATCTTTTATAGTTCGGCATATCGGTTTTTCTCCGTAAATATTTATTTTTTTATTTGCAGCAGCTGAATATATTATTCCATGCCAATGATCAGGCAGAGCAATTGAAACAGCGTCGAGTTTCTCCTTCTCAAGAAATTCCCGGTAGTCTCCATATGTCCGGCAATCACTGTTTTTGTACGCGAGGTCAATGGTTTCTTTGGCTTTTGCCAGATGGAGAGCATCTACATCGCAGACCGCTACGAATTGCAAGGCATCTTTGAGCTTCAGAAAGTCCATCATATTGCTCATTCCCTGCGATCCGACACCTATTGAACCAATTACAAGCCGGTCGCTGGGAGCAATCCTCCGTCCCATTGCAAAAGCTGTAGAAGGAATGATTTGAGGAAGCACAAATGCACCAGCGACAACTGCCGCTGATCGTTTAACGAAATCTCTTCTTGATGATTTGTTTGCCATAATTAATTATTTAAAAATATATCTTCAAATCATGATACATGAATTAAATAGCAACAGGAGTGCCGGGAACAGGTGTTTCGAATACCATATCGACAGGTCCCATTTCAATTTTTTCAGGACCAAGTTTCATATCGGATTTGAATATCTCGTCCCATGTAATAAGACGACCTGTATAAGCAGCTGTTCTACCCATTATTGCAGTTAATGTCGAAATAGCGGTACGTTCTGCTTCATTTACATAATTCCCTGTACGAATAGAATGAACAAGATGCATATGTTCCTGAACATAAGGGGGTATCTTAACCGCATTCATAGCATTTCCGTTTTCATCTTTTGGATATTCAAACTGCCATTTTACTTTGCCATTCAGGTCCCAGATTGTGTTCATGCAATTCGTATAACCTTCAGTTCCCATAACAACTTCACCTGTTCCATTTGCACAACTGTCTATCTGGCGGCACATACTATGTGAGCTGACACCATTTTCATAATCAAAGTCGACACTGAAGAAATCATACTGATCGCCTGTAACCCTTCGTGCCCTGCCACCATATCCGATGGCCTTTTCCGGGTGCTTACCAAGAAACCAGTTTATTACATCAATATTATGAACATGCGTATCAAGAATATGATCGCCACATAACCAGCAGAAATTGTTCCAGTTACGGATCATATATTCCATATCATTCCATCCTTTTTCGCGTTCCCTGAACCAAACATGATCCTGATTCCAGAAAGCTTTGGCAGAAGTTATTTTTCCGATAGCGCCACCGACAACCTGTTTATAGGTCTCGATATAATCTTCCTGATGACGACGCTGAGTACCTGTCACAACGCATAATCCTATTGCTGCTGCTTTTTTTGCGGTAGTAATCACCGACCTTATACCAACCGGGTCAACAGCTACCGGTTTTTCAAGAAATGCATGTTTATTATTCTGAACTGCTTCAAGAAAATGTTCGGGACGGAAGTGAGGCGGTGTAGCAAGAATAACAACATCAACATCGGGAATAGCCATCATCTTTTTATACCCGTCAAATCCCGTGAAACAGTTTTCCGCCGGAATTGGCAGTTTGAAGGAGGCAAATCTTTCACGACAAGCATCGATTTTATCCTGAAAAACATCTGCCAGAGCAATTATCTCCAGGTCAGGCCCTGCGCTTATAAAATTTATTGCTGCACCGGTACCTCTTGCTCCGCAACCGACCAGTCCGGCTCTTAATTTTTTACCCTTCGGAGCGCCTTTCAGAATTGGAGCAAGATCTAAAGCCTTCGTATCAGGCTTCTTTTTGCATGCTGCAATCAAAGCTCCTGCACCTGCTATTCCGAGACCAGCAAGTGCTGTTCTGCCAATGAATTTTCTTCTGTCGATATTCTGCATATATTTCCCGTTAAAACATTCTCTCTATTTGTTAAAAGTACTGTCAGCTTCGCATACGACCCTGAAACCCACATCAATACAATCGGAATACCACCATATGCTTTTAGGCATCTGGGGATCCGTAACAAGCCATGCCTTTGTTTTGGTGAAATCACGTGATGCGCTTCGTACATCCCTGGCATCGCTTTTAAAAGAACCTCCCCTGATAACATGTTCCTGCCCGCTGGCAGGACCACATGGATTGACAGCTTCTGTTGAATCAGCCTTATAGGTATCAGGTGAATAGAAATCAAGACAAAACTCTGCAACATTTCCAGACATGTTGATCAAACCGAAGGGATTATCTTTAACAGACTGAGGCTCTTTTGTCTTTGAATTACTATTTACTTTATAAACTACCCTGGATGCAATAACAGCAGTATCAGGTCCAAAAATTCTCTTTAACAAACCGGCAGATGTAAAATCTTTTGGATTGCCTGCAAAGAAATATGGGGTCTGGGTTCCTGCCCGGCATGCATATTCCCATTCAGCCTCAGTTGGTAACCTGTACTTTTTACCTGTAATTTTCGACAGCCACTTGCAATAGACATTTGCAGCATGCCATGTCATCGTGATTGCGGGTCTGGATCCTTTTCCCCAACCCTGGTCAGGAGCGCCCCACGGAGGAGTTGCGCCGCTAATGGCATCAACGTTCTTTCTGGTTACAACCTGTCCCTCTGTTCTTCCCTGCGAACCTGTAGCCCTGAAGAAGGCCATGTACTCATCCCAGGTCACTTCTGTTCTGGCCATCCAGAATTCAGAAAGGGTAACTTTACGCAAAGGACCCTCGTCTTTTTTACGTAAGGGTTCATTATCAGGACTACCCATTATAAATTTACCACCAGGAATTGCTACCATATCAAACGAGACATTGGTCCCGGGGATTTTTTCATTGAAATTTTCAAATTTTTTGACCTTAGCCGGTTCTGTGAACACAGCCTTATCTACTGTTACAGCAATTCCAAAATTGGTATTATGAGCATGAAGAACATTTTTGTCAAAATGGCCAACATCAAGATGACAGTTAATACAACTTAATGGCTCTTTGCTTGTCGTGTAGAAAAGGTGAGCATTGCCGCCGTCCAGAGATAATTTTACCGGAAAAAGGTTCTGATGACATTCGAGACATGATTTTTCATAAACAAATCCCTTAGCGTTCTCGAGCATCTTTTTCGCCTGCCAGTTAATCTTTGCACTGTCTTTGAAGAAATATCCATAAACATCTTTAAACCCATGTTTTGCTTTGGCAAAAAGATATCCATGTCCTTCAGGCGGCAGGTGACAATCGACACAATGGACGATGTCGCCTGTTCGATTATTATAATGTGTGGACAACTTCCAGTTCTGATCAGCCATAGGGTGTATATGGCATGAGACGCAGTATTTATCTGAGGAGGTATATGATATCACAGCTTTGCCCGATTTCAGAAATACCAGGCCTAAAATAAAGCCCCCAAGAACTAACCAGAACTTTGTCCTGCTTTTAACAGATGCCTGGCCTCTACGACTATTTAAATTCATTTCCCCGGAGAAGATTCAATTAAAACTTGCTAAAGTTAATTGTTTGTCTGACTTCCCGGTAAAAAAGAATGTTGATTTTTTTAAGAAAAATGACCCAAATGCAATATAATAAATTAAGGAGAGCCTGTTGAAAAGTCCTTTGTGTACCTTTGCAAAACCCATTGTGCCCTTTGTGGTAAATTTTAAATCATTGAACCACAAAGGATCACGAAGTATACCACGAGTAACACAAAGGAAAGAATCACAGGAATTAGCCTTTTTCAACACCCCCTACTCAAAACCTCTTTGTATATACATGGCAATATGGTGTTTTGCCGTTTTTAAAATAATAATCCTGGTGGTAAGTTTCAGCCGGATAGAATTCTGAAGCCATGGTCACTTTGGTTGCAATTTTAAAACCTTTGGCCCTGAGGACATTAAGGTCATTTTCAGCGATGTTTTTCTGATCATTATTAAGGTAAAATATTTCAGATCTGTACTGATCACCAATATCCGGTCCCTGTCCTCCAGCCTGTGTCGGATCGTGTATCTCAAGGAACAATCTCAGAAGCTTATCATAAGAGGTTTTTTGTGGATCATATACTATTTTAACTGCTTCGGCATGACCCGTATTTCCGGTACAGACCTCCTGATAAGTTGGATTTTTTACATATCCTCCTGTATATCCGGAAGTTACTGAAATCACACCTGCGGCTTTCTTCATAAAATAGTCAACTCCCCAAAAACATCCACCGGCAAAGATTGCAATTCCATATCTTCCGGATTCAAGATGGGCCGGCACAAATTCGAGTGATATTGAATTTACGCAATTGCGAACATTTTTAGCAGTCAGGTTCTCACCTGTAAAAACATGTCCCAGATGAGCTCCACAGTTAGCACATTCGATTTCAGTTCTTATGCCATCGGGGTCGGGAATCCTGATAACAGCACCTTTTATTTCATCATCAAAGCTCGGCCACCCGCAGTTTGATTCAAATTTATCTGAGGAATAATAGAGTGCAGCTCCGCATTTTTTGCAAACGTAAGTGCCTTCACCCTTGTAATTGGTGTACTTCCCGGTAAAAGGAGTTTCAGTGCTTTTATCGTTTATTACCTGCGATTCAGCTTTTGTGAGATCGTAGAATTTTAACTTTTCCTGTGAATTAGCTTGTTCACTCATACCGGTAAAATATATTAATAATGTTATTATGGCAATTCTTGTGCTCATAGATCCTTTTTTAGACTCTGGTTTAAATAAACAATCACCATGCAAAAATGTTGATCTGAAAACCATTTTCCGTATTTATTTGATCCAAAAATTATTATTTTTGGCATAAAGATTGTTTTTAATACGAAAAGTATATTTTTGTACATTAATATTATTGAATCGATATGAAAAAGATTGCTGTTATACTTCTTGTTACTTTTGTTACTGCAATTGTTGCCAGTTCATGCAATAAGAAGGAATGCCCTGCTTATTCCAAGGGGCATTCAAGGGCTAATACTGAGCAGACAGGCAAGAATGTCTGAATTCTGCATTGTTCCTTTGATTCATTCAACTTTATAAGTTAGCAAAAAATGAAAAAGCTGCTTATACTAGCGGTAATAGTTTTATTTGGTACAAAATTGTTGTTTGCACAAGGTGAATTAAATGAGCAGCAGAAGGTTTTTTTCCGTAACGAAAAATCATTTGCCATCCTTCTTAATACTGACGGAATAGGATTTAGCTACCGGGGAGCTAAAAGAATTGATTATCGAAATAAGAATATATTCGAAATCGATGCCGGAAATCTGAAGCTTGTTAAAGAATACAGGCAATCGAGTCAGCAGTTACAAGGTGGTTCTTTTATATTTGGCAAGCTCAATTCAACTTTTTACCTGAGATCAGGTATTGGCCGTCAACATGAAATTTTTAAGAAAGCCGACCTGGGTGGAGTAGCAGTCAGGTATTTCTATTCTGCTGGACCTGTTTTAGCAATTTACAAACCCATTTATTACAAAGTATTACATCTTATTTCATCGACTACATCGACTGAATATGAAATTATTGAGGAAAAATTTGATGCTTCTATCGCTTCATCCCAGGATATTTATGCCAGAGCCTCTTTTTTTAAAGGAATTGACGAGACAAAAGTAATGCCCGGGTTATATGCTAAAGGGGGATTCAATTTTGAGTATAGTAAACAGGATAAGATAATTCATGCTATAGAATTTGGAGCCCAGGTCAATGCTTTCCCGAAGGAGATTCCAATAATGGCAGGTTCCGAAAATAAAGCCTTGTTTTTTTCACTATTTGTCAGTTACAGGTTCGGCATGATAATAGATCCTCTTGATCCCGAATCAAATAAGCTTTCAAATATCTTCAAGCGAAAAAAGAATAATTGATCTTTTAAGCTCTTGACTTTTCCGGGGAAAATACTATTTTTGTGAGTCAATTTATTAACTAATTAATGAAACAGAAATGTCAAAAATTAAAGTAGGTATCAACGGTTTTGGCAGGATCGGCCGACTGGCCTTCAGGGCTGCCATGAAGAGAAACGATATAGAAATAGTTGGAATCAACGACATCCTCGAAGTGGAATATATTGCTTATATGCTTCGCTTCGACACCGTTCACGGCAGATTCGACGGAAAAGTTGAAGTTAAGGACGGCAAGCTTGTTGTAAATGGACAGAGTATCCGCATAACTGCCGAGAAAGATCCTTCGACCCTGAAATGGAATGAGGTTGGCGCTGAATATGTAATTGAATCCACTGGTCTTTTTCTTACAAAGGAAAGCACAATGGGTCATATCACAGCAGGTGCAAAGCATGTTGTGATGTCAGCTCCTTCCAAAGATGATACCCCGATGTTTGTAATGGGTGTTAACCATAAGAAATATACATCAGATATGCAGTTTGTGTCGAACGCCTCCTGTACAACAAACTGTCTTGCTCCTGTTACAAAGGTACTTCATGACAATTTCGGTATTATTGAAGGTCTCATGACAACCGTTCATTCAACCACAGCTACACAGAAAACAGTCGACGGTCCCTCGAAAAAGGACTGGAGAGGCGGCCGTGCTGCTTCCGGCAACATTATTCCATCATCAACAGGTGCAGCCAAAGCTGTTACCAAAGTTATCCCCGAACTTAAGGGAAAGCTTACCGGTATGTCTTTCAGGGTTCCAACCCTGAATGTCTCAGTTGTTGACCTCACCTGCCGTCTTGAGAAACCAGCCAGCTACGATGCTATCAAAAAAGCCATGAAGGCAGCTGCTGATGGTCCGCTCAAAGGAATTCTAGGATATACTGAAGATGCTGTTGTTTCCAGCGA
>JBEKDR010000039.1:0-28945 GCA_050014255.1 Bacteroidales bacterium | reverse complement strand
CTTTTATCTTTTATCTTTTATCTTTTATCTTGTACTCATGCCTTCATCCTTATAAACAAATATGCCTTCCCTGCCATCCGCAGTGGCAAAACCTCTGAACATACCTGCTGAATTAAAAGGCATAGAAATATTGCCAGACTTATCCACACAAATCACTCCGCCACTCCCGCCTGCCTTCACAAGCTTGTCATTTACAACAAGTTCTGAGGCTTCCTTGACTGAAAGGCCTTTGTACTCCATCAGGGCTGAAATATCATGAGCAACAGTCCATCTGATAAAATACTCACCATGACCCGTTCCCGAAACGGCACATGTACGGTTATTAGCATAGGTTCCCGCTCCTATAATCGGGGAGTCACCTATTCTGTTGTACCGTTTATTTGTCATGCCTCCGGTCGAAGTTCCTGCGGCCAGATTTCCGTTTTTATCCAGAGCACAACATCCGACTGTACCATTCTTTTCCTTTTTAAGTATTTCCTGAAGAGCCTTAAATTGTCTTTCAGTATAAAAATATGATGGCGGAACAATTTCAAGTCCCTGTTCTTTAGCAAATTGTGAGGCGCCTGATCCACTCAACATGACGTGTGGGGAATTTGTCATAACTCTTCTGGCAGCTGTAATAGGGTTTTTAATGTCAGTAACACAAGCTACAGAACCGGCCGCAAGATTTGATCCATCCATTATAGCCGCATCAAGTTCATTTTTGCCATCATGAGTGAAGACAGCTCCTTTACCTGCATTAAAAAGAGGATCATCCTCCATTACTCTGATTGTCTGTTCAACTGCGTCAAGGGCCGATCCGCCTTCAGCAAGAATCTTCTTACCGGTACTCATTGCCACTGACAGTGCTGCCCTGTATTCCTTATCCAACTCAGGTGAAAGATTCTCTCTTGTTATCCCACCTGCACCACCATGGATTGCTATTGCCCACTCCTGTTTTTGTGTTGAAGCACTTATGGACTGACCTGATATTGTTTTTTTATCAGTTTTACAGGAAAAAAGAATTAATAAGAAGATAAAACATGTGGAAAGAACCAGTTTTGTTTTCATATTATCGAGTATTTTGATTTTTATCAAAAATCCATTTCGACTACAGTTATTCCGGCACCTCCGAACTCAACATGTTCGTCGCGGAAGGATTTTACAACATCAACTGTTGCAAGATATTGCCTCACAAGCTGTCTCAGAATACCATTGCCTTTACCGTGCAGGATCCTTAAATTGCGATGTTGCACAATGAGTGCATTATCAATTAGTTCCCGAACCTGATTAATTGCCTCCTCTCCCCTGACACCACGAATATCAATTTCAGGTTTGAAATTAATATTTCGCTGAACCAGACCCGGGTCGTTTTCCCTGTAAGCCTGATTGGCCCTAAGACTCTTTTTCAGATCAGATCTGGTTATTCTCTCAATTTTATCAAGCGGGACAAAAAATCTTAAACTACCGGTTTCAACCTGTACCATCTTATCTTTTATCTCAATTACCTCGCCTGCGGCCTGGGTATCAATCACCTTTACCGCATCACCGGGTTTAAGAGGATGATCCTGAGATTCAGGAGGCACAAGTTTTTCCTTTACAGGTTCAGGGTCCAGTTTGATTCTTTTCGCTTTTATGCTCAGTTTAGCAATCTTCTCTTCCGATTCAGTCTCCAGCGGTTTTGTATCTTCTACAACCACATTTTTGAATTCCTCAAGCTGCTGCCGGAGATCTTTAGTCTTTTCTTTTTCTGCCTGTGTCTCTTTTATCTGCCGGATGGTATTCTCAATCATCCTGTTAGATTCTTTCAATAATTGCTGTGCCTCTTCTTTAGCCTTTGTGATGATCTCTTTTCTGAGTGTCTTTGCCCCGGTTAATTCCTTTTCATATTCAGCCATCAGCTCCTCTAATCTTTTTTCCTGTTGTCGTATAGTCTGTCGTTTATTTTCCCAGTATCGTTTGTCTCTGGCAATATCCTTCAGGTGCCTGTCATAATTAATATTTTTTACTCCTGCTTTCTGTGAAGCTACTTCAAGGATATCTTCCGGCAAACCTATTTTACGGGCGATTTCAAATGCGAACGAGCTTCCCGGTTTACCAATTGTAAGCTGAAAAAGAGGTTGCATAAGATGATTGTCAAAAGCCATAGCGCCATTGACTATGCCTTCGGTAAGAGATGCAAAATGTTTCAGATTAGTATAATGTGTTGTTATTACACCAAATACTTTCTTTTTATTTAACTCACCAAGGATGGCTTCTGCTATCGAACCGCCAAGCATTGGTTCAGTACCAGTGCCAAATTCGTCAATAAGAATCAGTGTTTTATCATTGCCATTTTTTACGAAGTATTTCATACTGATCAGATGAGAACTATAAGTACTTAAATCATTATCAATACTTTGTTCATCTCCGATATCAATTAAAATATTTTTAAAGATCCCTGTTTCTGATCCCTCTGCTACCGGGATAGTAAGACCACTTTGCAACATATACTGCAGCAGGCCTACCGTCTTTAGACATACAGATTTACCTCCTGCATTAGGACCGGATATCAATAATATTCTGTTTTTTTCATCAAGGCCAATTTCAAGTGGAACCACTTTCCTGCCTGCAGTTTTCTCGAATGCAAGTGAGAGCAGAGGATGGATCGCTCTTTTCCACATTAAAAATGGTTTATTTATCAGAATCGGTTTGATTGAATGAAGATGGTTGCCAAGAAGGGCTTTAGATCGTATGAAGTCGATTTCACCCAGGAATAAATTTGACTTAAGCAGATCATCTATATAAGGTCTGACATCGTCGGCAAATAGAGTCAGTATCCTGACAATCTCCCTTCTTTCCTCATATTCAAGTTCAATTATATCATTGTTAATCTCAACAATCTCCTCCGGTTCAATAAAAACTGTCTTTCCGGAAGCTGACTGATCATGAATAAGGCCTTTGATCTTCCTTTTGTCATATACGCTTACAGGTATCACTCCTCGGCCATTTCTCACAGAAACAGAAGTATCTGTTTCAACAATTCCGTCAGACTGGGCCTGTTTAAGAATTGCATTCAGCCTTTTGGTTACATGAATGCTTTTCCCGATAAGTTCAGCTCTTATTTCTTTTAACCTGGGAGAAGCATTATCCTTAATTACTCCTCGTTTGTCAATAATTCTGTCAGTTGCCTCCAGTACGTACGGATAAGTTTTAACAGAACCGCACAATGAACTCAGAACCGGATATTTTGAAGCATCTTTATTCCTGAAGAAATTCAGAATTGTTTTGACTGTTTCGAGTGAACGTTTAAGATCAAAAACCTCCTGTACTTCGGGAAATGTACCTTCAATCCGGATCTTGTTCAGACAATCAGAAATTTGATAGTAATGTTCTGAGGGGAAAAAATCCTCAAATATAAGTACCTGCTGGAATTCGTATGTTGCGGATAATATGCTCGTTAAACATTCATAATCATCAATGAATTTAATATTGTTCACTTTCTCCAGCCCCATAGGACTGAGGCATTTCTCGCACAGAAGATTCCGAATTCTGTCAAAACCTATCTTGTTTTCAAAATTTCCCGGATAAATCATGTTATAAGATAAAGGACAAAAGTAAAAAGACAAAAATAAACTAAAAATCCCCTCGATGGAATTGGCAAAAAAGGGATTCATACAAAGTTAATTATTGTTAAATCATATTATCCTGCACAGATAATAGGTTTCATTTTTATATACATTTGAAACATAAGATTACAAACCTTAATAATAAATCTATGAAAAACAAGAAAATCTCAATCGCTTTGCTGCTTCTGCTGTTTTTCCCGACATGGTTAATGTCGCAGAGTGAAAATGTCGACCTGGGTATGATTTATAAAATCAAACAGGAAGGTTTAAAGAATTCAAGCGTAGAAGACCTTGCATTCTGGCTGACAGATTTTATCGGGCCGAGACTTACAGCATCCACCGGATTCAGCCATGCGGATGAATGGGCAAAAAAAAAGATGGAAGAATTCGGTTTACAGAATGTCAGAATTGAAGCTGCAAAAGACTTCAGCCGGGGCGGATGGGATAACCTTAAAACATACGCTGCTTTGACCGCTCCATACTATTCAAACTTTGCATGTAACCCGGTCGCATGGTCGGGAAGTACAAACGGGTTGATTAAAAGTGACGTTGTCTACCTCGATGTCAAAGCTGAAAGTGATCTTGACAAGTACAAAGGAAAAGTTACGGGCAAAATAGTTCTGATGCCTTCAACGGCAACTTATGAGGTCAGTTATGATCCTCTTGCAACCCGTCTGACCGATGCACAATTAAAAGATCTTTCGATGGCTTCTTCTTCCACACCGGCAAGAAGGCCTCCTTTTGATCGTGCTGCTATGATGGCACAGAGAGCTCTTCGCGGAAAAATAACTGATTTTCTGAAGAGCGAAGGCGCTTCAGTTATACTTAACAGTTCCGGGACTTTCAATGTTCCAAGGTCAAACGGCACTAACTATAAAGCTGGCGATAAGGAACCAATTGCAGAATTGAATCTTCCGATTGAAGATCATGGAAGAATGGTTCGTCTGTTACAACACAACATTCCTGTCGTAATGGAGATTGAGATACAGAATAAATTCTTTGACAGCCCGAATGTGTACAATGTAATTGGTGAAATACCGGGCACTGACAAAGTTCTTAAAAATGAGGTGGTGCTTGTGGGTGCCCACATCGATTCATGGAACGGTGGAACAGGAGCGGCTGATAACGGTTCAGGGTGCATCGTAATGCTGGAAGCTCTCCGCATTTTAAAAAACCTTGACATAACACCCAGAAGAACTATCAGGATAGCTCTGTGGGGTGGCGAGGAACAGGGTTTATTTGGATCATCCGGTTACGTGGAGAAATACCTTGTCGATCCCACCACAAAAGAACATAAACCAGACTATGATAAATTTGCAGCATATTTTAACATGGACAACGGTTCGGGAAAATACCGTGGAATTTATCTGCAGGAAAATGAGCTGGTAAGACCGATCTTTGAAGAGTGGTTAAAACCTTTTGAAGATATGGGTTGTTCAACAATCACAATAAGAAATACTTCCGGAACTGATCATCTTTCGTTCGACAGAGTCGGGCTCCCTGGGTTTCAGTTCATACAGGATGCAATAGAATATGAACGAGGTTATCACACTGTAATGGATACCTACGAACGGCTTGTAATGGATGATCTGAAGCAGAATGCCATAATTACCGCATCATTTGTCTATAATGCAGCCATGCGCAATGCAAAATTGCCGGGGAAACCTGCTATGAAACCAAGACAGAATGCCGATCAGGGACCCAGGATGTAATAATGTGAACTGAAATAAATTTTTTAATATGTAGGGAACGGTCGATATAATATGTAGGGAACGGTCGCGACCGTTCCCTACATATTAAAAAATTCCTATGTTTTTTTCTGATCCACATCCTTCATAGATAGTTGTACGCGTTTTCTTTCAATATCAACTGCCAGGACCTTTACCATTACATGCTGGTGGAGCTTTACAACTGTTGATGGGTCGGAAATATAAGTTCTGCTCATATTGGAAATATGTACAAGACCGTCCTGTTTGATTCCTATATCAACAAAAGCGCCAAATTTTGTAATATTTGTTACAATTCCCGGGACAATCATTCCCTCGATCAGATCTTCCATTATATGCACATCCGCAAAACTGAATTCTTTAATTTTTGATCTTGGATCGCGTCCGGGTTTTGCCAGTTCATCAATAATATCTTTTAATGTAGGAAGTCCGGTGGCAGAGCTGACATAACGCTCAAGCTTAATCTCTTTTCTCTTATTCTCATTGATAATCAATTCCTTAACTTCGCAGCCCAGATCCTCAGACATCTTTTCCACGACATGATAACTTTCTGGATGAACCGCACTTGAATCGAGTGGATTTTCTGCATTACGGATTCTCAAAAAACCAGCAGATTGTTCAAAAGCCTTCTCACCCATCCGTTTTACCTTAAGAAGCTCTTTACGTGCTTTAAAAGGTCCGTTTTCGGTTCTGTAATCAATAATGTTCTGAGCCAGCTGTGGTCCTAAGCCCGATACATAAGTCAGCAGGTGTTTGCTTGAGGTGTTCACCTCCACGCCAACAGCATTGACACAGCTCATAACTACGTCGTCGAGCGATTTCTGCAGCTTCTGCTGATCAACATCGTGCTGATACTGACCAACTCCTATTGATTTTGGATCTATCTTTACCAACTCAGCCAACGGATCCATCAGTCTTCTGCCGATTGATATCGCACCTCGTACAGTTACGTCATAATCAGGAAATTCATCACGGGCAGTCCTGGAAGCAGAATAAATTGAAGCGCCGGCTTCACTGACGACAAAAACCTGGATGTCGTTCTCAAATTTGATCCACTTTATAAAATCTTCGGTCTCCCTGCTGGCAGTGCCGTTACCAATAGCAATTGCTTCAATCTTATATGCGTTTACAAGCGATAAAATCTTCTTTATCGACATGGCAGTTTCGTTCTGAGGAGGATGCGGATAAATAGTCTCATTATGAATAAAATTGCCTTGCCTGTCGAGACAGACAACCTTACAGCCGGTTCTGAAACCAGGATCTATTGCCAGAACGTTTTTCTCACCCAGCGGCGATCCGAGCAATAGTTGCCGAAGATTCTCCGCAAAAACTGTAATTGCTTCAATATCTGCTTTTTCCTTGGAAATATTCCTGAATTCCGTCTCCATGGAAGCTGAAAGCAGTCTTTTCCAGCTGTCTTTGACCGAATTGATAACTATCTCAGATGATGCATTCCTCCCTTTTATAAAAATGGAATTCAACATAGAGAGGGCATGTTCTTCATCAGGTTCCACCGACAACCGGAGGAAACCTTCCTCTTCTCCCCTTCTCATTGCAAGCAGCCGGTGAGACGGACACTTTTTAAGAGGTTCCGACCAGTCATAATAATCACTGTACTTTATACCTTCTGCTTCTTTTCCCTTTACAACTTTTGAATAGATAACAGCCTCTTTTTCGAAAAGATACCTGAGTTGTTTTCTTGCCTTTTCATCCTCATTTACCCATTCTGCTATAATATCGGAGGCGCCTGAAATAGCATCTTCAACAGTTGCAACATCTTCATTCAGAAAACCTTCAGCTTTCCGGGACGGATCATTCTCTTTCTGATCCATAATGATAGATGCAAGAGGTTCAAGTCCTTTTTCCCTGGCAATTGTTGCCCTTGTACGACGCTTAGGTCTGTATGGCAGATAAATATCTTCAAGTTCTGACATGGTCACTGCAGCATCAATTTTTTGCCGGAGCTCAGGAGTCATCTTTTGCTGTTCCTCAATTGACTTAACTACTGCTTCCTTCCTTGAATCCAACTCTTTCAACCGGTCATATTCTTCCTTGATATGCATCAGCTGTACTTCATCAAGACTACCTGTCATCTCTTTCCGGTACCTGCTTATGAACGGAATTGTAGCTCCTCCATCCATCAACCTGATAGTGTTTTCGACCTGCCAGTCGTGAAGTCCCAGCTTTCTTGCTACAATTTCAATATGCTTATTTGTTTCCATTGTTCTTTTGTTCTATTGTTCTTTTGTTCTATTGTTCTATTGTTCTATTGTTCTACTGTTCTTTTGTTCAAATTTTCAAACTAATTATTATTCAACATAAATAACCAGACCTTTAAGATATTCGCTTTCGGGGTGATAGATATTTACAGGATGATCAGGTGGCTGACTCAACTGGTGCAATATTCTGACACTTCGTCCGGTATTGGCGGCAGCTGCAAAGACCGATTTTCTGAAAATTTCTTTTGTGACAACCTGGGAACAGGAGAACGTGAAAATGATCCCACCTGGTTTAATTTGTTCAATTGCCTTTATATTAAGTCTTTTATATCCTTGTAAAGCATTCGCCAGAACGTTATTATGTTTAGCAAATGCAGGTGGATCAAGTATTATCAAATCATATTGATCTTTGATATGATTCAGATAATCAAATGCATCAACCTGAAATGATTCGTGTCTTTTATCTTCTCCATAATTGAGTTTAATGTTTTCATTTGCAAGTTCAATGGCAGGCAAAGAGCTGTCAACTGTATGAACAACAGATGCATTTTTCATTGCATAAACCGAAAAACCGCCGGTGTAACCGAACATGTTCAATACGGTTCTCCTTTCAGTATATTTCTCAAGCAGCTTTCGATTCTCCCTCTGGTCAATGAAAAACCCTGTTTTCTGTCCTGTTGTCCAGTCGATCTTGAACTTGTACCCGTTTTCAGTGACAATAATGGGATCAGATTTACCATACAGAAATTCATTTACCCCAGTGATTTCCGACATATGCGGTATAGTTCCTTCGCTTTTATCATAAACTGCAACTATCTGATTTTCCATAAGTTCAATCAGTATTGCGACAATCTCATTTCTGATCCTGTAAAAACCAACGGAGTGCATCTGGATTACAGCAACTCCATTGTAATAATCAATGATAAGTCCTGGTAAACCATCGCCTTCACCATGAATCAGCCGATAAACATTTACCATTGGATTACCGATGATCCCTGTTGATTTCCGATAATCAATAGCATGTCTAATCTTCTCCCTGAAGAAACTGATATCAGGAGTTACCTGCTCAAACGATAGAACACGTACAGCAATTGAACTTGGTGCATAGTGCCCTACTGCGAGGAAGGTATCTTTATTATCATAAACATCCACCAGGTCCCCTTCGGCAGGATACCCGTACATTTTCTTAATTGCCCCTGAGAATACCCAGGGATGAAAACGGCGGAGGGATTGTTCTTTGCCGGATTTTAAAACTATTTTTATTCGCTCTACATTATCTTGCATTTTCGAATATACTTTCTTTTTGATTTATTTCTTTTTTAGAGAATCTTCTCACTTCCGTTTACCAGTCTCTTATAAATCTGATGACAAACCCATGCATCCGTAGCTGCATATATCTGCTGGGCTTCAGTAAGCTGTCCTGCTTCCCAGTCAGTCACCTGCTGGCGCTTTGATATTCTGAATCCAAGAACTATTGCCGTCAGTTTTTTCAATCCGGAGCTTTGAATGCCAAAATCTTTAACGAAGTTCTGAAGATCGATGAATCCCTGAGGAGTGAATTTCCTGACCCCTTTTAAAAATCTTATGTCATCATGTACCGCCACGCCGGCTTTGACAACTGAAGGATCTGATAACAGATCAGCCAACTCATCAGGTATACCAATTTTATTTATCCTGAAGAGGCATGCCAGGTCTCCTGTTGAAAGCTGGATTAGAGAGACTGAATTTTTTCTTCCTTTTTTGAATGTTGGCCTCGTCTCCGTATCAAAACCCAGCATATCTGATGCCAGAAGTCGTGGAATGACCTCATAAAATGTTTTAAGATTGTCTACTAAAACTATTTCACCTTTAAACCATGAAAGCTCATGTTCCGCCAGTTCCTCAACTGTAATATTCTCCTTGTACATATTATTCAGTATCTCCTCTTAAATCTCTTTGTCTTCTTGTTATAAACCAGTCAGCAGTATTTCTCTCTTCATCATCCGTTTTATCATCTTTTTCAACCCTTCCAATCTCCTCCCCCGAATAGATGAATTTATGAATAGCTCTCATTGAATTTACCAGTTTCTGGCCCCAGAAGTTTTCAAAGTTCATTCTGCATTCCCATATCGCATCATTCATCACCTCTCGTGTACCGGTCTGGTACAGAAGCAGAAAATCCTTTATATCCTGGTAAATATCTGACATATTTTCAGAGATACTGGAAACAACAGGTCCTTCTGTTTCATTAATTTTTTCATCAAATACCTCGATATAATCGTTTGCTGTTCCGAATTTTTCTTTTAGAGTATCGTTAATTAAGGTCCAGTCAGTTTCTGTTACGAATTTTTCATTACCATCCTCAAAAAAAGGTTCCAGTTGTGGCAAAAGAGAAGCCTTCAGGTACATAAGAGGCAAAATGCGCTGCAGTATCTTCAGAAGCTCATCACCTTTCAGTTCCGAAGCATGCTCTGCATATTTGCAGAATTCGTTGGCAACGGCAACAAACTCAACAACATTTCTTGAATACTCAGGATCTGAATTGGTATCCATAGTATTTATTAAATTTAATATTACCCGATGCCAAAAGTAATAAAAAATGAGAGCCAAAAGAAACTACCTTTATATCTAAAGGGGTTCAAATTATAGTGGAAAGCCTAATCTGCTATGGATTTAATCACTGCCTGCATATTGTTTGCAGTAAATACCCGATTCATTTTTTTTTATAACTTTAGTGTGGTTTGCAGAATATAAGACGGGTATTGAAAAGAAATATTTTCCAAAAGTATGCTTTCTTTGCTGGCATTTTATTACACTCTAAAGTACAAGTACAACAATAATATTTATTCTTCTTGATGAATACAATAATTAATATCAGAAATGCAAAAGATGAGGATTTTCCTGCGGTTCTTTTGCTGATCAAAGAGCTGGCTGCATTCGAAAAAGCAGCTGAAAAGGTAACAAATTCAGTCGAACTGATGAAAAAAGAAAAAAATCTTTTCAGCTGTTTTGTCGCAGAAACCCGATCCGGAGAAATTGTGGGTATGGCAATCTACTACTTTGTTTATTATACCTGGGTTGGAAAGTCTCTCTATCTCGAAGATATTTACGTAAAGGAGCCATACAGAAAGCAAAAGACAGGAACGGCTTTACTACAGAAAGTATTTGACGTCGCCGTTAAGGAAGATTGCAAGAGAGTCAGGTGGCAGGTACTGAAATGGAATGAATCGGCTATTCAAATGTATATCAAAAGCGGAGCTGAAATTGACAATGAGTGGTTAAACTGCAACTTTGATTCTACAGGAATACAAAGCTTCGGGGAAAAAACATGATGATGATATGACCAAACCCAAGAACTTTGAAGAGTATTTGATTTCTTTTCCTGCAGAGATACAAGAAATTCTTCTTCAACTCCGGGAAACGATCAAAAAAGCTGCACCTGACTCTGATGAAGCGATTAGTTATGGTATGCCTTCATTCAGACAAAATGGAAGGTTATTATATTTTGCCGCATTCAAACACCATATAGGTTTTTACCCTATGATGACCGGTGTTGAGGCATTTAAGACGGAATTGTCTTCATATAAGTTGGGAAAAGGGTCAATTCAGTTTCCTCTTGAAGACCCACTGCCACTGGAATTAATTACTGAAATTGTAAAATTCAGGGTTCAGGAAAACCTTGAAAAATCAAAAAAAACAGAAAGAAATGAAAAATAAAATTACTCCATGTTTATGGTTTGATAATGAAGCCGAAGCTGCTGCTTCTTTTTATGTTTCTGTCTTTAAAAATTCAAAAATGGGAACAATCAGTCGTTATGGCAAAGAAGGATTCGAATTTCATGGTAAACAGGAAGGAACTGTTATGACTGTCAATTTTACCATTAATGGTCAGGAATTTACAGCCTTGAACGGAGGACCTCAATTCAAATTCAGTGAAGCTATATCATTCCAGGTTTTCTGTGATACTCAGCAAGAGATTGATCACTGTTGGAATAAACTCACAGAGGAAGGAAGTGAAGGCCAATGCGGATGGCTAAAAGACAAATACGGGCTTTCATGGCAAATCGTACCTTCGATTCTGCCAAAACTGATGTCCGACCCTGTAAAGGCTGAAAGGGTTACAAAAGCTTTCCTGCAAATGAAAAAATTTGATGTTGAAACATTAAAGCAGGCCTGATAATGCCTCGGCACTTATATTTGGGCGGCTGATGTATGAGCGTGAGGTAAAATCGTATTGATAAAATCCGTTAATTAGAACGGATATTATAATTTTGTGAAATATGAAAAAAATCCTTTTGCTGGTTTTACTTATTAGTATTCCGCTGGTTGCTTATAACCAGGTTATTAAAGGGACAATATTAGATAAGAAAACAAAAAGTGCAATTTACTCTGCGGCAGTATATATTAATGGAACATTTGCCGGAACACTTTCAGATCAGAATGGCAATTTTCAGTTAGACATCTCAAAGCATGTTTCAATGCCGGTAACAATAAGTGCTATAGGATATTATTCAGTTACCCTATCGGATCTTTCAGGAGGAAAACCACTTTTAATATATCTGAGCCCAAAACTATTTGAACTGAATGAAGTCGTCGTTAAGGCTAAATCGCATGCAAGCGAAAGAAGAGTAAATTTAGCAATATTTAAGAATGAATTCCTTGGAACAACCAGTAATGCAACGTCGTGTAAAATTTTAAATGAAGAAGATATAAAATTTATTTACGACTCGGACGATACAGTGAAAGCATATGCGTTAAAGCCGATAATGATTGACAATAAGGCATTAGGCTATAAAATAACTTATTATCTCGATAAATTTGAGTATTATAAGCAAAGCTCTTCATTCTTTTTTAAAGGGAATATCTTTTTCAGTGAGGACACAACTACCAAGGAAGAGACAAAGCAGGCATGTGAAAGAAAAAGAAAGCATGCCTACCTGGGATCGAGGATGCATTTTTTCAGAGCGCTCTGGGTAGATGATTTAAAATCAACCGGATTTATAGTTAATAATTCATCAAATGAAACTGTCGGGTATAATAAACTGGTATTTCAAAAAGACAGCCGGACTAAATATCTGATAAACCTTGGTAACCTGGGAATATCCTATTATACGAAAAAACCAACCAGTTTCATCATATTTCTAAAAAAGGATGTATTTTTCGATGCAAGCGGATATTTTGATCCTGCAGGCATAAGCTGGGAAGGTGAAATGGCAAGGCAACGTATCGCAGATTTGCTCCCTTTTGAATATTCACTAAAAGAATAATATAAAACTTTGGACTGAATCAGGCAATTATTTTCAAATGTCAGTCCGCTTATAACTTCTGGTAACACACTTTTCTTTTCTTCACAATGAAACCTAAAATTATACATTATAAAAAATATCCAGAAATCATGTCAAATTACTTCGTTGCCCAGATCAAGATTCAGAATTATCAGGAATATGACAAATATCTTGAGAAATTTGATGACATTTTCTCCAGATTTAAGGGAGAGTATCTTGCAATCGATGAGTCCCCTGTTTTATTAGAGGGTGAATGGAACTACACAAAGTCGGTATTAATTAAATTCAATAGTAAAAAGGATTTTGAGGATTGGTATTATTCTGATGATTATCAAAAAATTCTTAAATACAGATTAAATGCTGCCAAATGCGATACTATCCTTCTTGATGGGATAGAGTAAAACGATATCTTATTCAATGTTAAACGGGAAATATAAAGTCCTTTACGATAAACTGATCACAACAATTGCCAGGGAAAGGGTCTTTCACGACCCTCTCTATACACTGGCTTACGGAACCGACGCAAGCTTCTACCGGCTGATCCCAAGATTGGTGATAAGAGCAAAGGATGAATATGAAGTTTCCATGATATTAAAAGAGAGTTCCGGACTTTCAATTCCTTTGACATTCCGTGCTGCCGGCACAAGTCTATCCGGACAGGCAATTACAGACTCTGTTTTAGTTATTGCCGGAACCAACTGGAATGCATTCCATATAAATGAAAATGGCTCCGAAATATGTCTTCAGCCCGGATTAACCGGCGGACGAGTCAATTCGCTTCTGGCCCCGTTCGGACGAAAGATTGGACCTGATCCGGCATCGATAAATGCAGCAATGATTGGAGGCATTGCAGCCAATAATGCGAGTGGAATGTGTTGCGGCACATCTGAAAATTCATACAAAACTGTAGCCGGAATGCGGATTATCATTGCTGACGGGACAATACTTGATACGAGAGACCCGTCAAGCAGGAAGGCATTCACGGAATCACACCCTAAGCTTGTTTCAGATATAGAAATCCTGGCAAAATCGGCAAAAGAAAACACTTCGCTGGCTGAAAAGATCAGAAGGAAGTACAAAATGAAAAATACTACCGGTTACAGCCTTAACGCTCTTATAGATTTTACTGATCCTTTCAATATTATTGAACACCTTATGATCGGTTCGGAAGGTACCCTGGGTTTTATTTCGGAGATTAATTTCAAAACTGTAGTCGAACCTCCTTTCAAAGCGAGTTCCCTGATGATTTTTCCTGATATTGAAAAGGCATGCAAAGCTGTTAAAGTACTTAAGGCCACATCTGTTTCTACTGTTGAACTGATTGATCGTGCCGGACTAAGATCAGTTGAAAATGAAAAAGGAATGCCTGAATTCCTGATATCACTGAATGAAAAGGTCTGTGCTTTGCTGGTTGAAACTGTAAGTGGAAATAAGGTTGAAATAAATAGAAACATTGAAATAATAAAAAATGCCATTAAAAGCATTCCGGTTGAAAGAGCTGTCACATTTACCGATATTCCTTCGGAGTATGAACTCCTGTGGAAAATCAGGAAAGGACTTTTCCCCTCAGTAGGTGCCATGAGGAAAGCGGGTACCACAGTTATAATCGAAGATGTCGCATTTCCTATAGAATCTTTAGCTGAAGCCACTCTGGACCTTCAGAATCTTCTTAAAAAATTCAGCTACGATGAAGCTGTAATTTTTGGACATGCACTGGAAGGAAACCTGCATTTTGTTTTCACACAGGATTTTAGCACACAAATAGAGATCGACCGGTATTCTAATCTAATGTCTGGAGTATCAGATCTTGTTGTTCATAAATATGACGGATCACTGAAGGCGGAACATGGAACCGGACGTAATATGGCTCCATTTGTTGAAATGGAGTGGGGAAAAGATGCTTATGAACTAATGAAGAAAATCAAACAGATATTTGATCCTCAGAATATCCTTAATCCCGGTGTAATACTGAATTCCGACAAAGAGGTTCATCTTAAAGACCTGAAACCGCTACCGGCAGCCAGCGAGGTTATTGATAAGTGCACTGAATGCGGATTTTGCGAGCCATCGTGTGTTTCAGCCGGACTGACCCTGACACCCAGGCAACGGATTGTGATCCACAGGGAAATAGTATCGCTTTCAAAAAGCGGACTTAAACCTCATGTTGCTGCCATTCTTGCAAAATCTTTTTTTTACTCAGGCAATGATACCTGTGCTACCGACGGACTATGTGCTGTAAGCTGTCCGGTAAATATAGACACAGGTAAGCTTATTAAAAACCTCCGTTATGAAAAATTAGCCACCCAACAACACAAAGCTTTATGGATTGCTAATCATATGAGCCTTGTAACTTCTGCAGCAAGAAAAGCACTTTCAATTGTCAGCTTTTTTCATACGATCTTAGGAACTACTGTTATGCAGATCATTACAGGAAGCTTACGAAGAGTATCCGGGAACAGAATCCCTCAATGGAATCAATTCATGTCAAAAGGGGCAAGAGTCATTAAGCCAAATAATGAGGTAAGTTCAACCTATCCTTGGAAAGTTGTATATTTTCCTTCCTGCATTAATCGTTCAATGGGTGTATCAAGAGATCATTTTGAGGAAATACAGCTTTCAGAAAAACTGGTCCAACTATTGCATAAAGGCGGGTATGAAGTTATTTATCCTGAAAACCTGAATAACCTTTGCTGCGGCATGGCTTTCTTAAGCAAAGGTTATACTGAAGCCGGAGAAAAAAAATCTGATGAACTGGAAGCAGCACTTCTTGTAGCAAGCAGAAATGGAGAATATCCGGTCCTATGCGATATGAGCCCGTGTCTTTATACAATGAAAGAGAACATGAAGTCAAATCTTAAACTCTACGAGCCGGTTGAGTTTATAATGGAATGGCTCTTGCCCAATCTGACTATAACACCTGTCGATGAGATCATTACAGTATTCCCGGTCTGCAGTATGAAGAAGATGGAGCTGGATGGAAAGCTCGCCGACCTGGCAGGAATTTGCTCAAAATATGTTATCATACCCGAAACTAATTGCTGCGGATTTGCAGGAGACCGTGGTTTCACATACCCTGAATTAAACAAGCACGGGTTGTCTAATTTAAAAAGTCAATTAGCTGAGACAGTTAAGAACGGATATTCAACAAGCCGGACCTGCGAGATCGGACTGAGTCTGCATACCGGAATATCATATAAATCGATAGTTTACCTTGTCGACCGAGTTAGCAGTCCGAAAAAAAAATCATGATCTCAGGATTTCCAGCTTAGCTTATGATCCCCATCCTGAACAATTTTGTTATGGTCGAGCAGCCAGCGGATGACTTTAATGATCCTGTCTTCAGGGAAATCTATCAGTTTCACCAATTCTTCTGCATCAGGATTCTTTTCACTCAAAATACTTTTTATTTCTTCCAGAATAAGATCGAATTCGTACTTGCTTAGTTCAAGCTCATTTCTTTCACGACAAACATCGCAGATTCCGCACCGGTCTGATTCCTCACCAAAATAATTTAGAAGATATACTGACCTGCAATGGTTGTCTGAATCAGCATATTCTATCATTTTGTTCATACGTATTTCATATTTTTCCTTTACATGAAGATAATTGTCGGGTGAAATCATTAATGCTTTCCGAACCAATCTCTCTTCAGTGAAGATTACGAGCGCCGTCTTTTTACCGGGAATGTAACGGATAATATTAAAGGATGACAATTTTACGAGATATTGATATATAGTGTCACGTGTTGCAGCCGATTTGCGAGAAAGTGCTTCTTCATTTACAGGAACAAATTCGCTGAACATCCCTGAGTAAGATCTCAAAAGAAGTTTAATAAATCCATCGAATGATTCGTTTGCAACCTGAAATTTATAGAGATCATCGCGGCTAACAATAAAATGTACCCTTGACGGATTGTTTATTTCTTCCGTGAATTCCATATAACCTTCTCTCTGAAGGAACTGAAGGCTGTTATACGTTTCGATTACAGGTAACCTGTATTTTGCCACAAAATCATACATATTGAAATCAAAAACATTGTCTTTCCCCGAGCCAAGAGGCACCTGAAGATAATTGCACAATGCCTCGTAAGTGTCTTTGATCTTTTCAATTGCCGGATACTTTTTCCTGATCGTATCAATCAGGCGTGCTTTGTCAGCAGGTGAGTATAAAAGAACAGCGAAAGCAGGTTTACCATCACGGCCGGCCCTTCCACTCTCCTGAAAATAACTCTCGATGCAATCAGGTATATCCCAGTGAATCACAAATCTTACTTCAGATTTGTCTATACCCATTCCGAAAGCGTTGGTGGCAATAATAACCCGGGTCTCTCCTATTGTCCATGAAGCTTGTTTCTTGTCGCGAAGCTCATCCGTTAATCCGGCATGGTAGAAATCGGCGCTGATCCCATTGGCGACCAGAAGTTCAGCAACCTCCTTTGATCTTTTTCTGCTTCTGACATATACTATCCCGCTTCCTCTTATTTTCCTTAGGGTTTTGATAAGATAACTGCCTTTATCCTCTACCTTCCTCACCAGATAAGAAATGTTTTTCCTGTCGAAACTGGTTCTCAGGACATTCTTTTCCCTGAATGCCAGCTTTTTCATTATATCATCAATTACCTGTGGAGTAGCTGATGCCGTAAGAGCCAGGAACGGGACTTTTTCAGAAATATGATCTCTGAGTGATGCAATTTTCAGATATGATGGTCTGAAATCATATCCCCATTGTGAAATACAATGTGCTTCATCTATGGCAACAAGCGAAAGGTTAAATCTTGTCACCTTAGCCTGAAAAACCCTTGTTGAGATTCTTTCAGGCGAGATGTAAAGGAACTTATAATCACCAAAGATGCAATTCTCGAGTGCGTTATCTATTTCCTCTCCCGACATTCCTGAATGTATTGCTATAGATCTTATTTCCAAATCATTAAGACGATTTACCTGATCTTTCATCAGGGCGATCAGGGGAGTTATAACCAGACAGATTCCATCCTGAGCGAGTGCAGGCACCTGAAATGTGATAGACTTACCTCCTCCGGTTGGCATAAGTCCAAGTGTATCTTTTCCTTCAGCAACAGATCTTATAATCTCTTCCTGTAAAGGTCTGAATGAGGAGAATCCCCAGTATTTTGTTAAAATCTGTCTGTATGGTTCAATATTCATTCCGGATTGCACTATATACAAATGTAATAACTGTTATTCAATTTTTTATGAAGGTTAAAAGAAAGAGATGTTTTACGAGTTCTGTTTTTTTTCGTAATTTGCGCAATCAAAAACTTAAAATCTCATCTTATGTCATTTTTGAAGGATAAGATATTATATGAAGGACTAACATTTGATGATGTCCTTTTGGTTCCTGCATATTCTGAGGTACTTCCTAGAGAAGTTGATCTCAGTTCCATGTTCACAAGAAACATACGTATCAATACGCCAGTTGTTTCGGCAGCCATGGACTCAGTTACAGAAGATGAACTGGCAATTGCCATTTCAAGGGAAGGCGGTATCGGAGTGATCCATAAAAATATGACTATTGAAAAACAGGCTGCACAGATAAAAAGGGTCAAAAGGGCTGAAAATGTCATGATTTTTGATCCAATAACCATAAATCTCGATGCTACAGTTGGCGAAGCAATGAATTTAATGGGTGAATATAAGATAGGAGGGATCCCTGTAATTGATAAAAACGGTATTCTCAAAGGTATTGTTACAAACAGGGACCTCAGGTTTGAAAACAATCACGCCCGTAAAATAACCGAAGTTATGACAACCAGTCTGATCACAACAAACCATCAGACTAACCTTGAAGCTGCGGCAAGGATACTTCAGAAACATAAGATTGAAAAGCTTCCCATGATTGATGAAGCAGGAAAACTTATAGGGTTGATTACCTACAAAGACATTACAAAAACAAAAGATCGTCCAAATTCATGCAAGGATGACAAAGGAAGGCTCAGAGTTGCAGGAGCAGTAGGGGTTGCTTCTGACACACTTGAAAGGGTTGAAGCGCTGATTAATGCGAGTGTCGATGCTATTTCAATTGATACTTCTCATGCTCATACAAAAAGTGTCATAAATATTTTGAAGGAAATTAAAAGGAACTATCCGGGAATTGATGTTGTCGTAGGGAATATCGTCACATCCGAGGCAGCTAAAAAACTTGTCAATGAAGGTGCCGATGCAGTAAAAGTAGGAATCGGACCAGGTTCAATATGTACCACCCGGGTAATTGCGGGAGTAGGTATTCCACAGCTAACTGCAGTTTATAATGTTGCCAAAGCAATAGAAGGCTCAGGAATTCCGGTAATAGCCGATGGAGGTATCAGATATTCGGGCGATATCATAAAAGCAATCGCGGCAGGAGCCGATTCAGTTATGATAGGATCACTCTTCGCCGGGGTTGAAGAATCTCCAGGGGAGACTATTATTTTTAACGGCCGTAAGTTCAAAGCATACAGAGGTATGGGATCTATTGAGGCCATGCAACAGGGTTCAAAGGATCGCTATTTTCAGGATATGGAAGATGATATTCAAAAACTTGTTCCGGAAGGAATCGCTGCAAGGGTGCCATATAAAGGTACTTTGGCTGAAGTAATATACCAGATGACCGGAGGTTTAAGAGCAGGTATGGGATACCTTGGAGCTAAAAACATCAATGTTCTTAAGAAGGATGGTAAATTTGTAAGGATCACTAACTCAGGTATTATAGAAAGTCACCCACATGATGTTTCCATAACAAGGGAAGCACCTAATTATAGCAGAAAATCATTTGAATAACCGGTTTCAGCAAATCCTGATGAAGTTCAAATCATCTTATTTAATTATTTCGATATTCCTGTTTCCTGTCGTTTGCCAGGCACAGGATTTGAATACCAGGATACTGATGATTGTAGATGGAAACAAGGTACAGGCAGGTGAATTTATCAGAATGTATAAAAAAAGTATTGAACCGGGAAAAACATTGGATATCGATGATTATCTCAAACAATTTATAGTTTTTAAACTTAAAGTAGCTGATGCTCTGCATGAAGGATATGATACAACAAGATCATTCAAGACCGAGCTAAATGGATATCGGAATCAGCTTGCACAGAATTATCTTACCGACACGCAAACAAAAGAAAAGCTGCTGCAGAAAGCATACCAGAGATCGTTAACTGAAATAAATGTCTGGCATATTCTTATCGCCATGCCTCAGGAAGTTTCTCCTGAAGATACTCTGAAAGCATGGCAAAAAGCCATCAATATCAGAGAAAGAATAATAAAAGGTGAGCCTTTCGAAAGTGTTGCCCGGGGAACATCCGACGATAAATCAGTGAAAATAAACGGAGGAAACCTGGGCTATTTTTCAGTATTTCAGATGATAATGCCTTTTGAAGATGCTGCTTATGCTCTGAAGAAAGGCGCTGTTTCCATGCCTGTGAGGACACCCTATGGATATCATATAATTACAATGACGGACAAGCGACCCTCAAAAGGCAGGATTAAAGTTGCCCACATAATGAAGGCTGTCCCACCGGGAGCAGATGATAAAGAGGCTAAAAAGGCAGAAGATGAGATAAACAGCATTTACAAAATGTTGCAGGATGGAGCTTCATTCGCCGAACTCGCAAAAAAATATTCTGATCATAAAGAATCAGCCTCAAAAGGAGGTGAGCTCAACTGGTTTGGAACAGGCGAAATTATAAGCGATTTTTCTGAGGCTGCATTTGCGATTACAGATACCGGAAAATATACAAAACCGGTTCGTACACTATATGGATGGCACATTATTAAGCTGTTAGATAAAAAATCACCCGGGACATTTGAAGAATCAAGTTCATTCCTCGAAAGCAAAATCAACCAGTCGTATTTAAACTCTGTAAGCAAAAAATCATTTATCGAGAAACTAAAAAAAGAGTACAACTTCAAGATAAACCAGGATGCTTATAACTGGTTTGTTGGTCATACAGATACGCTTGTAATTCAGGGATTAAAAAAATACGACCCATCTTCAATCCCCGAAGAAAATATGTATTCATTTGCAAATCAATATATTACAAATATTGAATTTGCAAATTACATTGAAAAGAGAGGATCAATGGTTGTTACAAAAGATTCATCCGTATTTATTAAACGGTTAATTGAAGCCAGGGCCTCAGATCATCTGATCAGTTATGAGAATTCTGTTCTCGAAATGAAATATCCGGAATTCAGGTATCTCATGGGCGAATTCCATGATGGAATGCTTCTTTTTGAAATATCAGGTAAAAATGTGTGGAATAAGGTAAGTAACGATTCGTTGGGCCTTCACCATTATTACGATGAGCATAAAAACAGCTGGCTTTCTCGAAGAGGAATTGAGGCCGGGATATATACCCTTAAATCTTCTGATGGAGAAAAATTATTGCCACTGGCATTTAAAAAATATTCTCAGAAACCTGATTTGGATGATCTTCTTTTCAAAAAATTTAATAAAAATAATGATACTGTACTTTTCATAAAAAAGAACACATGGTTTAAAGGTGACAATCCTGAAATAGATAAAATTGAATGGATCAGGGGCTCACAAACTTTTTCCTTTAATGGTTTCCCGTCAATTATCCTTATCAAAAGAGTCATTGAACCCTCACCTATGAATTATGATAAAGTTCAGGGAGAAGTGATGGTCGGATACCAGGAGTTTCTGGAGAGTGAATGGATCAGACAATTAAATAAAAAATATAGCGTTAAGATTGATAATATGGTACTTGATGAAGTGAAGAAGAATTTGAAAAATGAATAAGTTAATAATCATATTATGCAGCATTTTCATTTTGGCTGGTTGTAAAAATAACCATAACCAGAAAAAAAGAATTGCTATCGCAGAAGTTGGTCGGGTTGTTCTCTATTACGATGAAATGCCAAAGCTTATCCAGAAAGGTATTAATGAGGCTGACTCCGCGGCCCTATTTCAGAATTACATAAACAAATGGGCCAAAAGACAACTATTGTTACAGAAAGCTGAAGATAATCTGTCTCCTGAATTAAAAGATGAAATAAATAAACAACTTGAGGAAACAAGGGCAAATCTGGTTATTTATCAGTATCAGCGACAAATGATTCTTGAAAAACTGGATACTGTATTGACTGATGCGGAACTTGAAAATTATTACTCAGCCAACCAAAATAGTTTTGTTCTCACTTCAAATATTATAAAAGCTCTTTTCATAAAATTACCGCTGGAAACTCCAGATCTCAATAAAATAAGAACTCTTGCACGGTCAAATGATCATAGCGATCTTCAGCAACTGGAAAGTTATTGTTATCAGTTTGCTGAAAAGTTTGATGATTTCAATGAAGAATGGGTTCCGATGGACAGGCTTTCAGTTGAACTGCAGCAAAACATTGAAAATGAGGAAAATTTCCTGAAAAGAAACACTTTTTTCGAAACAAGCGATTCCACCTCGGTATACATGGTTTCGATACGGGATTACAGGTTAAGATCATCCATTGCTCCGTTCGAATATGTCAGAGATGATATAAAGAGAATTATCTGGAATAGCAGAAGATTCGAATTCATTCAATCACTGGAAAATGGAATTTATAATGATGCACTTAAAGAAAACAGTTTTAAGATATTTTGAGTACTTATCCTTTGCTTTTAACCCCCTTTCCTGTTTCCCCCAAGGGGGAAATGGTCGCCTTCCCCTCTGGGGGAAGGATGGGAAGGGGGTACAAAAAATATATGCGGCTATTAATTTAATAGCGACTACACAATGTTTTAATTGATAATATAATGAAGAAAAGAAAATTAAGATTTTGCCTGACACTGACATGTTTGTTTCTGCCAGGAGTGTTTATTGCCAATTCTCAGGTGCTGGTTGAGTCAGTTGCTGCTGTGGTAGGAAATGAGGTTATCTATCTATCTGATCTGGAGAATACTATCTCAGATCTGAGAAGAAACGGGAATAAAACACCTGTCGATCAGCTTACATGTACAGTGCTTCAGGAAATGCTAGTTTCAAAACTCTTTATGGATCAAGCCAGGATAGATAGTATCACTGTTGCAGATGATGCAGTTGAAGGTGATCTGAACATGAGGATGAATGATGCAATCAGGACAGCAGGAAGTGAAGAGGCACTTGTAACATATTTTAAGAAGAGTATGCTCGAAATCAGAAGGGATATAAAGAAAACCCTCCTGGAACAGCAAGTCGTAGGGGAAGTTCAGAACAAGATTTCCAAGAATATCACTATTACTCCCAATGCCTTAAAAAAGTTTTATAATTCACTTCCAAAAGACAGCCTCCCAGTTGTTCCTGCAAAATATGAAATAAGCGTCATACAGTCTGACCCGCCCGATAATGAAGATAATAAAGCTGAAGCCAGGCAGAAGCTGCTTGACATAAGAAGCCAGATCCTGGCGGGCAAGAGTTTTAATGTCCTGGCAATTATGTATTCTGAGGACCCTGAAAGTGCAAAAAACGGAGGTGAAATCGGATTCCGTGTACGGGGTGAACTTGAAAAGCCGTATGCCGACGCAGCCGTCAGTCTCACGAAAGGTACCGTATCTAAGATTGTTGAAACCAAATATGGATTCCATATTATTCAACTCATTGACCGAAAAGGCGATTTGGTAAATACACGACATATTCTCATTAGGCCGAAAGTCAAATCCGTACAGGCAACAAAAGCTATAGCCAGGCTCGACAGTATAGCTAATCTGATAAGAAAGGACAGTATGAAGTTTGAAACAGCTGCATTGCGTTTCTCCACCCACAAAGACAGCAGGATTAATGGTGGAAAACTTGTAAGTTCAAATCCTTCTTCTCGTATTAAATGGTTCACTCTTGAAGAATTAAACCCGGAAATGTATGTAAAACTCAGGGAGATGAAGGTTGGAGAAATATCTGATGCTTTTAAAACAACCGATGAGAATAATAATGAGGTTTTCAGAATAATTAAGCTTGATAATGTACTTACTGCGCATTCGGCAAACCTGAAAGATGATTACCAGAGCCTTTATGATGCTGCACTGGTCAAAGAAAGAGCCAGTGTTTTTGATAAATGGGTTAAAAACAAGATTGGCATCACTTATATTAAAATAAGCGAGGAATTCAAATCGTGTGATTTTTTACAAAAAGGATGGCTGAAATAAATCTACTGAGGCGCCTGGTCAACAATACTTGTGTCAGACATTTGGTTTATGTCACGATTATTCTGTTTTTTGTCCCTTCGGTTAAGTCTCAGGATATATCTGTCAATCAGACAACCAGAAAGAAAATAGAGCTTAAAAATGCTGACGAAGATATTATCCTGAGAGATCCCCAGACAGGAAAGGATATTCATCACCTTCTGGGTAATGTGCGACTACTTGATAACGATGTAAAAATGTCGTGCGATAGCGCACATTTTTATCCCGATAAGAATCAGGTGGAAGCATATTGGAAAATACATATTGAACAGGGTGATACCCTCAATCTTTTTGGAGATTACCTTTTTTATGACGGTATTAACGAAACAGCATTTGTAAAAGGCAACGTTGAACTAATTGATAAAGAGACTCATCTGTATACAGATTCAATAAATTATGATGTAACCAACAGGATTGCCCGGTATAATGACAGAGGCAGAATTACCAATGATAAAAATACGCTGACAAGTATTATTGGTGTTTTTTATGTAGCAGAAAATCTGTTTCATTTCAAGGATAGCGTAAAAATAGTTAATCCTGACTATGTAATGACTGCTGATACAATGGATTACAACACAATATCAGAAATTGCATATTTCACGGGTCCTACCGAGTTAAAAGGCGATAGCTTATATCTTTATTGCGAAAAAGGATGGTACGACACAAAAAAAGAGATCACCTCAATCTGGAAAAAGGCTATGATTGACAACCGGAAACAAATCATTCACGGGGATTCCTTGTTTTTTAATGATAGTACCGGTTATGGGGAATCATTCAGGAACGTCATCATTGAAGATACCATAAACAAGATAGCTGTGGAGGGCAACTATGCGTGGTATTATAAACGACCTGAAAAGTTTTTGGTTACCAACAGGGCGGTATTTATTCAAATTTCACAACAAGACTCATTGTTCCTGCATGCTGATACCATTAAATCAATTATAAAATCTGATACCACCGGAAAAGGTTACAGACTGATGAGAGCTTATCATGGTTGCCGCATTTTCAGCAAAGATCTGCAGTCAAAATGTGATTCGCTTTCTTATTCTTTTCAGGATTCAGTTATCAGACTCTACATCGCTCCCGTGATCTGGACTGAAGATGACCAGCTGACATCAGACTCAATGGCAGTATTTACAAAAAACCGTCAAACAGACAGGTTAGAATTATATAATAATGCTTTTATTGTGCAACAGGTAGATACCATAAGATTTGACCAGATAAAAGGCCGGTCGCTCACCGGCCATTTCAAAAATAATGAATTATATAAGATAAACGTAAAAGGCAACGGAGAAATACTTTTTTATCTTATTGATGGTGAAGCTGTCGCAGGTGTGGAGCAATCTAAATGTGCAAATATTGAGATCAGATTTGATAAAGGAAAAGTATCTGAGATTTTTGAATTTGATAATCCTGAAGGATTTATTGATCCGCCTCTTCCAGTCAAGCCTCTCAGGCTTGATGGGTACAAATGGTTCGATCATCTGAGACCTAAAAAGAAGGATGATATATTCAATAAATGAAAAAGAGGCTGATCCAATAAGAATCAGCCTCTTTTTTAATATTCATCTTCATTAAAAAAGAAGTCGTCTTTACTGGGATAATCAGGCCATATATCTTCAATACTTTCATAAATATCACCTTCATCCTCAATTTCCTGCAAATTTTCAATAACTTCCATAGGGGCACCCGACCTAATGGCGAAATCAATCAGCTCATCCTTAGTGGCAGGCCATGGAGCATCCTCAAGTTTTGATGCTAATTCAAGTGTCCAGTACATATTTTCCTGATTAAGTTAAGCTTAAAACAAAGTCTGCAAATATATATATTATTTTACTTAAAAAGCAATACCCATTTTAAGTTTTTTGACATTTCAGACGGACCACTTAATCTCTTCAATATCAAGGTCTAAGGCGATTTTTCTGGACAATACGAACAAAAAATCAGAAAGCCGGTTAATGAATTTATTAACGATTTCAGGCGATTCCTGAGTCCTGTTTAACCTCGAAATTGCCCTCTCAGCTCTGCGACATACACATCGGGCTATATGACAATATGATACGAGTATATTCCCTCCCGGAAGTATGAAGTTATTCAATGGAGGAAGGGTTTCCTCCATAGCGTCGATTTCTTTTTCTATCACCGAGATGCATTCGGGATCAGGCAAAATCCTTTTGCTATTTATGTTTTTGGTGTCATAGGCCAGCGCAGCAGCACAGTTCATAAGCTGGTCCTGGATATATATAAGAAGCTCTTCCCGTTTTTGATTTTCTTTGTGGTCCCTTAACAGTCCGATCCATGAAATTAGCTCATCTACAGATCCATACGCTTCCACTCGCACTGAATGTTTTGGGACCCTCCTGCCTCCCGATAATGAAGTTGTACCATCGTCACCCGTAAGAGTATAGATCTTCATGATTCTATAAAAGAAATAGGAAAAACAAAAAGCAAACTAAACTCAAATAACTACTTTATGCTTTTATGTACTTTTCATTCTGGAAGTCCTGGGCAATCTCCCCGTCGAACAATCTTATTATGCGGGCGGCATGTTTTGCAATATCCTCTTCGTGGGTAACAACAATCACCGTATTCCCTTTTCTATGAATCTCATCCAGCAATCCCATTATATCGATTGACGTCTTGCTGTCGAGGTTACCAGTTGGCTCATCAGCAAGAATAATTGACGGATTGTTTACAAGAGCCCTGGCAATAGCAACGCGCTGGCGTTGTCCTCCGGACAATTCATTGGGTTTATGAGTCATCCTGTCTGCTAAACCTACCTGTTCAAGAGTCTCAACTGCCACTTTTTCCCTGTCAAGTTTAGGTATTCCGGCATAGATTAAAGGCAATGTTACGTTCTCAAGTGCAGAATACCTGGGAAGAAGGTTAAATGTCTGAAAAACAAATCCAATCTCTTTGTTTCTGATTTCTGCCAGATGATCATCTTCCATTTTACTTACATCGGTACCATTGAGAATATATCTTCCGCTTGTTGGAGTATCGAGGCATCCAAGTAAGTTCATTAATGTAGATTTCCCTGAGCCTGATGGTCCCATGATTGCTACATATTCATTTCTATCAATATTGACAGTGACCGACCTTAAAGCCCTAACAATCACTGATCCAACCTGATAATTCTTGACAATATCATGAATTTCAATTACTCTGTCCATAATGAATAAAATTTGAATTTCCGAAATTAGACTAAATATGTCAAATAATAAATTTTATACCCCTAATTTTTGTTAATATCTGATTATATAGTCATTATGATTAATTCCCTCTCTGAAAAACAGAATTCCCATTCTGAAAATATCAATGCTTACGGAGACCTTCCTGTGAAGTTTTATTTCGTCCCAGGCTTCTGCCATTTCTTTAGAATAGTTGATATCATCAATTATAATAACTGTTTTGCTGTCAGAAAGCTCTGCCATCCGGTTGAAATATTTTATTACTGGTTTTTTCCGGTGATGTCCGTCAATAAAAACAAGGCCTGGCTTAGAGTCTTTGATTGAAAAGTCTTGAAGGACCTCATCAAACGAACCTTCCAATATCCTTATATTATTAAGTTCTGCTTCAATGAAATTTTGCCTTGCTATTTCGGCTATTTCCGGGCAACCTTCTATTGTATAGACTGTCGCATCAGCAGAGGAAGCAGCCATGTACATCGTACTTATTCCTAAGGAAGTACCTAACTCAATTATAAGTGGTTTACCGAATTCGGCAGCCATTTTTGACAACAACTCGCCATATTTCCTGGGAACCGGGGAATATCTGGCTATCTCTGACACTTTTCTTAAGTTCATTTTCAATGATCCTGACCGGGAACCAAGATCCTTAACCAAAATAATTCGCTTGTCAGAGATCATTTTCTTTCTCACCTGTTCAACGGCAAAAACAATAGCAGGATCAATATTATTCATAAAGACCTTTGACACCAGATCATAAACGAACGGACTATGTATTCCATGCCCCTTCCTGTGACCTGACATAAGAATATATTTTAAAAATTTAACGACCCGGAAAAAAATCATTTCACATCGAAATTATAATTAGGACAGCTTTTCAAAAATACGTATTTTCGGATAATGAAATCCTTTAACCGCAAAGGTCGCAAAGATATATTTGCCCCCCTTCCCCCCTAAAGGTGGGTTAATCCTCGATTTTTAAGGATAATTGTCTTAATGTGAGGTAATTAGTCCCCCTTTAGGGGGAAGTCCCGTCCGCACATCCGGCGGACGGGACAGGGGGCATTGGAATAAACAAATTTTTCTATATATGGTTAACAAGGATTTTTTGGATACGGAAATCACCTATCTACAGGGAGTTGGCCCAAAAAGGGCAGAACTGCTTAATAAAGAATTGAGCATTTTCACATTCCGCGACCTGCTATACTATTTCCCGTACAAATATATCGACAGAACCAGGTTTTATAAAATTGCTGAACTAGATCCTGACCTTCCATTTGTTCAGATAAGAGGTAAAATAAAAGGATACATGACGGAGGGCCATGGCGCTGGCAAACGGTTGGTTGCTGATTTCCAGGATGATACAGGAACATTAAAGCTTGTCTGGTTTAAGGGTGGAAAATGGATCACAGGAAACTTTAGTCCGGGAGTTGAGTTCATTGTCTTTGGGAAACCGGGCGTTTTTAACGGAATTATAAATATAATCCACCCTGAAATTGAAGCTGCCGATAAGATGGCAGAAAGGCTGAATTCAGCTCTGCAGGCACAGTACAGCACCACTGAAAAACTTAAAAACCAGTTTGTTTCATCAAAAACAATCAGTAAGCTGATGGGCAATATGTTGAAACAGATTAAGATAAGATTGCCCGAAACATTGCCAGGTTACCTGGTTTCGCGTTATAAACTGATGGAACTTCATGAAGCCCTTCACAAAATCCATTTCCCGGCTAATCCTGATGAACTTGAAAAGGCAAGGCTCAGGCTGAAATTTGAAGAGTTATTTTATATACAACTTAACCTCCTCAGGTT
>JBEKDR010000038.1:0-30138 GCA_050014255.1 Bacteroidales bacterium | reverse complement strand
CCGGCTTTGATGATGATCTTAATGATTTTTCTGAGTTCGAGGAAAGAGTTTTCATTCTCTTCAACAAAAGCAAGACCTCCGCTTTTCAGAAGATTAGACCTTATTTCAATTTCCAGGGCTGCCGGGTTCAACATGCCTGTTTTCGATTTTTTGCCTCCATACATGTTTTCAATAAAACGAAGTTGCTCTTCACCTGATGGCGATAGTGTGACTGCAAGCTCCCTTAAAGCTTTTGCCAGGTGTCGTTCGCGTACCAGTTCATGAGCATACTCCTTTTTGATAGTCTCATATGAAAGCTTCAAAGCCGGTCTTTCGCGTTCAAGCAACTGATTCAGCTTTGAAATCATAGCTTTAATCTGGACCTGACTCTCTTTTTTTACATTTCTGAGCAATCTTCTTTGTATCCAGCCAACCTGAAATGGATAATCCAATCCTTTTCCGCTAAAATATATTCTGCCGGGATTATTGGGATCATTTATCCTGATTCCCATCTTCTGTTCTTCTTTCAGAAGTCCTATAAATTCAATATTGAATAAGGGAAATATTTTATTTATCAGGCATCCTTTATGAAAAGCATTATAACCATCGGTTACATAAAAGTCATTAATGCCCAGGACAGCTATTTTTTCTTCAACAGCCATTTTGAAGGCCGTATCGAGAGCTGTGAATGCGCTGAATGAATATGGTGTATGAATGTGTCCATTTGCTTCGCGATACTCAGGAAAAGAGATTCCCTTCATCTCTTTATCAAGCAGATCAAATGAGGGAAACTCCGAGAGGAAATTCTTCATTACTGATTTTATATTTGATTTTAACTTACCAATTTTCGTTTTCATTTCAAATTACCCCCTTTCTATCAGTTCCACCTCTCCCTAAATCCCTCTCCCAGGGGAGAGGGACTTGAAAACTAGGTCTTTTTACTCCCCGTCTCCCTTGGGAGAAGGGGTCGGGGGGAAGAGGTCAATCCACCTTTGGGGAGAGGCATGTAGTCACCAATTCAATACATCTTCAGGAACATTCACTAACGAATCACGTATCCAGTCAGCCTCCTTCAGGGCTACAGAATCAAATGAAGATGTTACTGCCAGACACTTGCAACCGGCGGCTTTAGCTGCCTCTATTCCGCTTACTGCATCTTCAACGACAAGACAATCTCCGGCTTTTAAACCCAGACTTTCAGCTGCTTTCAGATAAATATCCGGGAAAGGCTTCTTCTTGTTAACATCAAGTCCGGTAATAATTGTATCAAAAGAATCTCGTGATAATCCGATCTCTTTAAGATTTACCTCCATTTTTATGGTGTCGGCACTTGTTGCCAGAGCCAGTTTAAGTTCTTTATTCCTGCATTTTGAAATGAACTCATGAGCGCCGGGCAATGGAGATAGTTTTCCTTTGACAATTTCTTCGTATATTTTGTAAGTTCTGGCCTTAACCTGCTCAATATCAACTTTAATTCCATGTCGCTCCGCCACTCCGCCTATATATCTGTTTTCGCCCATGCCAACGAAGGGTTGAAAATCCTGAGGTGATACATTGATGCCAAGTTCCCGAAACATCATTATTGCTGCCTTACAAATAAAATGTTCGGAATCGACAAGAACGCCATCCATATCGAAAAGAACTCCTTTTATCATCTGAACAATCTTTCTAATTCCAGTATCCTGGCTTTGTTGAGAGGCCTTTTCCTTCCCGTCATTTCCGCCATCAATGTCATCTTGGCAGCATTTTCCAGAACCTCAATTTTATCAAATGCCTGAAGAAGATTTGAACCGGTAGTAAGGATCCCGTGATTTTCCAACAAAAGAATATCTGAAATCATGATATTCTCGGCCGCAGCATCAGCCAGCGCGATGGAACCCATAACTGCATACTGTACAAAAAGAGGATCTCCAAGTATTGCTTTGGCTTCTGCAGTGAGGTTAGTATTTATTTTTGTCTTTATTGCCGTGAAGAGGGAAGCGAACACAGGATGAGCATGTACAATGGCAAGCACCTCCTTTTTCTTCTTATAAATAGCAAGATGCATTGCAGTTTCAATTGATGGTTTAAGATGTGGTGTCAGGTTCTCGCCGAAAATATTTATTATGCCAACTTCTTTCCACTTCATTCTGCCTTTATCTGTAGCTGAAGGAGTTATTAGAATCAAGTCTTCGGACAGCCGAAGACTGATATTTCCTCCTGAAGTAGTTGTAAGTCCATGTCTGTATAGCCGCCGCATGAAGTACGCTACTTCCTTACGTTCTGATTTGTATTTATCCTGAATTTCCATTTAGTTTCTAACTGACCAGGTCTATTATACCATTGAGAATATAACGTGGACGGTACGGGAACTGGTTGATGCCATTCCGGTCGGTAATACCGCTTAATACGAGCAGCGTATCAAGTTCTGATTCCAGTCCGCACCTGACGTCTGTATCCATTCTGTCTCCGATTACTATAGCATCTTCTCTTTTAACGCCAAGCCGTTTCAAAGCAATACGCATCATCAGGGGATTTGGTTTGCCTACATAATAGGCTTTTTTACCGGCAGCAATTTCTATTGGAGCTATAAGAGCTTTTGTGGAAGGAGTAATCCCGTCTTCGACCGGACCGCTGATATCCGGGTTGGTCCCAATCAGTTTTGCGCCTTTAATCACAAGATTTACAGCCAGTTCAACCTTTTCAAAATTATAGCTGTGCGTATCTCCGACGACAACATAGTCGGGATTGACATTATTTACACTGTAACCGACACTATATAAAGCATGAATGAGTCCGGCATCTCCAATTATATATGCGCTTCCATTCGGTTTCTGACTTGAAAGGAAACTGGCAGTGGCAAGCGCACTGGTATAAAAATGCTCTTCACCAACATTAATGCCGAGTCTTTTCAACTTTTCATGGAGCTCTTTTGGTGTTCTTTCGCTGGAATTGGTCAGGAATAAGTATTTTTTACCGGTTTCTTCAAGCCAGGACAAAAAATCAGTCACCCCTGGTAGGAGTCTGTTTCCATGGTAAATGACACCATCCATATCAATAATATATCCTTCTTTGCCTTTTATGTTCTCTAACACATTTTCCATATTTTGTGAATTTACTGGCAAAGATAACTATGATTTCCAGATTTATTTATCCCTGAATCTGCTTCTTATCTTCTCGCTTAAACAAAAGATGCAATAATGTAGGAAGTACAATGAGAAGAAGCGGAAGTGCAACAATGAACCCGCCGATCACCGCAATCGCTAGTGGCTGATGCATCTGAGCGCCCGTGCCGGATCCGACTGCAAGTGGCATCAATGCTATAATTGCTCCGAGTGCTGTCATAAGCTTTGGCCTTAAACGTGTAGAAATTGCATAAACCAGAGACTCATCGACAGTCCCTTTTAAACGGTTAGTAGTGAATTGTTGAAATGTGAATATTGCATTCTCACCTATTATTCCGACAATCATAATCAAACCAGTATAACTGCCCACATTAAGAGGTGTATTTGTGATGAACAGGGCAATAAGACTTCCTGATGTGCCCAGTACAGCTATGAAAAGGATTGAGCAGGCGGCCCGGAAATCTCTGAAGAGGAAAAGCATGAGCGCAAATACCAGCAGGCTCGACAATATGAGTATCATCATCAGCTCCCTGAAAGATTTCTGTTGATCGGCATATTCACCCCCGTATTCAATATTATATCCCTGGGGAAGAAATATTTTTGAATCTATTGTTTTCTGAATCTCCTTCATGGCCGTGCCGAGATCTTTGTTATTCAACCTTGCAGTAACAATAGAAACGGATTTCAGATTATCCCTGTTGATTTCAGCTACTCCTTCATTTAATCTGATAGCGGATAGTGTAGCCAGAGGTTTAAGTTTTCCATCCGGGAGAAATACAAACTGATTCCTGATGTTTTCAAGACTGTTTTTAGTACTGTTAGGATAGATCATCCTTATTGAAGTCATCTGCTCTTTTTCGGGAATACTTCCGATTATATTTCCCTCAACCATGGTTTGAAGCTGAAACTGGAAAGATGAAGGAGATAATCTGAATTGTGCAAGTTTCTGTTGATCCGGAATAACTTCTATAGAAGGACCGGCAATAACAATACCATCAAATACATCCTCAACACCCTGGATCTTTTCAATTTCACCGGCGACCTTCTTAGCCAATTCATTAAGGGTTTTCTGATCATTTCCGAATATCTTAATTTCAATAGGTTGAACTGATGCCATAAGATCACCGAGCATATCACCTATAACCTGGCCGAAATCAATCTGAAGAGCAGGTTGAGTTGCCTCAATCTGTTTTCTGATATCATCTATTACATCGACGGTGCTTCTTTTTCTTTTATCTTTTAAGTGTATAAGATAATCGCCATCGTTAGGTTCAGTTATAAAAAATCCCATCTGAGCGCCGGTCCTCCTCGAATATGTTTCGACTTCGGGTATTTTCACAATTATTTTTTCAACTTCCGTAAGTATTCTGTCAGTCTCATCCAGCGATGTTCCCGGGGGAGCTTTGTAATCGAGAACAATTGACCCTTCATCCATTTCAGGTAGAAAACCTGTTTCGAGATGTGGAAGAATATAAATTATAGACAGGAGCAGGAAGAGAATGAAAATAATGCTTAATACAGGTCTTCGAAGAAAAAAACTTACCCAGTTTCGTTTTTTGATAGTTTTTATATCTGTTTTTTTCTTTTCAGGAAAGAGTGATCTTAGACTGGAAAACCAAAGATAAATTACTGGCAGTCCGATCCACGTGACAAAGAAGGAACAAACCAGGGTTATGATCATCGTATTTGTAAGAACATTAAAATAAGCACCTGCCACTCCACCCAGCAAGATAAATGGTATGAATATCACAATAGTGCTTATGGATGATCCGACCATTGATGGCATAAGATATTTTACCGCCTGGTGAACAAGCTGATTTGAAGCTCTTTCAGGAAATTCTTCATGTGTTCTGTGTATCTGTTCAACAACAACAACGGCATCGTCAATAATCAGTCCTATCGCGGCAGCGATAGCTCCAAATGTCATAATATTAAGAGTATAACCGATACTATATAGTACAATAATTGTAAGAAGAAGTGTCACCGGGATCGTTACAAGTATTGTCGCGCTTGCTCTGAATGACCTTAAAAACATGATTGCTACCAGGAGTGCAAGCAGAAGTCCTAACCAGATGCTGTCGTTAACACTCTTAATTGCTTTGTTCACAAAATCTGCCTGATCATAATACAAAGAAATATGAACATCAGGGGGAAGGATCTTTTCAAGTTCTCTCTTCTTGGATGCTACATTTTCCGAAAGATTTATCAGATTGGCACGGGGTTGTTTAAGGATAGCCACCAGAAGACCCTGGCGCCCGTTTGCATTTATCCTCGTATACTCAGTTTTCTCTCTGACATTTATATCGGCAACATCTTTGAGTCTTACAAGTCTTTTACCATCATTGCGCAGAACTACATTTCCGATATCGTTTAAATTATAAAGTCCTGCATCTGTAATACTCAGATATAGTCTCCTGTAATCGGTAAGAAAACCATTTGAGGTAATAAAGTGATTCTGGTTCAACATATCCCTGACAATCTCGGGCGTTATGGAAAAGCTGCTCATTTTAAGCTGATTAAGCTCAATCCAGTACTCTTTAGTTTTTCCACCAATGATACCAACCGACGAAACGCCTACTATCTGCGATAAAAAGGGTTTGATTATATAGGTTGCAATCAGGTTAAGTTCGATAGGTGTTTTTTTATCACTTTCAACTGTAAAACCAATAACAGGCAGAATAGATGGATTCATCTTTTCAATCTGTATCTGAACATCCGGAGGAAGAGAATTCTTTATCTGTGAGATGCGCGATTCGAGCATCTGCTGATTAATGTTTATATCTGCGCCCCAGTTCAGAAAGGCAGAGATTTCACAGGTTCCACGGCTTGTGGTGCTCCTTAGGAGCTTAAGATCAGGTATTTGCTTAATGGCATCTTCCAGTGGTCTGGTAACTGTTACCATCATCTTATCGACAGGCTGTTCTCCATTATCTGCTATAACTTTTAATTTTGGGAAAGTAATTTCAGGAAAAAGCGAAACCTGGATCTGTCCATAAAGGAATATTCCAGCTACAATAATGACCGCCAGAATAACAGATATTGGATTCTTATATGAGAGAAAGAAATTCTTCATGCTTTCATTCCTTTATTATTGTAACCCTTGCGGTATCGGGTAATCCGTAATTACCGGTCAACACTATTCTGTCTGACGGGAGGAATTGCGGACTGGTTATTTCAACTTCTTCATTATTCTCAAATCCTTTACTCACATCAATTTTGATTGCCGTACTGTCATTTAACAGCTTCATTACCCAGAATTCAGTCTGGGTTTCATCGCCCAACACGGCTCTTTTTGGCAGAACCATTGCTTTCTCACTGGTAGATTTAACCAGGTTTATACTGGCTATAAGGTTACCAGGAAGCCGGTCGGTTGATTGTGGTTTAACAACGTATCTGATTGTTTGCGATTGCATATCCATTTCAGGTAATCTCCCTGTTATTGTTCCATCAATTTGCCTGTTATCCGGAAGAACAATCCTGCAGTTCCTGTTTTTTTCAATATACTTATCAAGTTCAAAAGGGACATCAAGTATGAAGACCAGACTGTTTTGTTCCGAAACAATTGCAAGTTCATCGCCTTCCTGCACATAATCCCCTTTTTGATATAGTATGGAATTGATTGCTCCTTCTTTATGCGAGGCAATGTTTATCAGTCCTTGAAAACTTAAACTGGAATCTGATTGTGCTTTCTTGTCAAGCGCCATTGCTTCACGGGTCCTGATTGTAAAGAGCAACTGATCAGTGGCAATATACTCACCAGGTTTAATTAATATTTTCTCAATGGTTCCTGTTGTTGTAGCCCTTACAATGCTCTTATTCATATAGGTTGCAACGGCAGGCAATGCAACTGTTGAAGTTACTGGTTTAAATGTGACAGGAACTATCGTAACCGGTGTTTTAACTTCGGCAACTGCTTCAGATGTCTTGGCAATATTCTTGCATGAGAATAAGAGTTCCATGGGCACAATAAGCAAGCATAAGAAATAAATAGTTCTAATATTAGTTAACATCAGAGTATATTTTTTATCGGGTTAAAAGGAAGTTCAGTTCATTTACAACCTGCAGTTTTTGAATATTTATCAGGTTAACGTTTCTGTATATGGTTTTATAGTTTTTAATTGCATTAATATATTCAGTCATCTGGATAATTCCTGCTTCAAGCTGCTCTTTAAGAGCTTTTACCAGTTGGTCAGAAGTATTTAGTTGATCATCCAAACTGGCCTGCATCTCATTTAATGCCTTAAGTTCGTTGGTAAGTTGCCGGATCTGTTGAAAATACTGCTTTTGATAATTGTTCTCATAAGTCTTCCTGGTGTCCTGGTTAATTTCAAGTTTCTGCTTTTCTATACTTCGTTGTTTTCCGTCATAGACAGGTATATTAAGGCTTATGCCAGCGCTATAGCCAAAATGGCTGTAAAAATTCCAGGGATTGCTCGTAAGGAATCCGGCATCAGCAAACCAACTGAATTTTGGCCTGTACCGTATGTCAACTGCAGCCTTTTCGTTTTCAATCCTGACACTATCAATTTTATATTGAAGGAAAGCAGGTGATTTTGAAATATCCGGTGTTCCGTTGATTTTGAGCTCTGGTTTAACCAGTTCATACCAGGAAGAATCGTTCAATCCACATAGTTGATTAAGTGAGCTCAGATCTTTTCTGTACTGACTCTCAAGTTGTTTTACCAGTATTTCCTGTGACTGTGTCTCTACCAGTAGTGCAAGATAATCCGTTTGTTTATATACTCCGTTTTTCACGAACTGCTTTACGAAAATATTTTCTCTTTTGGATAATTCAAGAAATGTTTTATTAAAAATGAGGTCACTATAGCCTGAAAATGCTGTGGGATATTGTTCAGTAATAAGTTTATTCAGTTCGTCTATCGAAATCATTGAAGAATTATTTACTAATTGCTTTTTAATATCTACAGAATTATATTTATTCCTGTTCTCTTTTTTGTTGAATATATTCTGCGTCACACTCAAAACAGCAGTATAAATACCGCCATTTGTTATTACCTCATCATATCCGAAGTTATGATAATAAGGTGAGTAGAGGAGCTGAGACTTTGTTTCAAGAAATGGTTTCTTGGCTGCCCCGATAATAAGGCTGTCAGCAATAGCAGAATTGATCTGATTCCTGTAATCATTTAATAATGGGCTGTTATGAATACCTTCTTTCAGGTAAAATTCCAGGTTACGGGTCTGGTTATATGCAAACAGAGGCAGTCCGGAAAAGAAAAAAATCAGGAGGAACCTTCTTAGCATAGCGGTCAGTTATAAAAGTTTCAGAAAATGCAATTTAAGTAAAATCAGAATCAAAATTCAAAAATAATTCTGAAGCAAATCTGTACGATCTTTCTCTTATGACAATCTAAACGCCTTCTTTATTCAGATCAATTGCTTTTTTATTTGAATAGTCAGTGTTAATCTGATGCCCTTTAAGCGGCAGGACTTTTTGGTGAATAGCATCGAGAATCCAATCAGGCTGGGGGAAAAAATATTCTTCCATTTCATAGGCAGGAGTGATCCAGTTCCTCGATCCAACTACAACGGGAGGCGCATCGAGATAGTCAAATGCCAGTTCTGTTATAGTTTGTGCCATCTCTTTAAGGAATGAACCACGTGAAGACGCATCGCTGGTAAGAACAATTCTGCCTGTTTTTTTAACTGATTGAATAACAGGTTCGTAGTTGAATGGAACAAGTGAACGGGCATCAATAACCTCTGTGCTGAGTCCATATTTCTCGTGAAGTATATCAGCAACTTCCATAACAGGATATAATGTTGCTCCAATCGAAAGAATTGTGATATCATCTCCTGATTTTTTTATATCCGGTTCTCCCAGAGGGATCTCATAATATCCTTCCGGCACTCCTTCGGTATGAAACATTTCACCGATATCATAAATTCTCTGGCTTTCGAAGAATATAACAGGATCTGTTCCCTGCAATGCCGAATTCATCAATCCTTTTGCATCATAAGGTGTAGCAGGGAATACAACTTTTAATCCGGGGATATGGGCAGTAAGCGACGACCAGTCCTGAGAATGTTGTGCACCGTATTTTGAACCTACCGAAACCCTTATGACTACCGGCATTTTAATAATGTTACCGCTCATAGCCTGCCATTTAGGCAGCTGATTGAATACCTCATCACCTGAACGGCCAAGAAAATCGCAATACATTATCTCAGCAATCACACGTCCTCCGCACATGCCATAACCAATCGCTGTTCCCACTATTGCACCTTCAGATATTGGTGAGTTGAACAGCCGGTGATAGGGAAGCGCTTCTGTCAGTCCGCGATAAACTGCGAAAGCTCCTCCCCAGTCGCGATTCTCTTCTCCCCAGGCCGCAAGGGTAGGATCTTTGTAAAAACGATCGATTACAGCTTCAAAAATGCCATCGCGAAGCTGATATAATTTAGCTTTGGAAAAAGGTTTCCCATCCCTGTCTTTGTAAAATCTCTCTTTGTTTTTCAGTGACTTAACATGAGGATTCTCCGCCAGGGGGAGAAGTACTTCCAGAGTTCTATCTTCCATTTTATCTTTTGACCCGTTTGAAAACATCATTTTACCAATACAGTCAGGCTCTATTTTCAGATTGATCCTTGGTGAAACTTCATCATTAATACTTAGTTTAAGTATTTGAGTCAGAAGCTCTTTTGTTTCTCTGCTTATGTTTTCAAGCTGTTCCTGCTTTGCTATGCCCGCCAGAACCAGCGATTTGCCATATACTATAATTGAGTCTTCCTTTTGCCATGCTTCTATTTCCTCTTTTGACCTGTAAGATGAAGCATCTGAGGGCGAATGACCACTTATTCTATAGGTTAGAGTATCAAGCAGGACCGGTCCTCTTTTTTCATTCAATAACTGTCTTTTACGTCTGAAAGCATCAATAACGGCAAGCGGATTATATCCATCTACACGTTCGGCATGCATCGATTCGGGATTTACACCGGCTCCGACTCTCGCAAGAATGTCAAAGCCCATTGTTTCGCCCATAGTCTGACCACCCATCCCATAAAGGTTATTCATGAAATTGAATATCAATGGCAGTCCGCCTCTGTATTCTCCGTCCCAGAGTGTCTTATACTGGTCCATTGTAGCAAAGCAGATGCCTTCCCATACGGGTCCGCAACCCATTGATGCATCCCCAATATTACATACCACTATACCTGATTTGCGGTTTATCTTCTTGTAAAGGGCAGCTCCGACTGAAATGTCACCTGAGCCCCCGACAATTGCATTATTAGGATAGATACCAAAAGGAGTGAAGAAAGCGTGCATTGATCCGCCAAGACCTTTGTTGAATCCGTTTTCACGTGCAAATATTTCGGCTAACGCGCCATAGAGTAAAAAATTGATTGCCAGATCTTTTATATTTCCCTGAAATCCATTTTCAACAACTTTCAGCGAAGACCCTCCGAAGTAGTTTTTCATTACTGAATACAGGGTGTCTTCATCCAGACTGTTAATGGCTGATAGTCCTTTCGCAAGAATCTCACCATGACTGCGATGCGATCCGAAAATGTAATCATCAACTCCCAGGGTGTAGGCCATCCCGACTGCCGAAGCCTCCTGTCCGATGGATAAGTGGGCAGGTCCCGGGTGATTATATGGTATTCCATTATATTCATTTGTAGTCTTGATGAGGTTGAGCATGGTCTCAAATTCCCTTATTACCACCATATCGTGATAGATCCTTAAGAAATCCTCCATGGTATATGACTTTTTCTCCTCCTCGATACTTTTATTATACTGGTTTACAGGAATTTTAACGAATTCAATGAATTGTGGTTTACGAACAACTTTTGGATTAATGTTTTGACTTTTTGGCATGTGCTCGATTATTTTTTTATTGTACGGAACGGTCGCGACCGTTCCTCTACATATGATTTATTATTAATATCTGAAGGCTTCTATCTGCTCCTTGATCTCCTTGAGGAACAGGGTAGCCGGGCCGCCATCAATTGCCCTGTGATCGTAGGTAAGTGACAGCCCGATAAATGGAACAAAACCGAATATGTTATTACCGATATCGGCCGGACGGTTTATTATTGTGCATACCCCCAGAATTGCTACCTGTGGAAGATTGATTACGGGCGTGAACATTTCAACGCCATAGTTGCCTAAATTCGAAACAGTGAATGTGGCAGCAGTACTTTGAATCAATTCAGGGTTGATACTTCCTTTTTTACAGGACTCTGCGACAGATTTTAGCTCTTTTGACAGTTTTGCAAGATCCATATCACCGGCATTTTTCACTACAGGGACCATTAGTCCTCGCGGAGTATCAACTGCAAGTCCAAGGTGTACTTTATGGAATGTTTTAATCCGGTCATCAAGAAAATGGCTGTTAGCCTCCGGAAATTTCAGAAGCGCTTTTATTGCACACCAGCAAATCATATCGTTAAGCGTTATATCCTGCTGACTTTTATCAGTCGAAAGTTTGTTTTTGATTTTTTGTCTGGCTTCAAGAAGAGACCTTACATCTGCACTCATATGATGTGTTAACTGAGCAGAATTCTGAAGTGAAGAATGCATAGTTCTGGCAATAATCTTTCGCATGTTGCTGAGCGCTTGTTCTGTATATTCGGCTCCTTCAGTCTGAATGTTTTTTGTGACATTAGCATCTCCGGAATGTACTCCTTCAATATCCCTGATAATAATCCTTCCGTTTGGCCCGGATCCCTTAAGGTTATTGTAATTAAGTCCTTTATTTTCAGCCATGCGTTTTGCCCTGGGCGAAATCCTGATCTTATTATCAAAATCAGGTTGAGTTTCTATTGCCTTTACTGCCTTTAAAGTCTCTGGCGCTTCAGGAGCAGTAGAGGTTTTAAATGCTTCAGATGCTGTAGAGGCAGAAGAAGACGGATTGAAAGGCTCTGTTTTTTCACCGTTTTTCCCGATCACTGCAACATTTTCCAGAACAGGCACTTCGGCTCCGTCACCAAAAAAAATATTCAGGAGTATGCCTTCAACAGGTGATTCAAGATCAAAAGAAGCCTTGTCTGTTTCATAGGAAAACAAAATGTCGCCAATAGAAACACTGTCACCTTTACTCTTGAACCATCTGGTTATGATACATGTCTCGACTGACTGGCCCTGTTTTGGCATTATTACTGCTGTTGCCATCTGTTAATTAATTTTTATAATGTCACTATGAAACTATCTACTTAGTGTTTGTGCAGTCCTTTGTGATCCTTTGTGGTTAAATGAAATAATTTTTTTTACCACGAAGGAGCGCTATGGTATTCGCTAAGGAACACTAAGGTATATTTAAAAAGTTCTTTATCGAACCACATCTTGTCATCTTGTTATGATAAGTAAACAAAACTATTAGAATGAATTATAGATGTTATTATAAATCAGCATATACAAAAATAGTTAATTTAACTTGTATTTACAAGTAAAAAATAATATATTTACTCTTTATTTCAATATATTTCAATTTATATCTATTTATAACTTTTATGGTCACTCCGAAAACCATACCCCAGTACAGGAAACTTTATGAGATTCTCAGAAAACACATTTTAGATAGTGTTTATAAGGAAGGTGATCTTTTACCATCCGAAAATGAGTTATGCCAGTTATTTGGCATGACCCGCCCGACGGTACGTCAGGCACTCAGCTCCCTGGCGAACGACGGATATATCAGGAAGCACCAGGGGAAAGGTAGTATTGTCCATCATCTTCCGAGAGAGATTGGCATCCTTTCGGTATCAGGGACTACATCGGCAGTGGGAGATCGTAAACTGGTAACAAAGATCATTGTAAAACCCAAACTGATGAATTGGCCTCATGATTTTATGTTTCCCCTTTCAGAGCTGGAGAAGGAATCTGGATGTATTTATATGGAAAGGGTAAGGTTTCTGGAAGAGGTTCCTATCTTTTACGATATCAGTTTCATTGCCAATATTAATCTCCCCAGGATCACTGCCCGGCAGTTTGAAAACAGATCTCTTTTCCAGATACTCAGAGATTATTACCATATCGAGATCAAAGGAGGCGATCAAAGGATTAAAGCTATTCCGGCAACAACAAAGATGATCAGGTTCCTCCATTTGGAGAAAGACCAGCCTGTACTTCATCTTGAAAGAAAAATGGAGACCAATAATCCAGGTCTGTTTCTATATTCCTCTATCTTCTGCAATACCGAAAAATATTCTATTTTCGGTAGATTTTAGCTGCATCATAATTCTTCAATGTGAGAAGAAAATCACTATTTTTATACCTTATGAATTTTTAAAAATGAATTAATTTAATGACTAATAAAGAACCTCTATGAAAGATCAGAAAAGAACATGGTCAAGACGGCAGTTTATAAATTCCGGTTTTGCTGGTATTGCCGGGATGATGATTCTTCCGAAAATAGCTTCATCAAACAAATTATCTGCAGTTGAAGATATAAGACTTGGATTTATCGGTATGGGACAGCAATCGATGTATTTACTTAACGGATTTCTTCAGATACCCGGGGTAAAGGTTATCGCCGGATGCGATGTTTACGGTGTTAAACGTAAAAGGTTTGAAAAGCGTGTTGCAGCTTTTTATAAAAAGGCCGGCAAGGAAGCAAAAGTTGATACGTATGAAAAATTTCAGGATCTTCTGAACAGAACTGATATCGATGCAGTCGTAATAGCAGTTCCTGACCATTCACATGCGATGATTGCCATTGCAGCATGTAAAGCCGGTAAGGATGTATACCTTGAAAAGCCAATGACTTTTACAATTAAAGAGGGTCAGGAATTAAAAAAAGCGGTTCGCCAATACACCAGAATTCTTGCCATAGGTAGCCAGCAGAGGTCAGACCCCGGTTTTCAGCATGCTGTGAATCTTGTACAGACAGGTGCTCTCGGAAAAATTTCCAAGGTAAATGCTTATGTTGGTGTGCCTCCGAAACCATACGACCTGCCTGCAGAACCAATCCCAGCTGATCTGAACTGGGATCTCTGGCTGGGATCGCTTCCTGAAACAATTCACTACAACAGTCAACTGGATCCTCCAATATCAATAGATCCTGAAAAAAATGAACAGTTCTGGGGAGCATGGCGCTGGTATAAAGAGACGGGAGGCGGATTTACCACAGACTGGGGCGCTCATATGTTTGATATTGCCCAGTGGGGTCTCGGGATGGACAGGAATGGTCCGGTTGAAGCATCCCCAATCGGCGATGGAACCGAATTTATGACATTTAAATATGCCAGCGGAGTAGTAATGACTTCAGAACCATTTGACAGAAACAAAACAAAAGGGGTAAAATTCTGGGGAGACAAGGGTTGGATCGAAGTAGCAAGAGAATATTTTAAAGCCTCCGATCCGAAATTTAATCCGGACAAGAAGGATGCTTCAAATGGGCCATATGAGACAAAAATTCCTCACCAGCTGAATTTTATTGAATCAGTTCGTTCCAGGAAGGACCCTGTTGTTCCGGTCGAAATAGGGCACAGCAGCTGTACGGTTTGTAACCTTGGAAATATTGCATGTACACTTAAAAGGACTGTCAAATGGAATCCTGCAACAGAAACCTTTATTGATGACACAGATAGGGCTGCAACAAAATTGTTGCATTATGAATATCGGAAGGGCTGGAAACTGGTGTAAATGAGATCATTAAGGTTGTTGGGTTTAATTGCTTTGTCCGGCCTGATTTTGCATGGTTGCAAAACTCGGAACAATGATCTGCTGGTTATTTCAGCTCCTGCCGGAAGTTTATACACTTCAATTAACAAAAATGGGACAACAGTACTCCCCAATGGACGGTTGCTGACACCTTCCGGAAAAAACCTGGTAGTCGCCCCTCATCCCTTTGGACTTGCCCTCAGTGGAGACGGTGAGATTGCTGTTACGGCCAATTCAGGTATTAAACCATTATCAATATCAATTATCCGTAACCTGGCATCTTCTCCTGAAATCAGGCAGGTTCCCCCGGGTTTTTCCAACAATGCCGGCGTACTTGAATCTGTTTTTATGGGACTGGCGATTACTCCTGATAACAGGAAAGTATTTGTAGCCGCCGGACAAGATAACAGCATTCTCGTTTTTGATCTGCAGACAGGAAATAAGATCGACTCGGTGGATTGTTCTGTTTCAGCAAATGGTATAAAATATCCTGATGGTTATATCGGTGATATGGTTCTGTCGAGAGATGGGAACCACCTTTTTGCAGTGGACCAGACTAACTTCCGGTTAGTCATTGTTGATACACGAAAGATGCAGGTTATTAATTCAGTGCCTGTAGGACGTTATCCTTTTGGTGTTGCACTCAGCCACGATGAGAAAAAGATCTATGTGGCAAATGTGGGGATGTTTCAGTATAGTAAAATAGGGCAGATAGAAGAGAAATCAGACTATAAAAAGGCCCTTGCATTTCCTGCCTTTGGATATAATACCAAGGAGATGAAAAATGGAATCATTACTGATTCACTGGTTATTCCAGGACTTGGAGATCCGAATAGTGATAAAGCTTTTTCAGTCTGGGCAGTTTCTATTGAAGATATTGATAATCCAAAAGTTACGGCAAGAATTAAGACCGGAAACCTTGTGGGACAGATGGTTGAAGGAATACCGGCTGTCGGCGGATCGAGTCCTAACTCACTTGTTGCTACTTCAGACTGGCTCTTTGCCAGCAATGGCAATAATGATAATATAACAGTTATTGATATAAAAACTGATTCTGTTGTAAAAGAAATCTATTTAAAACCTGATGAGGCTGTGAAACAGTTCAGGGGCGTTATTCCATTTGGTCTTGCAGTATCCCCGGACGAAAGGCAACTGTTTGTAGCAGAGGCAGGAATTAACGCAATCGGAGTGATTGATCTTCCTTCTTTTAAAGTAGCAGGGCACATTCCGACGGGTTGGTTTCCTTCCAAACTGAAAATTACACCCAATGGTAAGAACATAGTCGTTACTAATGCGAAAGGATATGGAAGCGGGCCTAATGGAGGTAAAGATTTTAGTGAGGGTGGGGAAGGAACATATATAGGAAATCTTATGAAAGGTACTGTCTCTATAATTAAGATACCGTCAGAGAAAGACCTTAAGAAGATGACAGCCCAGGTATTAGAAAACAATTTTTTTAAGCAAAGGGCCTCTGATATTCTTAAGATACGTTTAGATAATCCTGTTCCACTGTACGGGGGGCAGAAAGAGTCTCCGATTAAACATATAGTTTTCATTTCGAAAGAAAACCGGACATATGATGAAATATTCGGGCAACTTAAGAATGGTGAAGGAGATGCTTCAATAGCAAGGTACGGCCATAATGTTACCTTCTCAAACAGGGCTAATACCCTGAGAGTTGATAATGCCACCATTATGGCTAATCACTATAAGCTGGCAGAGCAATTTTCTATTGGCGACAATTTTTACGTTGACTCTGATGTCTCGGCTGACGGGCACAGATGGCTGGTAAACACATATCCGAATGAATGGGTTGAGACGTGTACGCCTGCAAGTTATGGAGGTAACAGGGATTATAAGCCGGCTTCCAAAGCTCCGGGAAGTCTTGGAATGAATGGATCAGCAGGCGCAATTTATCCTGAAGATTATAATGAATCAGGATCGTTGTGGGATCATCTTGAACGGAATAAAATTGACTTTTTTAATTTTGGTTTCAGCATCATGTTTGAACCTGCTTTTTATGACGATTCATTTAAGTATACTGGTATAAAGCAGTTTGCGAATTTTCCTGTTCCTGCACCTATTTTCAGCAGGACTTCAAGGCAGTATGCCACATTCAATATGGCAATCCCCGATCAGTTCAGGATAAGCCAGTTTATTAAGGAGTTTGAAGAAAAGTGGATGGGTGATGGAAAAATGCTGCCGCAGGTGCTGACGGTTATTATCCCTAACGATCATGGAGCCAATGAACGTCCTGCGGCCGGTTATCCTTTCAGGGAAAGTTATATGGTCGATAACGACCTGGCAGTAGGCAGGATAGTGGAATATTTGTCTCACACGCCTTACTGGAAGAATATGGCAATTTTTATTACCGAGGATGATGCACAGAATGGAGTTGATCATATAGATGCGCACAGGAGCATCCTTATGGTAATTTCACCCTATGCCAGAAAGAATTATGTCAGCAAGGTGCATTATAGTTTTGGAAGTATTTTCAAAACATTCTGGAACATTCTCGGGCTTCCATATCTGAATCAGTATGACGCAGGGGCTACCGACCTTTCTGATATGTTTACAGGAATTCCCGATTTTACACCCTACACGGCATTAGCTCCCGATCTAAGAGTATTTGATCCTCAAAAGGCTTTGTCGCCACTGGATGAGAAATTTGATTGGAATTCGCTGAAAGAATCACCGGAACTTGATAATCCTAAGGATATGGTAAAGGATCAGAAGGAAAAAGTTGAATTCAGGACTGAGGATCAGAAAAGGCATTAAGAATTTTTTTATGTAGGGATTGGTCGCGACCAATCCTTACATATAACGCGACCAATCCTTACATATAACGCGACCAATCCCTACATAAAAAAGGCTGTACATTTCTGTTACAGCCTCACTGGTATTAGTTTGAGTAAGATTAATCTACTCTTTTAACTTTTATGGCAACCGGTCCTTTTTCTCTCTGCTCAATTTCGAATTCAACTGCCTGACCTGCCTCAAGTTCGGTATGGGAAACCTCTAAACCTGAACGGTGGATAAAGATATCCTTGTCATCTTCTGTCTGAAGGAATCCATAACCTTTTACTCTGTCATACCATTTAACAGTACCTTTCATAGTTTTAGAATTTTGTTACCTACCTGTAGTTATCTCTTCTGTTTCCGCCGCCACTTCCACCTCTGCGGTCGTTGTTATCACCACCTCTGAAATTACTTCTTCTGTCAGTCCTTTCGATCGATTCATTAACGATAATGTTTCTACCGCTAACTTCAGCTCCATTTAATTCTTCGATAGCTTTTTTTGCTTCAGCATCATTTGGCATCTCAACGAAACCAAATCCTTTGCTTTTCCCAGAGTATTTATCAATAATGATTTTTGCGGATGTTACTTCGCCATACTCTTCAAAGATTTCTTTTAATTCTGCTTCACTCATTTTAAAATGAAGACTTCCTACGTAAATGTTCATAATTCAAATAATTAAAGTATTTATAAAACAGGGACAAAGGTCATACTTATTTTTGAAAACAAAAAATAAATATTCATTATATATTGTATTTAAACCAAATAAAGGCATTATGCACCCTCTCAAAATGAAAATAATAACATCCTTACCAAAAAAGATATTCTTTTTATTAAACATCTCATCTGAGTATTTTGTTCGATGGAAGCCGATTTTTATTTCCCAAAAGGCAATAACGTTGCAAAGGTTTAATTGGAGAAAGGGTGACTAAGAGACTAAGAGACTTAGAGACGTAGAGACAAAGTCCTTCAAGTCCCTAAGTCTCTTCGTCCCTTCGTCGCTTCGTCCCTTCTTCCCTTCGTCGCTACTTGCGGTTCCTGATATAGATATGTTTTATATGGTTCTGTCCGGATTCTCTCTCATCAATTTCAAAATCGAGCGATCTGATGAGAGGTGTAAGTTTAGGGAATCCGAAGTTCCTGGGATCAAAATCGGGTTGTTTTTTAAGGATCAGGTTACCCACATCGCCAAGATAGGCCCAGCCGTTTTCATCAGCTAAATCAGTTATGGAAGAGGCGATAAGCCTTTTCACAATGATAGCAGGAGTCTGTGTATCATGATCTTCCTTTTTTTTCTTTTTCACAACTGGTTTACCCTTTTTCCTGACTTCCGGAGCAGTATCAGGTGCAGCTGTTGAAGATGTGATTATTTCCAGATAAATAAATTTATCGCAGGCAACAATAAACGGATGAGGCGTTTTCCTCTCACCGATTCCGATAACTTTCATACCTGCTTCTCTTAACCTTGTTGCAAGCCTCGTAAAATCACTGTCGCTTGATACAATGCAAAATCCATCAACTTTACCTGAATAAAGAATATCCATACCATCAATTATCAATGCTGAATCGGTGGAGTTCTTACCCTTTGTGTAACTATACTGCTGAATTGGAGTAATCGCATTTTCGAGAAGTACTGATTTCCAACCGGAAATCGTTGGTCTTGTCCAGTCTCCATATATCCTTTTAAATGTCGGTGTCCCATATTTTGCTATCTCCTCCAGCATTCCTTTCACATTGCTGTATGGTATATTGTCAGCATCAATAAGAACTGCCAGTCGTAAATCGTTTAATGTTTGCATAATACATATTTTAAAAAATGCAAGTTACTCTATTTTGACAGGAAGCGTTGTAAAAAATCTCTTACAATTGATTAATGTGACCAATTATTATTCCGACAGATGCCACAACCTAATCATTATGACTCCATGTCCTGTCACACTGGCAGTGAATTTATCCTTAAATACCCCAATATCTTTTTGTCTCCACAGATCTCTCACCTTCTGTTTCCCTGATATTCCGAGGTCAGTCCAGCTTGCTGTTACATTTGTCTCATTTTCACCTCTGTTGAATAATCCCACAGCATGTGATCCATCTTCCAGGCTCCTTATCCATACCTCCACATTGCCATCCTTTGCTACTCTGTAACCTGGTTTTCCCAATGGATCCTGATCAACATCTATCACTTCATCATTAGTGAGGAGGCTCAGCGTAAAATCATCCATCCGCGTTATATCGCCGCTAAAGATCAAAGGAGCTGCAACGATACTCCAAAGGGATACTTGTGTATACTGTTCATTCGGAGTAAGAGGAGTTGGGACTGTTTTCCCTTTCCAATTGCTCAGATATCCGAGGAGCAGGTAATCAGGATCATTCCATCCTCCTGGTCCGCCATACAAGTGGAGACTGTCCTTGCTGTACACATCAAATCCGTCTCTGAAAAGAGCTGTCCCGATTCCCTCGAATGACCCACCCAGGTCTCCTGCTGTTCGCCAGCTCTGGCCTCCGACTTCTTTACCCCATTTCCATACATCACCCATACCATATTGACAGAGATTTAGAACAATATCCCGTTTCTGATTCATAAGTATCTTGCTCACAAGTAAATATGGTTTTTGTAAATCAGAGAGGTTATCTTCCCTGCCAATAGTGCCATATGAACACCAGTCATACTTCAGAAAATCATAACCCCATTCCACAAACCTGGCTATATCCTGTTCCTCATGCCCGTACACAGCGACGTGGCCAGCACAGGTAAAAGGTCCGGGAGAAGTATAAATGCCTGCTTTCAATCCTTTTGAATGTATATACTCTGTCAGGGCCTTCATATCAGGAAATCTTTTATTGGAATTGATCATCCCGTTTTCATTGCGCGGTTCAACAAGTAGGGTTGAGTCGGTCGATCCGGGCTTCCCTGACCAGCAATCGTCAATGTTGATATACATATAGCCATGATCTATCATTCCCGAACTGACCATTGCATCAGCCGCATCACGCATTATTTTATCACTTACATGATTTTCCCAGACATACCAGCTGTTCCATCCCATATGCGGAGTGAGAGCCAGTTTGTCACCACATACAATTTTAAATTCCCTTGCCGCAGATCCATGCTCATTGGTAACCCTGAAAGTAGTGAGATATTCACCAGGTTTATTAAGAGTTCCTTTTATTTGTCCGGTTACCGGATCACATTTCAGACCGGCAGGAAGATTCAGTACCTCATATTTCAATGGTTTCTTTCCTGTTGCAGGTATTGTAAATAAAAATGGAGACCCTGGTCTCACTCCAAATATTTTGGTTCCATTAATCCGTGGTTCTGGTCCGGGTCTAGGTGTAAGAATAATCTTTGGTTCCTGGGAATGAGCGATAAATGATCCTGCAAAAATGATAATAATCAGAAAGGGCAATCTTTTCCTCATAGCTATTTATTTTAGTGGTTAGATTCAAACAGTATTTATGACAGAATAATTATCTTAACTAAAATTTCCCCTTGATCACTTCCTTTTTCCTGTCATTTCCCGGATTTCGAGCCGCAGAATAGAAGTTTGTTCAAGTACCTTTTCATCATATACATATTCCCCTTTTCCTCCATAATGTTCCATTATGCAATTCAGTCCGGTTTTTTTCGCCTCTTTTTCTGTAAGAATAGAAATATTTCCATATCCGATAATGCTGCTGAATCTCATTCCCCAGTCACAACTCCTTTTACCTCTGAATAGCTGATGGTCTATATCCATTTCAAAGCAGACATAATTATTCAGACGTAGCATATCGAGTTTTTTCCCTGAGTTTGCACAATGAAAAAAAAGCGTTTTTTTCGGGTTTCTGATGTATCCGAAATTCATTGTGACAATATAAGGAATGTTATCGTTAGCAAGAGCTATTCTGCACACATCTGCTTTTTGGATTAGTTCTTCAATTTCCTGGATACCTGATATTTCTCTGTCGCTTCGTCTCATTTATTTTGTTTTTTTTATTAGTTTATTACGCTCATCAACCTTTCGAATAGTTCATCGTCTTTTTCAATAAGGAACCCGTAATGATTATCATGATATTCCTTATGAAGAGAAAGTTTATCTCCTGTTAGTGTAGTGATGTAATCGCAATATTTCATGACTGTTATTGTTACTCCCTTTTCTTTGGTTTGTTTATTGAATCTCTAAAAATATTCAATAAAAATAAAGAATTTTATTAACTTTGCTCCCTCCCTGAAAAAGGGTTATTAAAACTAATCAAAACCAATTAATATGGGAAAAGGTGATAAAAAAACAAGACGCGGTAAAATTATACTTGGCTCTTATGGTGTAAGACGTCCCCGGAAAAAGATTAACAAACCGGAAATTAGACCCGTTAAAGAAATCCTGGTTAAGGAAACTAAAGATAAAAAGCCTATAAAGGAGAAGAAAGAGCCAAAAGAAGTAAAAGAAGTAAAAGAAGTAAAAGAAGTAAAAGAGGTAAAAGCAGTAAAAGCAGTAAAAGCAGTAAAAGAAGTAAAAGAAGTAAAAGAGGTAAAACCTGCTGTTAAAGTAAAAGAGACAAAAGTTGTAAAGGAAAAAACTGAATCCAAGCCTTCTAAAGCTGCAAAAGTGAAGAAAGAAATAAAGGAGGAGAAGCTGGATAAGGAACCAAAACCGAAAAAAGAGAAGAAGAGTTAAGATAATTAATGGAAATATTTTTTGAAGGGATAGTTCTTCGACCCTGGACCATAAATGATGCCTCGCAACTTGCGTTAATTGCAGATAATAGAAAAATTGCAGACAACGTACGCGACGGATTTCCGTTTCCTTATTCAACTAAAGATGCCCAGGATTGGTTAAATATTATATTGCCTGAAAACAATCCTCCCCGATTTTTTGCTATAACAATTGATAAACAGTTGGCTGGCAGTATCGGAATTGTCTCCAAAACTGGTATCTACCGAAAAAACTTTGAAATTGGATTTTTCCTTTCTGAAAATTTCTGGGGGAAAGGCATTGCCACAAAGGCCATCAAGGCAGCTACATCGTATATTTTCAGTAACTTCGATATAGTCAGAGTTTATGCAGAAGTATTCTCAGACAACGCCGGCTCACGGAGAGCTCTTGAGAAAGCCGGATTCAGACTTGAAGCCACTCTGAAAAAAAGTATTATCAAAAACGACATAATAAAAGATATTTGTATCTATTCAGTTCTCAGGGAAGAGTATAAGTTTCGTATTTCTGATTAGTTACTTGTTGAATGTTGCTTTTTTCGCGTTTCTAGGTTCTACATACTACTTACTACCTTCTTCTTACTTCTTTTTAGCTCACGCCTCACGCCTCACGCCTCACGCCTCACGCCTCACGCCTCACGCCTCACGCCTTACGCCTTACAATCAGCCACTTATAATCCTCAGGATCAATCACTGTATTAATGATCACAGGCTCATTCACTGAAAGTGCTTCAATTGTCGCTGTTCTCATTCCTTCAAGGGAGTCAGCTCTTAATACTTTAATACCCAGAAATATATCGGCATCGAAAAGATCACCCTGATAGAGCATTGTTCCATAAGCAGGCAGGTCTTGCCATGATTGTTTTAGTTTAATCAGGTTAAGCTCACCATCAGAGAACACTACTACAATAACAGGCAGATTATATCTCTTTAAGGTAACCATCTCTCCGGCCATCATAAGAAATCCACCGTCACCGGTAACACAAACAACAGTTGCTTCAGGATTATTCATCTGAGCTGCCATGGCCGCCGGAATGCCAAAGCCCATTGTCGACCATCCGTTCGTAATGATAAGTTTACCTTTATCATGAGTATTCCAGAATTGCCCGATGAGATGAAGATGAGAACCGACATCAGAAGTAAGGATTGAATCCTCAGGCAATTCATCCTGGAGGACTCTCAATGCTGCAGCAGGGCCAAAATGATTTGTAAAACCGTTATAGACAGAAATCATCTCATCACGAATTCCTTTAATAACCGTTTCTTCAAATATCAATGAGCCGGCATTCAGGTTTTTAAGGACTGTGAACCACTCTTTAACCGGGCCAACAAACTGAGTGACATTGGCTCTTGATGGCATATCTCTCTCCCTGATATCGAAATGCAGCAAAGGTACGTCGGGTATCCAGGCTTCGTAATTCAATTCAACAGGATCGTAACCGATACCAATCACCAAATCTGATCTTTCGTATATATCTTCAAGATAGTCGCTGAGTGAATGAAATAAAACACCAGCATAACAAGGGTGATCTTCAGGTATCAATCCTTTTGCCATCGGTGTTATTACTACAGCCATTTTACGTGTATCGAGTAATGAAAGCAATTCATCCTTCAGATTAAGCCGTGCTGCCGTCAGGCCAACGGCCAGCATAGGCCGGCGGGAATGCTCAAGAAGCGAAATCACCTTTTGAATATTATTCTGGTAATAGTTATTTTCTGTCATAAATCCGACAGTAGATTTCGTACCTATCTCAATATCTGAAATGTCCGACGGAAGACCTATATGGACAGGACCGGGGTAAGAATCCTGGCATAACCTGAAAGCTGATTCCATAACCTCCACAACGTTTTCAGCATTCAGCCTGTAAGTTGCTTTTGTTACAGGCGCAAACAGTTTCTGATGATCGATATTCATCTGGGTTGTCCTGTTGAGCATACTATCACTCATTTCACTCGTAAATACAATTACCGGAGATCTGTCGAGCAATGCTCCTCCTACACCGGTTGAAATATTAGTAGCTCCCGGTCCGAATGTGGCGTGACAAATACCCGGAATTCCTGTTAATCTGGCTGTTACATCTGCCATTATTCCGGCTGATGCTTCATTTGATGTAAGTATGAACTCTATGCCCGCACCTTTGAATGCTTCAAGGTAAGGTATTGATGACCCTCCCGGAATACCGAATACATACCGGACTCCATGTGTAAATAATTGATTAGCAATATATTCTGCAATCGTCATTATTAACAGGTTGAATCCCCGCGAGCGCATTCTCCGTTGCTTGCTGCGGAGTCAGCGAGCATTAAGAATTTACCTTAGGGGATCGAAGATTCTTCGTAGCTTGTTGCGAAGAACTTCAATTACAGACAAAACTATTAAATATTCTTAAGTCTTCATATTAAAATTGAATTCAAACTCAATTACATTTTTTAGAATGATTTTTTTCTGATATTTGATGCCAAATAATTTTGATTGAACAATAAAGGAAACACTATTTTCTGGGCAATTATTGCCTGCCTGCTGTGGTCAACAGCTTATGCTGGTATTAAGATTGGCTTACAATATGATACTCCATTTCACTTTGCCGGTGCAAGGTTTATTATTTCAGGACTGATGATCCTGCCTTTCACAGAGAAACCTGTACTTTTTATCAGGATGGTCAGGGAAAACTGGAAAGTCGTTGCATGGGTTACTACTCTTCAATTCCTGGTCAATTATTCACTGTTTTATCAGGGTCTGACGCTTGTCCCGGGAGCATTGGGTGCAGTGATAGTAGGTTCACAACCTCTTATAACTGCAGTTGTTGCATCGATAATGCATGATGAGGATAAACTTTCCAGAAAAAAAATTATTACGATAATATTTGGAATATCCGGTGTTATTCTGATAAGTGCAGGGAGGCAAGCATTTAAGTTCGGTGCAGCTATTGAACTTTTAGGTGTCCTGATGATACTTGTCGGAAATATCGCTACAGCCACAGGCAACGTTATTGTTTCACTTAAAAGCAAAGGTATCAACCCATTTGTTCTGAGCTCATCTTCGATGTTTATTGGAGGAGTGATACTCTACCTTATATCCATACCTGTTGAAAGTCGCACACAAGGCCACTTTCCTCCTGAGTACTGGTTGAGCCTACTATGGCTGAGTTTTATGGCTGCATCTGCTTTCTCAATCTGGTTTAAACTGCTGCAACGACCTGAAGTCAGGGTGTCTGAACTTAATCTATGGAAGTTTATAATTCCGGTTGTAGGAGCCATTTTAAGCTGGCTGCTCATTCCGGATGAATATCCCGAATGGCTTACGATTTTGGGTATGATTATTATAACAGTCTCATTAATTATGTTTTATCGAAGCACAAGGGAAATTCCTGCAAATTAGAAAAAGGTACTCAATTATGAAAAAAAGACTCATTGCTATCATTTGCTACTCATTATTCTGGTTTGCATTTTTCTTTGCAGCCCGATTATTTTTCATCCTTGTGCAATATCATTCTTCATTCCAAAACAGTATCGGCGATCTTTTGGGGACGTTCTGGCATGGTGCAAAACTCGATATTTCAACAATTGGATATTACCTGATTATTCCAATGCTATTTGCTGTACCAGGAATCTATTTCAGTGGAAAATGGTACAGGATATCTCTACGATGGTATACATACATATTAATCGTTTTCTCCTCAATAATTATCGTTTCTGATGCTAATCTGTATTCCTACTGGGGATTCAGGATGGATTATACACCCATGTTATACCTGAAAACTCCGGGAGAGGCGATGGCTTCAGTGAGTACAATGAAGATTATTTTGTTTTTAATTACAATAGGTCTCTTAGCTTCGTTATTTATTTACATCTATAATAAACTAATTGACAGATTATTCAGTGATTTTAACAGGATCCGATACTGGCTGCCGGCAATTCTGTTATTCATGATCCTCTGTGGCGCTCTGTTAATACCAATAAGAGGAGGGTTTGGTGTGGCGCCGATTAATGCCGGAGCCGTCTATTTTAGCAATAAAATGTTTCTGAATCACACGGCCATTAATGCGGTATGGAATGTAGGTACTGCTGCCTTTGCCCAGCGACCGGTGAAAAATCCTTATGTGTTCGGAGATATAAAGGAGGCAGAATCCATAGTTGATTCATTAACTGTTAAAAGGGGGAATACGGAAAAAGTACTTAATACTGCCAGGCCAGATATTATTATTATCGTTCTTGAAAGTTTCAGCGGCTATCTTATCGGGCCGCTTGGAGGCGATTCTTTAGTTACTCCTAACCTTAACAGGTATGCTAAAGAGGGAATACTCTTTTCAGACTTCTACGCTTCGGGAACCAGAACTGATAAAGCAATTCCTGCCGTACTTGACGGTTATCCGGCACAGCCGGCTCAGTCGATTATTAAGGAACCAAAGAAGAGCCAGTCCTTACCAAGCCTGGTTAAAATACTGATTAACAACGGATATCACAGTGCATTCTGGTATGGAGGAGAGATTAACTTCGCAAATTTTAATTCCTTTGTTATTGGCTCAGGTTTCCACGATATAATTACCAAGAGTAATTTTAATCCTGTGAATTATAATTCCAAATGGGGTGTACACGATCATATTCTTTTTCAAACTCTGAAGGATTCAATGAAAACAGTTAAGGAGCCTTTTCTTAAGGTTGTCCTTACCTTATCAAGCCATGAGCCTTTTGATGTCCCTATGGAACCGGTTTTTCAGGGATCAGATATTATGTCGAAATACAAAAACTCCATTTACTATACAGACAAGACTCTCGGATCATTCTTTGACTGGGCAAAAGGAACAGACTGGTGGAAAAATACTCTGATCATTCTGGTTGCTGATCATTGTGCCAGGATTTACAGCGATATGCCTAATTATAAGCAGAATGTCTTCAAAATTCCTATGTTATGGATCGGAGGAGCATTATCAAAAAGAAATATAAGGATCGGGAAGCTTGGTAGTCAGGTTGATATTCCTGTTACATTACTAAATCAGCTCGGCCTCACAGGGAACTTTCCATTCAGCAAAGATATGTTATCAGATCAGTCAAAATCATTTGCATTTTACACTTATAACGAAGGATTCGGATTTATTACGGATAGTTCTGCGATTGGCTTTGATCTGAAAAGCAGAATGCCGGTCCTTACTGAGGGCAAAGATCCGGGATCTGCTGAGAAAAAGGGGAAAGCCTATCTTCAGGTTTTATTCGATGATTATTTAAAAAGATGATTTTTTATAAAGGTTAATTTTTTGATAATTGAAAAAGGATCTGATTGAGAGCACCAAAAAAAAGATACCCCATGTAGTTATAATGCTTGGATTAGTGAGCCTTTTCACAGATGCTGCGTCGGAGATGATCTATCCATTGGTTCCGGTTTACATCGCTGCCCTGGGCTCGGGTGCCATATTACTTGGTGTAATTGAAGGAGTCGCTGAGACAACTGCTTCAATGTTAAAACTGATTAGCGGAATTGTATCTGATAAAATAGGAAAGAGGAGGCTGCTTGTTCTTATCGGATATTCAATATCATCTTTTATAAGGCCATTGACCGGCATCGTCACATCAGCATGGGAGATCATTATAGTCAGAATGTTTGACCGGGTCGGGAAAGGGATAAGAACTGCTCCGAGAGATGCACTGATAGCCTCGTCAGTTGATGAAAGTATCAGAGGGAGAGCATATGGATTTGAACGTGCAATGGATCACATCGGAGCAATTATAGGACCGATCATGGCGATAATGGTGCTTATTATACTGTTTATCGGCTTCGGATTGAAAGATTCTTTACTGGCTTTAAGATGGACATTCATTCTCGCGATTATACCAGGTATTTTAGCTGTTCTGACATTAATCCTGTTTGTTAAAGAAACCTCTTCACAAGAGGGAAGGGGAAATTCATTTGCATTATCCCTTAAAAGCGTGGATAAAAACTTCAGAAACTATCTTTTAATAATGATACTGTTCACAATTGGCAACTCTTCAGATGCTTTTCTTCTTTTCAGGGTCGAGGAGGCTATCCATAAAAGCGGAGCTGTAGTTAATCTGGTAAATAGTATTGCTCCTCTTAACAGGATGGTATCAAATTTCGGGGATGAAGCTGCAAAGTCAAAAGTCATTAATATCCTGTTCCTGCCTCTTGTATGGGCGTTCTTTCATGTGATTAAGGCAATCTTTTCTACTCCCCTGGGGACTCTTTCTGACAAGACAGGACGGAAGATAGTAATAAATACAGGTTGGGGAATTTATGCTTTTGTCTACATCTCTTTTGCACTCCTTGTCTTCCTTCCTGCATCATTACAGATTATTGCAACATTTCTGCTTTTTGCAATATATGCGTTTTTCTATGCTTTTACGGAGGGTACGGAAAAGGCATTTGTGGCTGACCTGGTAAATGAAGAGAGCAGAGGTACTGCATTTGGTCTCTTCAACTTTTCTGTCGGATTGGGAGCACTTCCTGCAAGCATTATTTTCGGATTTTTATACAGCTATTTTAATAAACTAATTCCGGGATATGGAGGTACTGTTGCATTTGGATTTGGAGGCGCCATTGCAATTACATCAATGATCCTTCTTGCAGCAAAAATAAAAGAGCCTTCAAGAAGCTCTTAAAACATTTAATTAATGGCTGTACTTCTTCTTGTCCTTCCGGCCGAATTTGCTGTCTCTTTTATAATCCCTGCTCTTGCTTTCTGATCTGCCCTGGTTTCTCTTTTCGGGTCTTCTGTCTGACCATTTGGCAGGTCTTTTTCCAGAATAATCGTATGTCCTTGGTTTATCTGTTTTTTCCTGAGCAATCTCCACAGCAACTCTTCTGTCCATGAATGTAGCATTACTTAATGATCCTATTAGCTCATCAGCATAATTTGCTTCAACTTCAAAAAAGGAAAATGTTTTTAATAGATCGATCTTTCCGATTGGCACTTTCCTGCCCTTAGTGTTAGTGTTAACAAGTTCAATAAGCTGTTCAGGGTAAAAGCCATCCGACTTTCCCAGATTTATAAAAAGACGGGTATAATTACCGGGATATTGTTCGCGGGAATCTCTTCTGTCTGATCTTCCGTGACCACCTTCTTTTTCGAAAACCGGGGCTATAAGATCTTCACCGTGGCGATAATCATCAAGAAAACGATCAAATTCCAACGATACAACTCTTTTAAGAAGTTCCTCGCGGTCAAGTCCTGCGAGTTTCTCCTTAATCTCCGGAAGGAATTTTTCAATCTCCTGGTGGTTAGTATTAACATTTTCCAGTTTATTAACCCAGTTGAAGAGTTGTTTACCGCATATCTCAGTTCCCGTGGGAATAGGGATGGCTTTAAAAGGCTTTTTCACTCTTCTTTCGATCTGCTGCAGGATATGTCTTTCTCTCAGGTGAACAAGAGAAATTGATATTCCTGTTTTTCCTGCCCTTCCTGTTCGTCCGCTTCTATGTGTGTAAACCTCAGTATCATCCGGCAGACTGTAATTAATTACATGAGTAAGGTCGTCAACATCCAGTCCGCGGGCGGCAACATCGGTGGCCACAAGTAACTGGAGGTTCCTTATCCTGAATTTCTGCATAACAACATCTCGCTGCATCTGCGACAGATCGCCATGAAGCGCGTCTGCATTATAACCATCATCAATCAGTTTAGAGGCTACTTCCTGGGTTTCTTTCCTCGTGCGGCAAAATACAATACCATAAATGTCCGGTTCAAAATCTGCAATGCGCTTTAGCACTTTGTACTTATCTTTTGCATGAATAAGATAATAAGCGTGGCTGACATTTTCCGCAGAGGAATTTTTTGTGCCAATTGTTATTTCAACCGGACTGTTCATGTATTTCCTGGCAATTGATGCAATTTCAGACGACATCGTTGCTGAAAACAAAAGAGTTCTTCTTCCGTCAGGAACCTCTTCAAGTATTTCATTTATACTGTCAAGAAAACCCATATTAAGCATT
>JBEKDR010000037.1:0-31855 GCA_050014255.1 Bacteroidales bacterium | reverse complement strand
GGGGCAATGATCTTTCCTGTCTGTCCGGTATGCTCTTCATGAGGTCTCCAGCCTTCATCGGAAACCGGACGTGAACATGCAGTCGCTCCACCAAGCAGTGTTGCAAGTTCAATCAACGGTGGCCAGTTATCAGGCGACTTCATGCCTCTTCCACCAGACACAACAATGTCCGCGTCAGTTAATAGTATCTTGCCTGATTGTTTTTGAACATTTTTTACCACAGTTTTTAATAACGATCCATCAACTATAGGATTCAGATTCTCAATTGTTGCATTGACCGGAGTTTCAATCAGATCAAATGAGTTCTGCGCCAGAGTGAGTATCTTAATATCCGATTTGATCACCAGATGGGCAAAAGCATTTCCTGAATAGGCTCTTTTATAAATAGTGAATGGATTAAGATTTAAGGGCAATCTGCTTACACCTGAACCTACGCCGGCTTTAAGACGCACAGATATCCTTGGGGCAATTGCCTTTCCTGTATTATTATTTGAAATTACTATAACTGAGGCATTTTCTTTTCCGGAAATCTCAGAGATAACACTTGCATAAGCCTGGCTATCAAGTACTGCAAGCTGCTCATTATTAACATTTATGATCTTGTTGGCTCCGTAATTGCCAAGCCTGGATAATTCCCCCTCATCAACCCTTCCGATTGATACTGCAGTTACAGTTGTATTTAGCATTTTTGCAACGCCTGTTGCATAAGATACCAGTTCAAATGAAAGTTTCTTGAATTTTCCGTCCCAATTCTCGGTATATACTAATACTGACATATCATTTTGATTTACTGTTATTTAACTAATGATTAGATTACTTTTGCCTCATTCTGCAAAAGATCAAGAAGTTGTGCCGGGTTATCAGCATCAACAAATTTACAGGCTGCCCGAGGTTTTGGTTTTTCAAATTCCACAATTTGAGTCAAAGGATCAATAGCGACCGGCTCAATCAATTTTACTTGTTTTGATCTTGCCATCATTATACCGCGCATAGCTGCTATTCGTGGTTCTTTGGCAATTCCCTTCTGGACAATAGCGACAAAGGGCGCGGGTACAGTCACAACTTCTTTTCCACCATCTATTTCCCGGATCATAACCGGTTGTCCGTTTTCAATTTTTATGTCTGAAACGGCAGAAACTGAAGGAATCCCCAGAAATTCAGAAATCATACCTCCAACAATTGAGCCATTGAAATCGCTTGACTCTATACCACACATTATTAAATCGAACTGTTCTTTTTTCACCACATCAGCAATCTGTGCTGCTACAAACCATGCATCAGACGATACTGCATTTACCCTTATTGCATCATCAGCTCCGATAGCCAGAGCTTTGCGGATTGTTGGCTCTGAAGCGGCCGGACCAACATGGATGACGGTTACGGATTTTATTCCGCTTGTTACATCATCCTTAAGTTCCAGGGCACGGCTAAGCGACAATTCGTCCCAGGGGTTTATAACCCACTGAATACCGGCAGTGTCAATTGAAGTATTTCCTTCGGCAAATTTAATTTTTGTAGTTGTGTCAGGAACATTACTGATACAGACCAGGATTTTCATTTAACTTTAATATTAGTTAATTAACTTGTTTTAAATTGATTAATAAAATCAATTTTGTTTTTTTCTACGTATAAGGCGGCAAATATAATAATTTATGATTCACAATCAAATCATAAAAAATTCATATTTTTAGCATATTCGAAAGAATATTATGTTTTAACTAATTAACTTATTGATATTTATTCAATATGCTAAAGGTGATTATTTTATATAGTCGAAAGATATTCACTTTTATATTTAGAAATCCATTAACCGCTAAGATCGCAAAGGCTTAAGAAAAAGTACGCAAAGAGCTTCAATCATAATCTTCACTTTGCGCCCTTTGCTCCTTCTTTGTGCACTTTGCGGTTAAATGAATTTATATAATGATTATAATTATTTTGACTTACAGAGGTTAAACCCCTGCCAAAAAATTCTCAGATATATCATCCATTAATATCAATTTTAGATTTAAATTCGCAACGCCAAAAACACATAAACTAATCTGATTTTTAAATTGAATAAACAAGTAAAAACATATATCGCAGTGGTGTTATCAATGATCTTCTGGTCATTTTCGTTCATCTGGTTCAAGGTGGCAAATAAAACATTCCATCCAATAACAATTGTCTTTGTCAGGCTTCTGTTTTCAGTAATTCTCATGACAATTTTTCTCGTTGCCACTAAGAATTATATGAAGATAAAAAAAACTGACCTGAAGCTCTTCCTGATGCTGGCTTTGTTTGAACCGTTTTTTTATTTTCTGGGTGAGAGTTTTGGACTTACTTATGTCTCGGCAACTGTTTGTTCGGTACTGATATCAACAATACCTGTTTTTGCAACTATCGGGGCCTGGCTGATCTTCAGGGAGAAACTGAAAGCAATAAATTATGCAGGAATTGTCATATCTTTTATCGGAGTCATTGTGTTTATTCTTAACACCGATAGAACTATTTCATTCAGCATTAAAGGATTGGGATTACTAACACTTGCTGTTCTGTCAGCTGTCGGTTATAATCTGACTCTCAGTCGACTGGTCGGTACATATACACCGGTGTACATTGTAAATGTTCAGAATATAATCGGGGCAATTCTGTTTCTTCCTCTCTTTTTGATCTTCGATCTTAGACATTTTATCAATACCCCTTTTACTTTTAATATGTTCAAACCGATAATAGAGCTTTCTATTTTTGCATCCTGTGGCGCTTTCATTCTCTTCGCCTACTCGGTCAGAAATATGGGTATCATCAGGGCAAATGTTTTTTCAAATTGTATTCCTGTATTCACGGCTCTCTTCTCATTCATTCTTATGGGTGATAAGTTGACTTTTCAGAATGTTATAGGGATGGCTATAGTAATTTCCGGCCTGTTTATGTCGCAGATGAATGGAACAAATAAGAGCATTGATGAAGCTCTTGCGTTTACCGGGAAAACTGCCTGATCCACTGCAGATAGTTATATTCTGGTCATTAATACTAATTTACACAACCTCTCCGTTTAGATAAATCATGCTATATTTGGAGTGCATCGGCAGTTATGAAAAAAAAAGTCCTGAATCTTCTCATTTTCATCGTAATTGTGTCACCTTCCTTTTCTCAGACAGGTGGTGATAATGTCTATGAATTCTTAAACCTTACACATTCCGGACTTGTTTCGTCACTAGGAGGTACAAATGTTTCATTACAGGGAAACAATCTTAACCTTGCTTATCACAATCCGGCTCTTCTTAATTCAGGAATGAACAACAGTCTTGCATTAAATTATGTCAATTATTTCGCCGGTATCAACTACGGGCTTGCCATGTATTCAAAATCATTTCCCGGGACAGGGAATTTTGCAGCAGGTTTAACCTATATAAATTATGGATCATTTACCGAGACAGATGCCTCAGGAACAATAACCGGCAGCTTCACCGCTGCTGAATATGCTCTTTCATTGATGTACTCGCGTAAGATTGATTCACTTTTTTCTATAGGTGTGAACTTTAAACCGGTATTATCACAACTTGAAAAATACACTTCAATCGGGTTCGCATTTGATTTAGGTGGTTCCTGGCATAACAGCTCCAATCTTTTTTCTGCAGGTCTTGTAATTAAAAATGCTGGCTATCAGGTTACTACTTATGCAGGAGAACCGCGTGAGAAATTACCTTTTGAGATACAGGCCGGTATTTCACAAACTTTGGCTCATGCTCCGTTCCGATTCTCACTGACGCTGAGACATCTTGAAAAATTCGACCTTACTTACCAATACCAGGAACCTGTTTCAACAAGCGATACCAAGAGCTCATCCGGCTTTTTAGAAAATTCCATGCGGCATGTCATTCTGGGAGTAGAACTTATTCCCAGTAAAAACTTCTATTTCAGTGCAGGGTACGACTACCAGAGAAGAAAAGAGCTGGAGATCGAATCAAAAGTCTCAACTGTTGGATTATCATGGGGTTTTGGTATTAATACATCATTCATGAATGTTGAATTTGGAAGAGCGACATATCATCTTGCTGGATCTTCAAATACTGTCTCATTAATTGTCCGGCTAGATCGTTTTTATAAAAAGTACCGGAATTAACTGAAGCACAGGGTGCAGAGCGCGGGGCAAAAAGCAAAACATAAGCACTTAGTTCTGAGCTCTGAGCCTTTTGGACTTGTCTTATAACAGTTTATTTATCACCTTTGTGGAGTTTTTTCATCATTGGCCCCCCATCCCCCCTGAAGGGGGGCTAAATGTGTGCTGGAATTAAACCCCCTTTAGGGGGCAGGGGGCAAAAAAACAAGACAAAAAGATAATTATGGAAAAGAGACTAATTATAGCAATCGACGGATATTCGTCGTGCGGGAAAAGCACATTTGCGAGATTAATTGCAAAAGAACTCCGCTATATTTTTATTGATAGCGGAGCAATGTATCGTGCCGTAACACTTTTTTGCATGAGAAGAAATTTTATCAGCATCAGCGGGTTGAATACCCCGGGGATCCTCTCTGAACTTAAAGATATTCACATAGATTTCGTTTTTAATCCCAAAATAAACGAATACGAAACTTTTCTGAACTCTGAAAATGTTGAAAAGGAGATAAGGAATATGGACGTGACCGCCCAGGTAAGCAGAATAAGTCAGATACCTGAAGTAAGGGCCAGTATGGTTGAGATGCAGAGACAAATAGGTGTTTCAAAGGGCATTGTGATGGATGGAAGGGATATCGGCACAGTTGTTTTTCCTGACGCAGACATTAAAATCTTCATGACGGCCTCAGTCGATATCAGGGCTAAAAGAAGGCACAATGAATTAAAGAATAAAGGAATAAATATTGATTTTGAAGAGATTAAGAGAACAATAATAGCCCGGGATATCGCTGATGAAAACAGGGATATAAGCCCTCTCAGAAGAGCAGATGATGCTATTGTTCTCGATAACAGCCGGATGACTATCGACGAACAGATGTTATGGATAAGAGAGATTATTGATAAGAAGCGAAATGATAGTTGAGGTTGATAAACAGTCGGGGTTTTGTTTTGGTGTGCAAAATGCTGTTGAGATTGCAGAAAAAGCTCTTCTTAGAGGGGAGAAGGTTTTTTCACTGGGTTCTATCGTTCATAATGATAAGGAAGTGGACCGGCTTTCATCTCTCGGACTGGTATCAATAGATCATGAGAAGTTCAGAAACCTGAAGGATTGTAAAGTTCTTATCCGGGCTCACGGAGAACCACCGGAAACATATAAAGTTGCTGAAAATAATAATTTGACAATAATTGAGGCTACATGTCCGATCGTAAAAAAGCTGCAATCTAAAATAAGGGAGACATGGATGAGAACAAAGGAGGGTGACGGACAAGTTGTGATTTTTGGTAAACCGGGTCATGCTGAAGTCGTTGGATTGCAAGGCCAGATCAATAATGAAGGTATTCTTGTCTCTGGTTCTGAAGATTTCAGGAAAATAGATATATCAAAGCCTGTTTATCTTTTTGCTCAAACAACCATGAGCGTCAAAGAATACAGTAATCTTACAGAAATTCTGCGCACAAAGATGGAAGAAAGAGGGGATTCGGATCCCGCTAAAAACCTGATAATAAATAAAACAATCTGTGGTCAGGTCTCAAATCGGGAACCACATCTTAAAGCATTTGCTAAAAAACACGATACAGTTATTTTTGTCAGCGGACGGGAAAGCTCCAATGGCAAGATGCTTTATTCAGTCTGTAAAAATATTAATCCCGATACACATTTTGTTTCCAGTCAGGAAGAACTTGACAAATCATGGTTTATTGGTAAAAATTCAGTAGGGATATGTGGTGCAACTTCGACACCTAAATGGCTTATAGAAAACATACGCGATATCATTTCAAATATCTGACTATTGGATTGTTCCGGCATTTGTCAGGCTTAAAAAATTGTATTACCTTTGTGCCTTATTTTACAATAATAATTTATGGCAAAGATAAAAAAAATCGGGGTACTGACATCCGGTGGTGATGCACCGGGAATGAATGCAGCTATCCGTGGTGTCGTTCGAACTGCAGTTTATAACGGACTGGAAATAATGGGAATACGACAGGGTTACCAGGGTATGATAGATGCCAACTTCATGCCAATGCAGTCATCCAGTGTAAGCGATATTATACAGAGAGGCGGAACGATACTGAAAACTGCCAGATGCGAGGAGTTCAGGTTCCCCGAAGGCAGACAGAAAGCTTATAATAACCTTAAGGGAGCTCAGATTGACGGAGTGGTGGTAATTGGCGGGGACGGATCATTTACGGGTGCCAGAATATTTAACGAGGAATATGATATACCTTTTGTTGGTATCCCGGGAACAATCGATAATGATATTTACGGCACTGATTACACTATTGGTTACGATACAGCTCTGAATACCGTGGTAGAAGCTGTTGATAAAATAAGAGATACTGCAAGTGCTCATAACAGGATGTTTTTTGTCGAAGTGATGGGTGCAGAAGCAGGATTCATAGCTCTGTACAGCGGAATTGCTACAGGAGCTGAAGCAATTATCATACCCGAAATAGAGGGAGCTGACAAGGACCTGAAAACGATGATAGAGGCAGGCAACACACGCAAGAAATCAAGCAATATAATTATTGTTGCTGAAGGCCTCAAGGAAGGAGGCGCATTTGCAATGGCTGAAAAAGTGAAAAATGATTTTAAAGACTATGACGTGAGGGTTTCAGTACTGGGACATCTGCAACGCGGAGGTTCTCCATCTGCAATTGACAGGGTTAATGCAAGCCGTCTTGGTCACGCTGCAGTAGAAGCTCTTATTGATGACCAGAAGAGCGTAATGGTTGGTATAATGAACGGGGAGATTACACTTGTACCTTTCCGCAGAGCCGTAAAACTTCACAAAGATGTCAACCACAGCCTTGTGGATTTAGCCAAAATATTATCTGTATAGAAAATTTCATCATATGCCTGCATCAAAAGTCTATTTTACCAATCTCAGGTCAAAACCATCACAAAATCTTTTCAAAAAGCTTGAAGCATTAATTATCAAAACCGGAATCAATAAAATTGAATTCCAGAGAAAAATAGTTGCAATAAAACTGCATTTCGGAGAACCTGGAAACCTTGCCTACCTGAGGCCTAATTATGCTGCCCGGATAGTCAAATTCTTAAAAGCAAAAGAAGCAATACCTTTTCTGACCGATTGCAACACTCTGTATTTTGGAAGACGTTCAAATGCACCAATGCATCTTGAAGCAGCTTTTGAGAATGGATATAACCCGTTGACAACAAATTGTCCGGTAATAATCGGCGATGGAATAAAAGGAACTGATTACCGCGAAATTGGATTAAATCTTGAGTACTGTGATGTTGCGAAAATCGGCAGTGCAATAGCTGATTCAGATGTAATAATATCATTGAACCATTTCAAAGGGCATGAGATGACCGGATTTGGAGGAGCTCTGAAGAACCTGGGAATGGGTTGTGCCTCGGTAGGTGGTAAACTCTTTCTCCATTCTGGTTCTTCTCCTGAGATATTTGAAGCAAATTGTACAGGATGCAGGGTTTGTGAGAAATATTGTGCCCACGATGCTGTTGTAGTTGGCAAAGACAAGATTGCGCATATTGATTATGTTAAATGCGTTGGTTGCGGACAATGCGTTGCAGTATGTCAGTACGATTCTGCCAGAGTAGTATGGCAAAATTCTTCAGAAACAGTCTGTAAGAGAGTTGCAGAATATGCATTGGCTGTTATAAAGGATAAACCGTCCTTTCATATTAATTTTATAATGAATGTCTCCCCCGATTGTGATTGCTGGGGATTCAACGATTATCCTTTGGTACCCGACCTTGGCATTGCCGCTTCATTTGATCCGGTAGCACTTGATCAGGCATGTGCCGATCTCGTAAAAGCAGCGCCTGCGCTGCCGGGAAGCAGGATCTGTGATGACCACAATGATAATGACATGACCGGAGAAGATAAATTCAAAAAAGCTCATCCAGATACTTTCTGGCAGGCTGGGCTGGAACACGCAGTGAAAATAGGACTTGGTAATACAGATTATGAATTGATAACTTTGTGATTGCGGATTTCGGATTGCAGATTGCGGATTTGAAAAGCAGTAAATCCAAAATCGAAGATCTGAAAATTAAAATCATAAATCGAAAATCCGAAATCCAAAATCCGGAATCGCTATGAACACTAAAGTAAGTATTGCCCGTCTTTCAATAGTATCTAACTCTCTGCTCATTTTAATGAAGCTGGTTGTCGGTCTTATCAGCGGGTCGGTGAGCATATTATCTGAAGCTATCCATTCTTTGATGGATCTTATTGCAGCAATTATTGCATTCTTTTCAGTCAGGGTTTCAGATAATCCTCCCGATTTACGACACCCATACGGACATGGCAAAATTGAAAATATTTCAGGAGTAATTGAATCACTTCTGATTTTTCTGGCTGCAGTATGGATCATTATTGAAGCTGTGAGGAAACTCTTTGGAGAGAAGATCGAACTTGAATCCATAGCCCTGGGCTCAATTGTGATGCTCATATCAGCAACAGTCAATACTTTTGTCTCACGCAGATTATATAAGGTAGCCCGAGCTACAAACTCCGTGGCGCTTGAAGCTGATGCACTCCATCTTAAAACAGACATTTACACCTCACTTGGAGTTGCAATTGGCCTGGGTCTTATAATGGTTACAGGAATCAACTGGCTCGACCCGGTTATTGCAATTCTGGTCGCATTGTTTATTATTTATGAGGCGTATCATCTTCTGACGAAAGCCTTCACTCCTCTTCTTGATACGGCATGGGGGAATAATGAGATTGCCGGACTTGAAAAGCAATTAAAAGAGCTGGGTGTCAGTTATCATGACCTCAGGACAAGGGTGGCAGGAAATTATCGTTTCGTTGATATTCATATTCAGATTCCTGAAGATGTTACAGTTGGAAGCGCGCACAAATACTGTGACAAGATAGAGAATGAGCTTACCTCGGTCTATGAGAACCTGACTGTGACAATTCATGTGGAACCAGGCTAAAGAACTCCTCCGGATTTCTTTCTGTACAATCCGGCCACCTCACTCCTGGCTTTTTCTCGCTCTTTAATAAGCTGTATAAGCTCCTTCCCTTCCAACCTGAATTTTTCAGGATTTTCCGGATTATTGAGGTAAAGTATGGTCCCGGCTTCAAGACCCTTTTCAATCAATACCTGTTTTTCATTCGACTCGCCAAGAAGAACAATCTGCTTAATGCCTTTTTTCGTGTAAACGAATGGGATACTGTCAACTCCTGCCTGTACGCATTCGATCGGAATATAAATAGCATCATTCACCGTCTTTACAATGATTTTATTTCCGGTTGTCATTGAAGGTCGCAGTTCAGGATCGGTTCCATCGACTTTAATCTGAACCTCAAATACTTTATCATCGGTGTTAAGCAGTTTTTCACCTACATTGGCTATGAATGATACCATCCCGTTATATCTTTTCTTTGGGAAAGCATCTATTGTAAGGTTAACATTTTGACCGATTTTTATCTTACTTACATCGATCTCATTGACATAAGTCCTGGAAAGCATCGAGGTAAGATCAGGAAGGGTTGCCACTACTCTGTCGAATGGATTGATCATAGATCCTACTTTCCTTTTATTGCCTGACCACTCTCTTTTATAGATAACCATTCCTGATGAAGGGGCCTTTATAGTGAATTCAGATAATACCTCTTCAATATCCTTAACTCTGCGCGATACCTTATTAATCCAGTAATTCTGGTTAATGATATCAGTCTTGTTCTGAGTTAATATCTGAGTATACCCTCTTAGTTGTTGTTCAAGATTCCTCCGGGCTTTATCGAGTTGAATTTCAGCCTGCCTGATTGTAGGCGGAGGTTCATACTTTGAATTCCGGAGAGTCATTGCAGCTTCCTGAACAATGAAACGCTGGTTTTTTATCTGATCCCTTAAGTCATTAAGTACCACAGCAGTGTCGAGTAATTTCATGTCGAGAGTTGTCTGCTGTGTCGTCAGTAAATCCTGTGCATCCTTTAAACTATTATTCAAATCGGTTCGGTCGAGTGTAGCAATATAGTCGCCTTCTTTCACTACTGTTCCTTCTGGTACAAGATCCTGAATTTTGATGTTAAAGAACCTGATATCCCGGCCCATTGCAATCTCAGGTCCTTTAATGTCCATCGATTTTTCAGCCATTAATTCACCTGAAGAACTTACAGAAATCTCAAACTGCCCCTTCTGAACTTTTGTGTAAAATTCATCCGGGTTTCTCTTTGAAGTGACCTTGTTTAAAACATATAGCATTAAAAAAGCAGCAACAACAATTATGCCGGTGATAATTAATGTTTTCTTCATGCTCTCTGATCAAATAAAGACTCAGTGTATATATAAATTATTAATCCGCAAAATTATAAAAATAAGCCGTAGGAATTTCCAGTATTAATCATTTAACAACAATTAACAAATATCGACCAATGTTTAAATATTTGATAACAAGAATATTTGTTTATTTTACATAAAACTTAATCCTATGAAACACAGACATATTTTCGTACTGCTGGTTATTTTTAACTGCTCATTTATCCCAGGTTTTTCTTCAACTAAGCCTTCCAATTCATATTATACACAAAAGCCCGACGATTCAGCTGCTGTCTTTTTCACTCCTGAAAACTTCAGCATTACAACTGATGGAAAAACCGATGTATCAGTTCAACTTCAAAATGCTATCAATCAATTAAAAAAAGATAGAAATTTTGGCATTCTTTTTATACCCGAAGGGATTTACACAATATCAAAGACAATCTATATCCCGGCTGCAATCCGTCTGATCGGATACGGAAAAACCCGACCGGAATTTATTCTCAGGAAAAATTCACCGGGATTTCAGGTACCGGAGCCCGATGATAAGGGAAAAGCTTCTTATATGTTCTGGTTTACGAGTAGTATTGTTGAACCGGGGAAAGAGATCAGGGATGCAGGAGCCGGTACTTTTTACAGTGCACTTTCGAACATCGATCTGAAAATAGAAGACGGGAATCCTGCAGCAGTAGCCTTGCGGACTCATTTCGCCCAGCATAGTTTTATTTCACATTGCGACATCCACATTGGTAATGGAAAAGCAGGTCTGTTCGATATCGGGAATATGATCGAAGATGTGAAATTCTTTAGCGGCGAGTATGGCATTTATACTACTAAAGCTTCCCCTGGCTGGCAATTCATGATGCTCGACACTTATTTTGAAGGTCAGCGTAAGGCTGCAATCAAAACTCATGAAGCAGGTTTTACAATTGTCAGGATGAGTGTAAAAAATGTTCCTTCAGTGATCCTTGTCGATCAGAATTACTGGGAAAAACTTTTCCTGGAGGATTGCCGGTTTGAAAACATTTCCGGGCCTGCAATTGAAGTCAGCAATGAAGATAATGCGCACATGCAGGTCAATATCCGGAATCTTATGTGCAAAGATGTTCAGGTTTTGGTTCACTTTCCTAAACTCAATACAAATACAACTGCACCATCAGAAATATACAATGTAAAGAGGTTCATTTACGGGCTTCAGATGGATGATTTAGATTCTGAAGCACAGATAAGGACTACCTGTGAAACAGAAGTTCTTAAAACACTTCCTGCTGAACCAGTTTCTGATATCCCGAAACTTCCTGATATGGGAACCTGGGTGAACCTTAAAACTCTGGGTGCCAAAGGCGACGGGGCAACCGATGATACTAAAGCAATTCAGGAGGCTATTGACAGGTACCCCAATATATACGTTCCCCAGGGATCATACAGAGTGAGTATGACTCTTAAGCTCAAACCATCAACAGTTCTGATAGGATTTCACCCTATGGCTACAAATTTTACCCTGATTGAAAACTCTCCTGCTTTTGGCAGCTTCGGAGCTCCTGAAGCATTGGTAGAAGCTCCTAAAGGTGGGACAAATATAATCACCGGAATTGGATTATATACGGCACAAAACAATTACAGGGCAGTTGCATGTAAATGGATGGCTGGTGAAAAATCGATGATTAACGATGTGAAGTTCATAGGCGGGCACGGTACCATGAGCCCGGGTCCAAATGTACCATGGAGATGGGAAGAAAACAAGCCACCCCAAGGCATGGCATCATCCGCAGCTTCCGAACAGGTGTGGGATACACAGTACTGGAGCCTATGGGTGACAAATAACGGTGGAGGAATTTTCAAGAATATCTGGTCTGCAAGTACTTTTGCAATATCAGGTTTTTACGCATCAAATACAAATACACGTGGTCGTGTTTATGCCATGTCGGTGGAACATCATGTCAGGAACGAAGTACGTTTAAATAATGTATCAAACTGGAATATTTATGCACTTCAGCTCGAGGAAGAGAACCGTGAAGGTTCGGAATGTCAACCCCTCGAACTTGAAAAATGTTCCAACATGACCATTGCAAATTTATATATGTTCCGTGTAATCCGGGTCAAAGTACCTTATCCTTATTCAGTCAGAACCTGGGATTGCTCAAATCTTGAAATACTGAACATTCACAATTACAGCCAGATCAAGTACACAACAGATAATCCACTATACGATATCAATACCGGTATTGAAGTCCGTCCGGTCGAGATGGCTCGTTTATTCATAACCGGCAAGACTACAAAGCTGGGTTCGACCCAAACAAATAGTCCGGTTCCGATACTTGCCAAAGGGTTCGAGTTTGCATTAGGGTTGTGCAGAGACTCGAAAGGCAATGTATATTTTGCTGAGCAGCGAATGAAACGGGTATATAAATGGTCAATTGAAACCAATTCGCTTTCCCTTTTAGCCGATTTCCAGTGGGAACCACTATCCCTGGCCTGTGATTCAAAAGACAATCTTTTAGTTGTATTCCGATACAATCCTCAACCCGGCTTATTGATAAATGGTCAGCCGGAACATTATGCCAATCCGCCTGATGCCTCCGGGACATCATTCAGCGGATGGGGCAATTCCGGGTTTGGGACAATGATATATTCGGTAAATCCAGAGAATCCGGAAGAGACAATCCAAAAGCTTGAGAAGGTCCCAATGGGATCGGTTGACAATATTTTCAAGGCTCTTTATCCTTCAAACCGGTGGCGCGATTCTCATGATTTTAATAGTATCGCGGTTAACCGTGATTCAGAATGTTATATTGCACCTGATGGCAGAACAATAATTCCCGTCTGTTACGATCTTGCAAGAGCATGTTCTCTGGTCGAAGCATTCCCGGGCAAGTTTCTTTTTGCATCCGATGAGTATGATAAACGTACAGTCAAACTGGCTGTTGATACGAAAGGGTATGTTTCAGATCTTCATTACTTCGCTGAAAAAGGGGAATTCAGTTCAATACCCGATGATAATGGAAATGTATATATTGCTGATGGTGAGATATATGTATTCGACCAAGAAGAAAAGCAAACCGGCATAATTCATGTACCCGAGCGCCCATCAGGTATCATATTCGGCGGGAAAGATGGAAAGACTCTTTTTATTACGGGAAGGTCAGCTTTATACAGAGCTGAAATCAAATAAAGTAAACAAACTCTGCTTGTATTTGGTTTAGGGGACACGAAGGACACGACAAACCCGATTCAGGTTTTATTAATGCTTATTAGTTCCTTCAAGAAAATCAAATTCACTTTTATGAAGAGCCGGTGATAACTGCGATTTATCTCCAATTTCCATTATGTTCCCTGAAGATTTATCATAAACTTTCCACTCCGGAAGCCCTTCTCCATTTGGATTACCTGTCTTTACAAAGTTCACCCAATAATCGCTCATCGTCTTTTCCACTGCAAAATCAACATCACGCCAGGGACGCTTCCAAAGGTGAAGTGTGTGAAGGGCAAAGGGCACTTCGGAAGTATGGAATGCCCCGTAATTTGGAAAACCCGGTTTATCAACGGGAACATGATTGAATTGATATAAATATGCTTTGCTCTTACTGAATCCAGCCCATAAATGCGCCGGAAGAGCAGCAAATTGGATAAGGCTAAATTCTTTCAAAGATGATGCAACCTGATCGCTTGTGATTCCGGGGAATATTTTCATATATTCCTCTGCTCTATCACCATATTTTTCAACAGCCTGCTGCTTATATTTCTCAGGAGTCATCGTCTGGGTTCCCATAAGCGATCCGTCACCCATTACCCAGCCTGCCATCATCGTAACGTCATTAAACTGTCCGTTCCTAAAAGCGGCAAATACATCATCCGGAATAACATATCCGTCGGAAACCGGCCCAAAGCTACCACCTGCAGCTATCAGCTCTTCTGCTGACTTATGACGGAGCTCTCCGATGTTGGCTGTCTTCATCTTATCCATAAAAGTGATGCCCGATTTTTCAGCTTCAGTCAAATTCCTGTTCATACGTCCACCTAATATTCCGCCGCTCTGGGCAATGGCACCACTGAAAAGACCTTTGGCAAGAGGTGAGGCTACGAGCGTACACACGCTCATCGATCCTGCTGATTGTCCTGCTATTGTAACTTTTTGAGGATCGCCTCCAAAAGCTTCGATATTCTTTTTGATCCACTTCAAAGCTGCAATCTGGTCGAGCAGACCATAGTTACCAGATACTTTAATTCCCGATTCACTGCTTAGTTCGGGGTGTGCCAGAAAGCCTAAAACTCCGACCCTGTAATTAATGCTGACAAAGATTATGCCTTTCTTCGACATTTCTTCTCCGTCATACACGGCGCATGCAGCAGAACCCGATGAAAATCCCCCTCCATAAATCCAGACAAATACGGACAATTTATCTTTCGACGATTTAGCCGGAGTCCAGATATTCAGATAGAGGCAGTCTTCACTCAATTTATCAGGCGGTGTGATGAATTCTTCTGTCCACATCATGAAAGGCACAGGTTTACTCTGCATAGGGCTGGCTGAAAATTCCTGGCATTTCAGAACGCCGGTCCAGCTTTTTACCGGCTGAGGGGCTTTCCAGCGCAAGTCATCTACCGGTGGAGCGGCAAAAGGGATTCCTTTGAATATGCTTATATCACCGCTCCTGTATCCCGAGACAAGTCCGTTTTCGGTCTGAATAACAGACATCTGTGCTGACAGATTCATGCAGCAGAAGGCAAGGGCAACAGATGACCAAAATAAGCGACAGCTTATTGAATTACTCTTTTTCATTTGCGATCCTACAGATTAATAGGCATCCAAGTTAATTATTTGAAGGATAAAAATAAAGAGAAATATGTATCTTGTATCTTTATAACACGGTTTTTAACAATTGTTAAATAATTTAAAACTTTCATTATGTCACTTACCGAGAAAATTTCTAGCGATCTTATAAACGCCATGAAGGCAAAGGATAAAGTTGTCCTCGAGGCCATCAGAGCCGTAAAAACTGCTTTCACGCTCGCCAGAACCGAGAAAAGCGGGGATACCGTCCTTACCGCTGAAGAGGAATTGAAAATCATTCAGAAGCTGGTTAAACAGAGAAGGGAATCGGCTGCGATATATAAGGAACAGAACAGACCCGATCTGTATGAGAAAGAGATTACCGAAGCAGAGGTTCTTGAAAAATATCTTCCGGCAAAAATAAGCGAAGGAGAGCTTATAAATATTATTAAGGGCATAATTGCACGTGTAGGCGCTAAATCCCATGCAGATATGGGAAAGGTAATGGGTATTGCCACCAAAGAACTTGCCGGAAAAGCTGATGGGAAAGAGATCTCCGCTAAAGTAAAACAGATGTTAGGTTCATAAAACCACATTCTTTGTGGCCCTCTGTGATCCCTCTGTGCCACTCTGTGTAACTAAAAAATAAGAACTTACACGGAGACACACTGAGAAGCACAGAGATTCACAGAGAAAATATAGTTGATGGTGTTTCGCGGGAAGAAGATGCTATTTAGTAGTAAAGCATGATGCCGGCAAATTGGCGCCATTAAACAAGTTTGGAGTGGCAGTATTTCTCCAGGCAAAACGGACAGCTACCGGCGTCTTCACTTTTTTAGATGTAACAATTACCTTCTGGTCTTTTATTTTTGCCTCTGCAGGGTAAAATACCTTATCCGCACCTGCAATCTCAAAATATGTCAGTTTACCTCCTGCTGCATGCAATCCCTCACTATGGTCAAATGAAATAATGGCTTTGTCCTTATCGATTGTCATCTCTTTATATAAAGGTCCGGAATCTTCAGGTATTGCCTTTTTGTAATATCTGTTCAATGCAATATTGGCCAGCCGCAATGCTGCATCCTGTTTATTCTTAGGATGGATGTTGAGAGTATCGCAGAGATCACTCAGTACAGCCATTCCTGTATTTGGCACCTCCAGAACTCTTCTCTGGGCATCCCTCACCTCAACTCCTTCATAGGGATTCCCGTACTTGTAAGGAGCAATCTGTGCAAAATAGAAAGGAAAATCATATCCCCAGTTGTTTCTCCAGCTTTTAATCAAACCTGAAAGCAACTCCTTATAGGCATAGCTATTTATAGTATTAGCCTCACCCTGGTACCACAAGACTCCTGCAATATGGAAAGGGATCAGGGGATTAATCATGGCATTATAAATCCTGGCAGGTTCAACCGGCCCCCATGGTACGGTTTTTTGCTTTGCTGCAGCTTCACGAAGGAACCCGTCTTTCTGAATTACCTCTTCCGGCATCCACGCTTCTGCAGGCGTTCCTCCCCAGCTGGAATTGATGATGCCGATTGGCACACCAAGTTCTTTATTCAGTTTTCGGGCGAAGAAATAGCCGATAGCGCTGAAGGTCCTCATCTCATCGGGAGTGCATACTGACCATTTGCCTGCAAGATGATCCTGCGGATAATGAGACGTGGATGCTGAAACAGTAAAAAATCTGATCTCAGGATAATTCGCATTTTTTATTTCCTCGTCACCATTATTAATACCCCATTGGGCCGACATTTCCATATTCGATTGACCTGAACATAGCCATACTTCTCCTATCAACACATTTTTCAATATCAGTTCGTTCTGGCCTTTTATATGAATATTATATGGTCCGCCGGCTGCAGGTGTTTTCATAGTTATCTTCCATGTTCCCTGGGTGCTTCCCTGTGTTGTAATTTCGGTATCCATCCAATCGGCTTTTATAATAACCTTTTCGCCGGTTTTTGCCCAGCCCCAGATAATTATATCTGACTTTTGCTGAAGAACCATGTTGTCAGAAAATATTTCCGGCAGGGAAATGCTTGCCTTACTAAGCTGAAGAAAAATGAACAGAACTGTTATTAATAAAGAAGCTCTTTTTATAAATGTTTTCATAATGATATAATTTACTCTTCAAAAATAATCAGAATAGTCCAAAAATCAGATAGTGTATGCGAAATTCTGATATAAGTTCGCTCGTTGATTATGCTTCTATAGCTATAAATTTTTTCTTGTCAATCCGGCAGATAATCTGAAGTATATCACGCGATGTTTTTGCCCCTGTTGGTACTCCGCCGGGAGGCTGTACCCACATTCCCGAAAGCCAGAAATTCTTCAAACCGGGGAGTGTTTTTTTGATCATTCTGTGTCGCTTCATCAAACCAGGTGTCATTATCCAGGTCATATATGATCCTCTGTAATTGCCAGTGTACCTCACATAGGTCATGGGAGTAAGAACATCAGTGACTTCGATATGCGAAATGAACCCGGGATACTTTTTCTCCAATTCTTCAGATACTATAGTTGCAATTCTCTCTTTTTCAGATTTATATGCTGCCTTATCAGCATAAAGTCTTTCCCAGTAATCAAAATCATCAACCATAAATGTAGATTCGACCACTGTTTTTCCTTTCGGCGCCAGAGTAGGATCAAAGCTATAATTACGGATCATGATCCAATCGGTTTTCATGTTGCCGATCAATAAAGGTGCACTGAGTTTGTAAACCTGTGCAACACAGTCAGAATCATTTGAAAAATCCATATTTACACCAAACGATACCTGAACAGATGAATTGAAAATCTTTTCATTGCTGAACAATTCTTCATGCTGAGGCTCAATATAACAACCATCAAGCATTTTGTAAACAGTTGCTTGCATATCGGCGCAGGATATGACATAATCTCCCAAAATTTCTACACCTTTTGCCAGTTGTATCCCATATGCATCCCCATCTTTAACCAGAATTTTTTCAACTTTTTTACCATAGAATATTTTGCCACCCAGATTCAAGAGCCGCTTTTCAATAGCCCGGGCAAATTCCAGCGAACCGCCTTCAGGAAAACCTCCGGCTCTGTTATGCAAAAGGGCCATGGTAATCACAAACGCAAATAAACTCATATCCTTATCACCCAGGATCAGAGGAAATACTTCCTGCAGTAATGGATCTTTGAATCGCCCGGCAAATTCTCCCATGGTCAGGCTGTTACATAAATTAAGATCTTTCATAAACGGCCTCATAGTGAATATCATCCTGATAATATCAAGGAAATTGAATAATTCAAAGGCTTTATTTAGTGGTGATTTAAATTTTGTAAATTTTCTGATCAGCCGGCATAGCAATTCAATAGATTCAGTGTCTCCGGGAGAAAGTTCCTTCATGTGTTTCTCAAGCCTGTCGGCATTATTATATAAAATAAACGTTCTGCCATCAGATCCTGTATAACGATAGAATTCCTGGTGATCATATATCCGGCGGCCCTGAACAGCTCCCAGTTCTTTCCATATATGATAAAAGCTGTCAGAGGGAGCAGATCCTGTCAGCCAGTGCAAACACCCGTCTATAGTGTATTCCCCTTTTTTCCATGAGGTGCACAGACCTCCGGGCAAGGAGTGCGATTCATATATTTCAGCATCGTATCCATTCATTCTGGCATAACACCCTGCAGATAGCCCGGCAATGCCTGCACCGATAATTATAATTTTTTTCTCCATAGATTTATTTAATAAACTACTTTGTTCGAAGTTTTAAAGGTAGTATTATTAATAATATTTTCTTTCAACCAATTGTAATAGAGCTGAATATTCTCTTTATCAATCAGACCATGACCGCTATCCGAAGCCGTCAGGAATTCGACCTCCGCTCCTGCAGTTTTCAGTTTCGCCACAAGCTGCAGGGTAAGATCGTAAGGGCAATTCATATCGTTTTTACTATGATAAATGAAAACCGGAATATTTCTGAATGGCAACAGGTACTTACTTTCAAGAAAATCCGGAAATCCCTCTCCGATCCATTTCGATGCAAGGGAGGGATGACCGGAAAATACAACCACACCTTTAAAAAGTCGCGGATACTCATAAAATATCCTGTATGCTCCATATCCACCCATAGAAAAACCTGCTATAACTATCCTTGAGGTATCAACAGGATAATTCTTCACTACATCGTCAATAGCCTCCTTCACATCAATTTCCGCTCCGTCAGTTGTAAAACAATTCGATGTCCCTCTTCCAAATGGAGCAATCTCTATGAAATTGTTTTCAGTCAGCTTGTCATTAAGCATATTCTGATCATCTGAACCGCTTCCGTGAAGCATCACAAACAGCGGATACTTTTTGTTCCTGTCAAAATTGTCCGGGATTTTGATAGTGTAAGGCTGTAATGTGCTGTCAATCTTTGAAAGAAATGCCCTCCTGAATATTCCTCTTTTATCAGAATAGGGTGACTGGTTATTAGCCAATTCATTTATATCTTTTCTGTAGGAATAATATCTTTCCCTAATTTCCCCGGCAATTTCATACTTTTTAATTTTTTCATAATTGTTCATGATGTTTTGAAGTAAAAACAGAAGTGAATTGTAATCACCCTCTGAAACCTTCATCTTATTATCATTAAGAGTTTTTAACTCATCATTTAAATTAATTTCCGGTAAAATTGAAAGGGGGATTTCCCCTTCAGAATTATCAGAACATTTCCATACAATCCTGTAACCATCAGGAATCAGGCGGTCGACAGGTATATCAAACTCATTCCTGTTAATACCTCCGGAAAGCAGAACTTCCCGTGTAAAATCAGTAAAAATATTATTATCTGCAGACCGGACAGAGATGTCAAAAGTGATCTTTCGGACATCATTGCTCATGCTGACTATTTTAAGTCTTACATTATTCCCTGACCTGATATTGTTTTGTTCAGGTTGCGCAAAGGAACAGGAATGTACCGGGCAGGAAGGAGGTTGAAAAGATACGGTAATGTATTCACGTTTTCTCAATTCTGACTGAATATTTGGATCATATTTTAAGAAGTAATAATTTTTCTCTTTTGCACCAACAGCTTTAACAAAACAGAGATTTATTCCTACACTATCTGAAAAGAGGGGATTGTATGGATAGATCTCATTCCATGGTAGCATTAATTCAAAATAGCTTTTTCCTTCAGAAGATCTGCAGACAAATTGTGTAGCTGAGCTCAGGCTTTTTCCGGAAAGATCAATATTGTAGTACCACACGCCTTTGCGTGCCGGAATTTTTTTTGAAGTATCAGCAGGGGAAAACCTCAGAACATAAAATTCTTCAGATTTATGGTCCACCTCTGGCCTGGCAATTACCAGATGGAAACCGTCCCCATTCTGATATGCCCTGTCACGGCAAATTATGCTATCGCTCTTTGATTCAATAATTAAATAAAGATAATTGAGTCCATATCCAATTTTATACCGTACAGGAATATCATTATTCTCTTCACTGGTTTTTTGTATGTAAGAAAATTCCTGCCATTTCAGCTGATTTAATTTTTCATCCGGAATTCCGTCTATAACCGGAGGGGTTTCACAATATGGGATCAGAAAGCCCGATTGCCCAAAAATTCCCCTGAATGACAGACTGATTATCAGTGCTAAGAAAAATACCCTTTTGGTGAAGCATGCTAAATTCATAATTTTTATTCCTGATTAAAAATTTATTAATATCGGTTTCATGGCTGTGCTATCAGCTGTTTTTTCTGATCTTTAACAGATAAAAAATTGCTTCAAAGTTATCTCAGTAATTAAACACATGTTCAGTATAATTTATTCATATTTAAGCGATTGCGCCGGATTTACCCTTGCTGCCTTCAGTATCCTGTAACTGATTGTAATAAGAGCTATCCCAAGCGCTATACTTAAGCCTGCAACAAAGCTGAATACTCCAAGGTTGATCCTGAAATAGAAGTTCTGTAACCATTTGCCCGCAATATAATATATTAACGGACAGGCTATAAGCGCTGAAATAGATACAAGGATTATTACTTCTCTGGATATCTCGACATAAATACCGGCTATCGAAGAGCCCATAGCTTTTCTTACTCCTATCTCCTTGGTCCGCTGTTCGACAGTAAATGACGTAAGCCCGAAAAGTCCGAGGGAAGCTATAAATATTGCCAGAATTGAAAAGATCACCGCCATCTGGGCGTTCTGCTTTTCCTGGATGTACATTTTTTCAAAATCCGCATCGAGAAAATAGTACTGCAAAGGATTATTCTGTACAAATTCTTTCCATTTGGATTCAATCTCACTGATTGTCTTCGAATAATTACGTGCAGTTAATCTGACTGTGATGTAGCCCCATAACATCTCGTCATTCTGGAATTTGAAAATGCATGGATTAATAGGATTACGAAGTGATTCAAAATTGAAATTCTTCACTACTCCCAGTATAGGAAGATAGTTCATTTTACCTGAATCACCCGGCTCCATGAACCTTGTTTTCTGGATGTCGGTAATTCCAAAATTCTTAATTGTGCTTTCATTGACAATACATGCTCCTTTATCGGACGAATAGGATTCGTTAAAAAATCTTCCGGAAACAAGTGTCATTCCGTATGTGTCAAGAAAATTATAATCGGCCCAGGTAGTCGTCATCAGAAAGCTTTCTTCTTTTCTTCCTTCAATCCTGTAACCGTTTGTATTATTAACACGACCCGGAACAGCCGTGGAACTGGAAATATTCACAACGCCCGGTATGTTTTTAACCGCCTCTTTGAATGATTTCATTTTTGTCCCCAGGGCATGTGCCCTGTCAATGACTATTAGCTGTTCTTTATTGAACCCGACATCTTTATTAAGCATATAGCTTATCTGCCTGTACATGACAATTGTACCGACGATTAGCAAGATGGATACCGCAAACTGAAATACAACCAGTACTCTTCTCAACTTCCCGTTTTTCATGCTGTTTCTTACGCTGCCTTTAAGCACTTCATAAGGATTAAAGGCAGAAAGGAAAAGGGCAGGATAGCTGCCTGACAGAAATCCCACAACCACTGTGAAAAACAACAGCAAAGGTACGGTGTACCAGTCGGCAAAAAGCCTGAGAACCAGGGATGTGCCAAGCAGGTTATTGAAATAAGGGAGTGTAACCTTAATAAAGACCAGGGCAAGTACCAGTGAAATTAATGAAAGAATGAATGACTCGGAAAGAAATTGTGTTATCAGCATGCCCCTTGACGAACCTCCGATTTTCTTAATCCCGACCTCTTTTGCCCTCCTCGATGCCTGTGCCGTTGAAAGGTTCATGAAATTAATTGCCGCGATAAGAACGATCAGCACTGCAATGCTGCCAAATATTATAAGGTACTTGGGATCGCTGGCAGCTTTAAATTCCTGTTGAATTGAGGAATCAAGATGAATATCTTTCAGATTCTGAAGATAGAACCTGTATTTATTGCCTTGCTTTTCAAAATCTTCCATCGAGACTCCAAGATACTGCTGAGCTTCAGGTCCTACATATTTTTTCAGCATTTCAGGTATCTTCTGATCAACCGTAACATAACTGGTGTTTGGTTTCAGAAGTAAATAGGTGCTAAGGTTATTGCTCAGCCATATAGGATTTTTTGACCTTTGGTCAGTCATAAATGAAGTAATAATATTGGCTTCAAAATGTGATTTTGCAGGAACGTCACTCATCACCCCGCTAACAATGTACCGTATCGTATCAGTTCCTATCTTTATGGCTTTGTCAATCGGGTTTTCACTGCCAAATAGTCTTTTTGCTGTAGATTCCGACAGTACGGCCTTGTGCGGTGCATTTAGAAGGTTTTTTGGATCGCCCTTCAAAACTGGAATTGAGAAAAAATTAAAGAATGACGAATCGGCTTCAACCAGATGTTCTTCCGTAAATACCAGGTTATTGTACTCAATAACCGTAGGACCACTCCCTGACATTCTGAGGAAATCTTCAACTTCAGGGAATTCCCTCAGCATAGTAGGACCCATTACAGCAGCCGAAGTTGCAATTGTGACTTCCTGACCACCTATTTTACCGTTCAGTATTGCCCGGAAAATCCGATCTTTTTTTGTATTAAATTTATCATAGCTTGCTTCATTAATTACATACAATGCAATTAGAAGACTGCAGGCTATACCGATTGACAATCCGAGAATATTAATAATAATGTAAGCGCGTTGTCTTTTAAAAGACCTCAGGCTATGCCTGATAAGATTGTTCAACATAGTTACAGTTTTATTAGAGATTATTCAATAAATTAGTTTAAAGATCTTCTTGCAGTTTTTAAAATACCAGGATCTCGATCAATAGACGAAAAAAAATCCGTGATGCTGCAAAAGAGTTATTTGTTCCGGCCGAAACAGCTTTGCAATTGCCACTAAGACACAAAGACACGAGGAATACAAAGAGCTAATATTTAAAGATATATGCTTTGTGAAACTTAGCGCCTTAGTGCCTTGGTGGCAAAAAAGACTTTTTGGAGTAAACTTAAATAATGAAGACAAACTCATCGGAAATCCTCGATTTTTACCTCATAATGCTGAGACGTTTTATCATAGCGGGAAAGAATCTTTTGAGCCTTTTCAGGCACGACAGCTTTTTCAGAATCCTCACCGGCAAATTTTATAACCGAATCTATCGAGTCAAACCACATGATTGTTATAAATTCAGTTTCATTTGAGATTTGCCTTCGCAATAATTGAATACCCTTGTATCCAACTATATTCCGGTTCTTTATACCGACGAAAACCTCCTCTTTGAGAAGTTTCTCGTACAAATCAGCGTTTTCTAAGGTTGTATAACCATGCCAGATTCTACTTATCATATTCTGTAATTTTAAAATTGTAGTTAAGTTTTTGGTCAAATGTACAATAGGCCTGGTATTTTGCCTAACTTTTTTTGATAATCAGCAAACCTAAAATCCCTTCTTTGGCATATTATCGATATCTTCCTTCTCCCGGTTTGTTTTATGACCTGCTTTCCCGGAATTAAACTGGTATGAAAATTTTAACCAGAAAGGAATGGCAGGTAGCCTTAAATTTCCTTCTGAATGACTATAAAAATCCGTTCCTTTTATTTCGGTTCCCTGATAAGTGAACGATTTTGAAAATGGAATGGCGGTTGTAATCCCTATCTTGAATTTCTGGTTAAAGGTTTTTTCAAGCGAAATAAAATAAAGCGCATCGCTGAATGACATATCCTGAAAATTTATAAGAGGGCTATTGTACTGAAATTGAAACGATGCAATAATATCATATTTGAATGTTACAATTGCGGAAAGTCCTGATTCGAAAGCTAATCTGTGCCAGTCGTTTATATCGTATTGCTTTGCGAGGCTGTTGCCTCTTGTAAAGATATCAGTCAGTTGAAGATATGGGTTTATGGCAATTGCTTTAGTAAGCTTCAGTGCTCCGGACATCTGAATTCCATACCCGTGAATATCGCCCAGGTTTGCTACCCGTGTTTCAATTATCCCGGTATCGTTGACAAAAGTATAATGATTAATGGCATCAGTCCTTTCCCGATAATATAGCTGCATTGAAATATAATTATCGCCAATGGTTCGGGAGTAATCAATGGATAAATTTTGCCTGAATTCCGGTTTCAGACCAGGATTCCCGCTCTCTGTGGAGTAAGGGTCATTGAAGGAAGTGTAAGGATTCAATTCATATATATTCGGACGATATACAGTACGATTGTAAGATAATTTTATGTTTTGTTTCGGAGAAAGCTTAAGGTTAATTGTCGCATCAGGCAATAAAGCAAAAACATTTTTGCGGAAGCTGTCGGTTAGACCTGATGTCGATTTTTCACCGCGGACTCCCGCACTCATAGTAAATTTTGAAAAGCTATACGTCATAGTTCCATACAATGCAAAGACACTCTCATCATATTTAAATTCATCAGAATTCCTGTCCTGCAACAATTGTGATCTGCCTTTGATTCCTGCATCAAATTTTAGTTTTTCCGTAAGCGGTGATGTATAATCAATCTTAAAACTAACGGTGTTTTGTTCAGGTTTTACAATATTTACCTGGGTTCCCGGATAATTACTTTGCAGGCTGTCCTGAGTGATATAGGTTGTTTTGTTTTCAGCCTTAAAATTAAAATAGCTTAGATCGAAATCAATTTCCCTGCCCGGCTTGTTAAATATATGTTTATAATGCAAGGAGTAGAATGATGAAAGGTTGATGTCTGCATCTCGCTTCAGAGCCGACCAGTTTTGATCACCATATTCATCTCCTGTGGCTTTCATCCCGACATTGCCATTCAGCTCATTTGAATAAGGGTTAAAAAAGGCATAAAAATTAATCTGGTTCCTATCATTTATGAAATAATCGAATCCATAATGAAACCTGTGCGACCAGTCTTTTTGCTTTAAAATCTGATCAGAGGTAATTTCTGTTGCTCCCCGGCTATCGCTGAAATTACGATTACTGCTGCAGGTTTGATCAAAATAGCTGAATTCACCATTGTAAGAGGTGTATAAATTAAGTTTCCCGAAACTATAATTAAAGCTGTAATCGGGAAAAGCATATATCGTCGACCGGGAAGTTGGGACATCCAGATGAATATGGCCGTTCATTCCTGCATCTTTATCTTTTTTGAGAATAATGTCAATGACTCCGGTTATGCCTGCATCAAATCTGGAATCAGGTGTATTTATAACTTCCACTTTATCAATATCCCGGGCGTTTAGCTGGCTTAAATAGTTCCGGTCACGCTCCTTGCCATCCACCAGGATAATTATGTTCTGGCTTCCCTCGAGTGATATGTTTTTCATTATGTCGACCTGTACCCCGGGAATATAACTCAGTAAATCGACTCCGTTATTTGAAACATCATACATTTTTTTATTGACAAAATAAGTGGTCTTGTCAGGCTCGGCTTTAGCTTTCATCCGTTCCCCTACAACAACAACTTCAGCCAGAGCCAAAGATTTATCCTGTAAAAGAATTGTTCCTGCATCGAAGTCCTCAGTCAGATCAATGTTTTTTGTCACGCGGTTATACCCGATAGCACTTATTATAAGAGAATATTTACCCTCAGAGACAGATGCGAGTATAAACTGGCCATCCGGGTTGCTTGCTGTTCCTGTAATAAGAGTCGAGTCTGATATTCTGCGCAGAGCCACGGTAGCATAAGCCATAGCCTGCATAGTTTGCTGGTCCTTTAACTGACCTTTGATAGAATGTTTCTGTTGCCCCTGCCCGTTTAACAGTGTCAGGCTTGTTGTAATTGCAAAAATTGCCAGGAAACATTTTTTGCCTGCTTTCTTTCCCAAAAATGATTTCATGATTCTTTTTATTAGTTAAAACTTTCTTATAATTTACCTCTGCAAATTGAGGCAATAAGAGAGTTCGCTCCAAATTATTGGGATAGACCGCAAGTATTTGTTGTATGTTGTAACTGCGCCAATAAGAATCGGATAATTCCTGTTACGAACTGCAATATTTTGGGATGGATGGTAACTTCTCAGTCATGAAAAAGGGCAAGTTTTTCGTTGAAAACCCCGGTATTTTTACGCGATACAGGGATTTTAAATTCAGGTCCGGCAAGTTTTATCAGGTAACCCAGGGTGTTTCCCTGCTTGCTCCTGACTTTTTTTAAATTCACAATAAATGCCCGGTGTACTCTCAGGAAGTAAGGAATTCCTGATAATTGTTGCTCTATATTGTTAATTGAATTACGTATGATCACTTTCTTTACCTGTTCATTTATGTTTAAATAAAAAACCACGTAATTCCCGTCCGATTCGGCGTACAAAAACTGGCTGGGGTAAAAGCTTAATTCCTCTTTTTTCAGCTGGGAGCTGATTTGAACGAGCTCTTCAGGAGCCTGGCCCTCCATTATTGTTCCTGCAATATTTCCTTTATAACTAATACTTTCCGGAAACAAATAGCGATAGTTTATTACCGTAAAAAAAGCCATAGGAATGATCCCAACAAGAAAAGCGCCTTCAACCGAACCAATAAAAGTTGAAATATTCCACCTTTTCTTCGATTCTTCAATTAAAAAGCCAAGCAGGTATATAGCAACACCTAAAATGAATAAGACAATAAAAACTGATAAAATCTCTTTGAAGATAGTCCAGTCTTTGTTGTCTGAAAAGTATCTGAAAGTTTTTAAAACCCTGACAAATAAAAATAAAAAGATACCGGATAAAAAACTATAACATGCCATGGTTTCTTCATAACTTAAAGCCCCGGATGCATGAGTGTTTAAAGGTTTATATAAAACGGCGAAACCAAAGACAAAGAGGGCAATTATCAGAGTCCCGGCAAAAGGATTCTTTATAATATAATTCTGGGGAAATTTTTTTTTGAACCACTTGTAAATTTCCGGTACCATTTCACTTTGATTGCCAATGTTCGAAACAAATTTAGTGTTTTATGAATACCAGTGAGTACTATATTATAAAAATCGTTCTTTAAGATTATCTATTTATCAAAATGAACACACAGACAATCGTAAGCAGATTTCATGTTATGTCATTTTTAAGTGGTTCCCGACAAGATTTACTTTCTTCTAAAGACTAAATTCCTTACCCGACCTACATCCAAAAGGATGAATCCGGAAATTTCGTTTTTAGTGTTTCTTGTAAATTTAAAACCACCAACAGGTGAGGCAAAATAATCGGCATGCTCCGAAATAAGTTCTGATTCAACTTTGGTTTTACAAAACTGAGCAGTGGATTCAGGAAATTTGACGTATAATTTATTGTCTTTAAATAATACAGGATAGGTCACATCAACCTCCTCGCAGTAAAAATCTCCGGCATATTTGCTTAATTGTTCTGCTTTTAATGGAAATACATTAATACCCAAGTAAGTAAGGTGAAATTTTTGATTGCCCTGAATAATTGTTGCTTTTGCAATTTCTCCTTTATCATTTTTGCTAAAAATGAACTTTAAATCAGCAAAGGTTACAAAAAACGATGTATCTGAAGAAGGGTATATTTCAAATCTGCCCTGGTAAAGAGCATCAAAAACAAGATGATCACCTTCTTTTGTAATGGTTAAATCAAACCCATGATTTTCATCGAAGTATTTTCCAACATATTTCTGAAGCACGGAAGAATCAACCTTAACCTTTTCCGGTTGTGTTGAAGCGCCAACCAGTTTTGGGTTCCCTTTAACATACAAGTCAGTTATTCTGTATGCAAGACCTGTCACATCAACAGGAATATTAAACAGGCATACAACTGCAAATTTTTCTGAAGGAATCTGAATATATTGTGCAGTAAAATCCTCGGTGCCTCCCTGATGGCTGATTGTTTTTAAACCCTTGTACCGGGATATTTCAAGGCCAAAAGCATAGTTACATGTATCACCGTTCTTGAGAGTCACAAGTGATGTCATCTCTTTACTAAAATCCCATTCCCCAAGCCTGCTTTTATAAAAATTATCATCCCATTGCAGAAAATCTTCCACACAAGTATATACATTAGATTCACCAACGGCTGTACTATTCAAATCAGCGGATTTTTTAAATTTTTCATTACCTCCCCAGGAGTGGCCTGCTGCACTGTTCTTTATAATTTTATCAGGATTGTCATAAATGAAGGTTTGATTCATCCCGATGGGTTTGAAAATTTTTTCCTCAATGAATTTACTAAACTTCATCCCACTGGTTTTTTCTACAATCTTTGCCAGTAAAATATATCCCGAATTGGAGTACAAAAATTCATCGCCTGGTTTAAAGTTCAGCGATTTTTGTTTGATAATCAAACTGTAAATTTCTTCCTGAGTTTCTTTCGAATACAAGTTTCCTGCCATCAGCTTAAGTACATCAAAGGATTTTATTCCGCAGGTATGATGTATCAGGTTTTCAATGGTAATGGTATATTCGTAATCAGGAAAATCGGGAAGATATTTCCTGATGTCATCTTTAAGAGAAAGTTTTTTTTCTTCTGCCAGTAACAAAATTGCAGCCGCCGTAAATTGTTTTGATACTGAAGCCAGATTAAATAAGGTTGATGTTGTATTTGGTTCTTTTGTTTCAAAATTGGCTAATCCATAAGCCTTTTTAAAGATCAACTTACCATCTTTAATGACGCCAACGACTCCTCCCGGAGTTTCAGATGACAGGCCCATACGGGCAATCATAGTATCAATCTTTATTTCTATAGAATCTGTTATTTCCTTTGAATTATAAAGAGAATTGGATTTTGCAGTTCCAAAAATGCAAAACAACAATATTGCAGTTGTAATAAATTTAATTTTTTTCATATATACCTCAATTAATTATTTGTAAATAATAATCGCTTATGATTATTTGTATTTTTCAGTTATTCTTAATAGACGCTGATTAATTTGATATGTTGCACTATTTGAGAAGGATAAAATTCCTGGCAAAATGCTCGACGATTGGATTTATTCAACAAAGGCTATTGGATTTACGCTGGTTTCCTGAATTCAGGGTTGCAGTAGACCATTAATACCGGAATTAATATTATGAAAAAAATGTCAACAGAATTTGAAATTATCAATTACTTAAGTTATAGAAAACTGATAATCCACCCCTGATACCATTCCAATCAGGTTTTACAGAAACCTGGTTTTTAGCATCGAATAGTATGTTCTTTTTATCGTTACCAGTGTAAAAAGCCTGATCACCAAATTGTACCAGATATCCAAAGTTTAATCCAAAACTAAATGCTTTTACAGGAAATAGAATATTAATGCCTGGTTCAATGTAATAATTCTGAGCTTTAAATTTATAATTAGCATTTATTAACATGGTATCTGCCACATTAAAGTATTCTTTAGTTTCTAAATTTGAGAATGACGGTCCGATAATTGAATATAAATAGAAATTAAAATTGTTTTCAGCCGTCAACTTTACCTCACAATAAATGCCGGGAGCACTGGATCTGACCTTCATATCAAAACGATACTCCCCTGAATAATCTTTTGCTGAAATGCGCGAACCGGTGGATTGAAATGAATAAACCAGGCCTAAACCAAAACCTTTGAATCTTAGTATCATCGATGGCCGGTAATAAAAATATGCCGGGAAATCAGCTACCAGTTTTGTATCAAATGGTAATCCCTGCGGTACAGAAGTATTAATATTTTTCAATCCCTTCATTGAGTATGTTCCAATTCCGGTTTGAAATCCAAAGTTGAACTCCTGTGAATTGGCTCTTATGAATGAGATTAGTAATAACAGGGTTATCAGAACTCTTTTTTTCATTATTAAAACTATTTAATAAAATAAATTACACCTCTCATCGAGACGATTGCGTGATTGATTAGGGTAAAGGAATTGTCATTAAATGACGCGTCTGTATTAATAGGAAGGTCCTTAATTAACGAGCCATCTAAATAGCTTTTTACATACAAATGTCCTGAATTATACGTAAGAATTTCTTTATTATAAAAATCAATGTTCAATATGGAGTTATCGGAAAGTGAAAATTTATACACCTCAGAAAAGTCACTGCAATGCTTTACAGAAAAATATGTGCCGTCCCACGTGAACATTTGGTCGGGGTTTGCTCCGTCAAACCCAAAATATTTCGGATAATAAAACCGGTCATTGCTCCAGACATTAGTGAACTGAGATGCGGTAAACCTGACTAACCGTAAAGAATCATCGAATAAAAAAAGATAATCTCCATTTGGGGATATAGATACTCCATCTCCACCATAAATAGTCTTTTGATATGATGCCAAAGATGTGTTCGTATTAAAATCATAGATATAAAATCCTCCATTTGCCTTATTAACAATTGCTGTACCCACATCAGAAACAATAATTTCAGGAGTATAATTCTGACCTGAATACGGTTTCAGGTCACGTATTATATAATTATGCATGTTACTTGATGGCACCAGCATCAGTTCAGGATTGCAATTGACATAATTGGTTATATATTTACCCGAAGAAGAGAGTGTTATATTGTTAAATTCGCATTTGCTGCATCCTGATGACCTGTAACCTAATTGCTCTACAGCTCGTTTCTCCGAAACTGAATATCTTATAATGCTGTCGCATCCCAAAAGATATATAAATTCGCCCTGATTTACCTGATCTATGCTGGTTAAAGGAGTGTTTGGTTTTATAAAAGGGAATCCAAAAATTATTATGGCTTGTGATTCAAAATTCGGATAATAATCAGAAGTATATCTGAAATTTCTACTTTTTGGAACAAATTTAAGTATGAAATCAGCCTTGTCAGCGAAAAAACCTTTTTCCACAATAAAAATTGAATCATTTGGATCGCGGGTTGTTTTAACATTCACGTATTTATATTCAAGATTCAGACTCTGGCTAAGTTTAATTGTATCCACCGCATTATAATACTTATTCTTTCCCCATTTTAAAATAAACGGGTCGCTCTCAGTAGGCATGAGTTTCAATTCAGGCAAATCTCTTGTAAATTCTATATGACCCCAATCTAATAATTTTGCGCTCTGATTATTGACTCTCACAAGATAGCTGCCTCCTTCTCCGACATAGGAACTATCGACGAACTCAGTTGATTTTAACCTCTTAATTACTACTTCGTTGTTATAACTTAATACACGGGATATAACATATTCCTTAAAATCATAATCACGGTATTTAGGCCAGGTCAGTTTCAGATATCCATTTGAAGCAGATGCCCTTGTTCTGGAATAATAACTTCTGTCAACGAAAACTTTCCATGATTTGGAGAACAGAAATCCTTCTGCTCCTATAAGCTCTGCGATACTGTTCGTGCCGGAAGCGGTATATACTTCTAAAACCAATG
>JBEKDR010000036.1:0-32035 GCA_050014255.1 Bacteroidales bacterium | reverse complement strand
TCTGTTCATTTGTATCGAGTACTCTCATAATCCGTTCACAATATCAGTATGCACTAAAGAAAGATTTAGGATATTACAATAAAGATATAGTTGTAATTGATCTGGGTAGAGATTTTAATGGATATTCATCTTATATTAATAGTATTAAATCGAACCCGAATGTAATTATGGCCGCAGGAACAATGGAAGGTCTTCCTATGCAGAATTCAGGTACTTATGTAATGCCAAATTTTGAAGATAATAGTATTAAAGTTCTGGTAGAAAGCATGGCTGTTGATTATAATTTTTTAAAAACAATGGGTATTGAAGTAACCAAAGGCCGTGATTTTTCAGAAGAGTTTGGAAGCGACCTTACCCAGTCAGTTATTCTCAATGAAACTGCTGTAAAACGACTTGGGATAACTGACCCAATTGGAAAATTGATAGGAAAAAGTGCGATCATTGGCATTGTAAAAGATTTCAACCTTCATTCAATCCATACGGATATTCCTCCTTTGACAATACACATTACTGATCAATTTATTCAGCAGGTTGCAGTACATTACAAACCAGGAACACTTGGCAATATACTCCCCATGCTCAAAGCAGAATGGAAAAAAGCTGCTCCGGAAAGGCCATTTAATTACATGACAATAGAAGATCTCATTAAAAGCATTTATTCTTCAGAGAAAAATTTAAGTAACATTGTTTCGATATTTGCCCTGTTTACAATGTTGATTGCCGGGGTCGGATTATTTGGTCTTGCCCTGTTCGTTATTAAAACTCAGACTAAAGAAATAGGAATTAAAAAGGTATTTGGCAGTTCAGAAAAATCAATTGTCATTTCCTACCTGCTTAGAAATTTCATGCTTGCATTGTTGGCTGCCGCATTATCAGTCCCTGTGACACTATACTTTATGATAAACTGGTTAAAGAACTATTCATATAAAGTTCCCATTAACTGGTGGATATTTGCAATATCTTTTGTTGCTGCAACTATTGTGGTTCTTATGACCGTTTCCATTAATTCCTACAAAGCATCTCGAATTAATCCTGTAAAGGCTCTCAAATATGAATGATGTTCTAATCTCCCATCCCGATACCAGCGGCGCTAAAATTGAAATGGCCATATCACTGATAATCGGCTTTTTCTTGATATATTTGATATGCAATACCTGATTATAAGAAATTTATTATATAAAACATTGATACCGTGACTAATAACAAGTTGGTTATATGTGACTGACGGGGCGGAAACATGGCTTACAGACAGCTAAAATGAGCAAACATGACCACGGAAAAAACACATACATCATGACAGTTACAAAAAAGCCCTAACAGCTGAAATTGAATATTCCCGTTGACGATACCTAATGGAATAATTTTTGCTGTTAATGAAATAACACAAGGTCAACACTTCTCTAATTTAATATATTGCGAGATGAAGACAGCTTCGATAATGATTTTCCTCTTAGTTGTAATGTCCTCTGGCTGTAAAAAGGAGGTAGTAAAAGGGTTCTATGATTCAATGTATTTTGTTCGTGAAGGAGGGGGTGAAATTGAATTTAATTTATATACAACCGATACCTCTGATGAACTTAAGGCTGTTGTCACTAAATATGTTTATCGTGATACGACTATTCAAATCATAATAGACGCCAATAGTGATAACGCGTCAGCTTTTTCGTCATTAAAGAAGGCAATGAACAATCAAATTCAGCTAAATGGAGATTATAAAGAGTCTTCTTTACCGACAGGTACTTGGGCTTTCATTTATTTGGTAAATGAAAATACACAGACAGAAGTTACAAATACAGGACTTAGAAGTTCATTATTGGAATTTGAAAGTCTCGTCAGAAATAAAATTCAATAAGTCTAAGGGATACAAAAAATTGCAACGAAAACCTAACTCGGACGGTGCTTTAATTAATTGCCTTCCCGCTTCGCCTGCTTACTCGAGACAATTTTTTTATAGCATAACCCTGACACCCCGCCTGCGGCGGGGCAGGCTCCCGGCAACTCATTAAACCGCCGGGCCGTTAGTTTTAACTGAAAATCCCTGTCACCTAGATAGTTGCCTGAGAAAACTTCTCAAATATCATTGAACTTCTCACCTCAGTGGCAACAGTTTCATGACAAATACCTTCATATAATATGAAACATTTTGTCCTATTAGTATTAACTTTGTGATAAAATAAATTGAGATGGACATTCAGACTAGAAAGATAAATTTTGTTCAGGAATTTTTACGAATTAGAAATATCAAACTGATCGAAAAACTCGAGAAAATTCTCCTTGAGGATAAGGCCAAGGATTATGAGGCTAATCTCAAACCGATGAATATAGACAACTTCAACAAGATTATCGATAAATCTATTAGTGATGCAAAACAAGGGAATGTAGTTAACGCCCGAGAATTAAAAGAATCAGTTAAGAAATGGAAATAGTCTTCAAGATTCTTTGTACTGATTTTGCTATCAACCAACTTAAAGACATCTTTGATTACCATCTTATAAAAGCAAGTCCGAATATTGCCCAAAGACTTGTTCAGAAAATCATAGATGCAACAATAATTCTTGAAAACAATCCAAAATCTGGCCGAAAGGAAGAATTACTTAAAGATCGACATCAGGAGTTCCGATTTATAATTGTGAAAAACTAAATGATAATTTACTGGATTGATTATGAATTCAGTATAATTAATATTTCGGTGGTTTTTGATACGAAACAGAATCCCCCAAAAATCAGTAAAATTGATTAGCTTCTGAAAATCTGTATCTGGACTCTATCACCTTGATTATTAAAAAGCTAAAACTATAAACTTTTATCATAATCGATTACTCCTCTCTATACTCTAAAATATCACCAGGCTGACAATTTAAGGTTTTGCATATTGAATTCAAAGTAGACAACTTCACAGCTTTTGCTTTACCCTGTTTCAAAATAGACAAATTAGAGATAGTAATTCCGACTGATTCTGATAATTCATTTAACTTCATTTTTCTTTTTGCCAGCATTACATCAAGATTTATAACTATAGCCATTTCATGCAATTTTAAATTGTTAGATCTGATTCTTCCTTCAAATGATATCCTTCTTTAAATACCACCGAAATGACATAAAATGCAAACGCAGCCAACAATCTCAGGTAATTAATTGAAAATAGTAAGCTTATTTTAACATTCATATTAATAGGAGTATAATTATAATTTTCCTGAACTACACTTAAGGGTATAAAAAACTGGAAACATTGGTACAAAACAAAATCAATCACGACCCATATCACCAATAAGTATGATATCTTTCTGACACATAAAATGTTTCCCCGTACAAAAAATGTTTTGTTTTGAAGAGAGTTAAGAAGTACTCTTAGTTGTATTGCTATCATAAAAAGTAAAACTAGGGTAATAATTCCTTTAGTTGTATTAAATATTAACTCATTGCGTTTAATAGTCTGGTATAAATGAAGATCATTTTTTAAAAGATCCTCGCGTAATATAAAAAAGACATTTTGATTAAAAGGTGCCATAAAATGAGGATTACCATGATCAAAATCGCTTAATTCCGGAGGGTGCAGAAAAATTCGATTCGCAAAATTCCCAACTATACGTATAGCACTAATTGAGATTAAAATCAAAAAGGCATAAATGGCAATATTAATACCTGACAATTGAATAGATTTGAAAGCTTTCATGACAGTAAGGTTAAAACATTAATTCAATTTTACATCAACAAAATAATAAATATTTATTGATATATACAAAATATTTATTGTAAATCAATATATTTTATTTTTTTAACTACAAACGACGATTTAAAAAAACTTGTACAGCTAAAGATTTAATATTTCTTATTCTATCAGGATTTCCAACGCACAAGCAAGAGTTTGGCTAACGCCAAACACATGTTTTTTTGCCTTCGCACATGTACAATAGCAACAACATAAAGCCAGAAAAATTCTTCGATTATAAAAAATATTATAAAAAATATTTGGATAATTGAAAATACAAGTCTACATTTGTAGAGTAATAAAATTAAATGTAGAGCAATATGTATCTAACAACCGCTGAAGAACAAATTATGAAACTGCTCTGGAGACTTGAAAGAGCTTTCATTCGTGACCTTCTGAATGAATTTCCGGATCCTAAACCTGCATCAACAACGGTTTTAACATTATTGAAGCGAATGATTGACAAAGGATTTGTCAGTTATAAGCTGTTTGGAAATTCGAGAGAATACTACCCTTTGATCAAAAAATCAGATTATTTTTCAGATCACATCAATGGATTGATCAAAGACTTCTTTAACAATTCAACTGCTCAATTTGCCTCATTTTTTACAAACGAGACGAACATGAGTCAGGATGAACTAAAAGAATTAAGAGATCTGGTTGACAAAAAAATTGCATCAAAAAAGACAAAGAAATGACAGCCTACATTATCAAATCAAGTCTGAGCCTTATTTTATTATTCGGGCTATATTGGTTTCTGTTAAGGAAGGAAAAGCTATTTGTTTTTAACAGGGTTTTCCTCGTAGCATCTGTAGTTTTCTCTCTGGCAGTGCCGTATATTTCTATCCCTGTGGATCTCCAAACAATTCCCATGTTAGGAAATTATATTCCCACCTACAATCACATAACACCTGAAATTATTACTACTGACAATGTTGTCCAAAATGCTGTAAATAGGAGCCAGCCATACATCCAAAAAGAAACACCTTTAATTAACATTTCAGCAGTCCTCTTTTTACTTTATTTTTCAGGTGTAATATTGTTCCTCATACGGTTTCTGAGAAACCTATTTTCAATTGCCCAAAGAAGTAGAATTTCTGAAAAGATCAGTTTTAAGGGTTATCAGATAATTCTGACTAACGATCAGACAGGTCCATGCTGTTTCTTTGACCACATTTTTATGAATAGGGATGATTACCTGAATGGCAGGATTGATAAAGACCTTCTTAATCATGAAATGGAACACGCCAGACAATCTCACACCATTGATATTATTCTGATCGAACTTGTAAAGGTCTTTTATTGGTTTAACCCTGTTTATCTCTTATATGAGAGGGCGATTAGAATAAATCACGAATATCTGGCTGATAATGGAGTTATTAGTGATAACTCAGATATTAAAAGCTACACGGATAAACTGCTAAATTTCATTACCTGTAGTAGCAATATGTCATTAACAAGTGGTTCAAATAATTCTTTTACGAAGATGAGACTAATGATGATGATGAAATCCCATTCCGGGAGCTTCAAGTATGGAGCCAGGATAGCAATTACACTATGTATGGTAACAATCTTCTTCCTGTTTCTGAGTTTTAAAGAATCAAAATATCAATCCTCAGCAACCAGTCTTTCACAAAAAGGGATCGAACTCCAACAGAATGTTGTCAGGGGAATCATATTAACTGAGGATGGAAGGCCGCTGGTACTTGCTACAATTACAGCTGTGGGATCCAACCATACTTCATTAAAATCTTTAACATTTCCCGATGGTCGGTTTACACTAAGCGGTTTACAATCTGGTGCATATCTTAATATCGAGTGTCAAGGTTTCAAAACACAGACTCTAAAGGCTGATTTCTCCTCAATGATGACCGTTAAAATGGTCAGGGATCCTGATTATAAAGGAAAAGTAATTATCCTGGAGATACAGACGGCCAACTTTAGGAATTCAGATTTTACACCAGCAAGCGCCCTTGTTGTAATTAATGGCGAAATACTTGATAAGAATGGAGAATTAAGAGTTAATCCCGGAGATATTAAATCCTTAAGGGTATTAATCGATAAAGAGGCAACAAACAAATATGGAGATAAAGGGAAAGATGGAGTATTAGAGATAATTTTATTTGGAAATAATACTGAATCTCAAGGTAATAAACGAAGTGTTTCTAAAAATATTGATTCAGATACTTCAAAATACAAAACTCTTATAAGTATTAACAATATTGCAAATAAAGGAGAATTAATTGATATTCCTGTACCAAATTTACAGTATACCAGTGTATGGACTTATCATGATACTGATAAGAATAACAAAAAGGACTTAAGAACCATTCAAATAATGACGAAAGATTATTTTAGAGTCAGAGGGAAGGTAGTTGGGGAGAATGGAAAACCTCTAACCGGAGTAAAAATTAGTGCTCCAGACAATCCGGCAATTGTAACGTCAGATAAGGAAGGTGGTTTTGCAATTCAGGATGTCAAGGAAGGTGCGCTGCTTGAATTCTCATTTCCCGGGTATAAAACTTATTATTTAAGCACATTATATGAAGTGGCGTTCAATGAGCCATTGAGCATAGTACTCAAAAAAGATGGTGCTCCCGAAGAAGAAGAAGCTTTAGAAACTGCTGAAAAAATGCCTCAATATCCGGGCGGCGATATGGAATTACTAAAGTTTATAGCAATGAATACCCAATATCCTGAAGCTGCTAAATCAGATAAGGCAGAAGGCAGAGTAATTATCCGATTTATTGTTAATACTCAGGGAAATGTCGAAAAACCTACAGTATTGAAAAGCGTTCATCCTGCTCTCGATAATGAAGCAATAAGAGTTGTCGGTATGCTAAAAGGATTCACCCCCGGATCTCAGGGAGGCAAACCTGTAAGTGTTTACTATATTTTACCAATTACATTTAGTCTTCCTAATATGAATACGTCCAAATAAGATAAAAATTTTCTTTCCCTGTTAGTTTGATTGCGGGTGCGGATTTATATCCGCACCTTTTAAAATTAAAGTTCAAACAGGTTTCCATTGTGATCAAAACTAAATAATCCACCATTTGCTGTCAGTCACATTTGCAGCTCGCACCAAGCCATACTTTAACCAAAAGCTGGAAAAGAGTCAGCCAGTACCTCCCGCTGATTATCATGACAAAGTAATAACCAGACAATTTTCTGGCACCGTGACAGGCTTAAAATTAACCCTACACATAACTCGGACAGTTTAATTAATTGCCTTTTGCAAACCTGACACCCCGCCTGCGGCGGAGCAGGCTCCCGGCAACTAATTAAACCGCCGGGCCATTAGCTTTAAATTTCAACCTCGATTTTAAATTTTTATACCTATGACAAATTCACATGAAATCAACCTTGGAAGTGTACAAGAGACAATGCTGCTACCTTTATGGGGGAGAGCTGTCGAAACACAAAAACAAAAACCTCTTCTGGTCGATAACAAAGCTGTTTCCATAATTGAGAGTATCCCTTATGATTTCACAACAATCTCAAACAATATCAGGAAATTAACTCGAGCTTCCTGGATTGCAAGAAGCATCTTTTTCGACAAAAAAATCTCAGAATTTATTAAAGTAAATCCATTTGCAATAGTCGTAAATGTCGGTTGTGGACTTGATACGACATTTGACCGTATTGATAATGGAAAAATTAACTGGATAGATCTCGATTTGCCTGATGCTATCGAACTCAGAAAACAGTACTTCCAGGAAACCGACAGGAGACGATTTATTGCAAAATCAGTATTTGATACCAGCTGGTATGGTGATATTAAAAATAAGGATAAAGTAATGCTACTTATTGCAGGGGTCCTTTACTATTTTGATGAACCAAATGTTAAAAAGTTGTTCAACGACATACATAACTACCTGCCAGCATCAGAGATCATTTTTGATCACGCTTCCAAATTAGGGATTAAACTCTCTAACGAACAAGTAATTAAAAGAGGAGGCATGAATGAATCCGCTTATCTTAAATGGGGTATTGACGATATCTTTGAAATAGGAAAATGGGAGAGTTATATTAATGTAATTAGCAATATGCCAATGTATAAAGAGCACAAAAAGAATTACCCTATCACAAAAAGAATTGGAATGAACATTTCGGATAGTCTCAAAATTATGTCATTGGCTCACATCAAGATAACTTGACCAAAAAATAAATCACGAACCCCGGGCCTTTGGCAGTAATTATCAACATTCGGTATAGAAATTAATGATTCCTCCTATAAAATCCCTACATGTAGGATTATAAACAGCCCGATTGTTTCTAACCATTAAAATATCATGTTTAACTTTGTTTTATTTTATCCAGGACTCAAAATACATGATTGATTTAGGTTTAAAGAATAAAGTAGCAGTAATAACGGGAGCCAATACCGGTATTGGGAAAGAAATTACTCTATCATTAGCTGAACAAGGTGTTTCAGTCCTAATTCATTATTTAGGAAATCCAACCTTTTCACCGGAAGACGGAGTCACATTCGAAGAAACAATGTTGAAAGAAAAAACTGCTTGGCGTCACGAACAGGCAATGACTTTAAAAGAACAAATAGTTAATGATGGTGGTAAAGCAGATGTTTTTGAAACTGATTTGTCAAATGTGCAATCTGCAAAATTGATAATGGACTTTGCAGAAAACACTTTTGGTATCGTAAATATCTTAATAAATAATGCTGCACATTGCGAATATCCTGATACTATTCTTAAGACTAATGAATTCACTATTGATAGACATCTTAGTATAAATACCAGAGCTGCGATACTTCTTATCAATGAATTTTCAAAAAGATTTATTGCTTCCGGACAAAAATTTGGAAGAATTGTGAATATTAGTACAGATAGTGCACAAAGGTTTGCGAATCAGATTTCATATGGTGCTAGTAAAGCAGCTCTTGAAGCGTACACAAGAAGTATTGCTATTGAACTTGGACAATACGGAATAACGGTTAATACAATTGCACCAGGACCTATACAAACAGGATGGATTGATAAGAAACTTGAAAAACAAATCTTACCCTTAATTCCACTTGGAAGATTAGGATATCCGAAGGACATTGCAGATTTTTTATTGTTTCTAGTTTCTCAACAAGCTTCTTTTGTAACTGGACAAATAGTTAAAGTATCTGGAGGACATGCAATTTAAAAAATAACTACCACCAACTCGGACGGTGCTTTGATTAACCTGCCTGCCGGCAGGCAGGTTACCTTCGACGCGAATGGCGACTAACCAAACCGTCCGGTCGTTAGCGGGTACGACTGGAAATTCCAAAACCAGTGATTGACAAATTATTGAAGCTTGATAATGATTATATTTATAGACAATTTCGATTAATTTGAAGGCCCTGACAATATTAAAAAATAACGCCCGCTAACTCAAATTAAAGTAATTGCATTATTAATACAAGTAGTTATTCAAACATATAAATGTGAGAAAGATCATTTTTCTATTTCAACTAATCAGTTTCTGTACATTATCTCATTCTCAGATTATCAAAGGAAGAATTCTCGACCAAAAGACTGGTAGCTCAATTGGTTTTGAATCAGTATATATTAATGGAACTCTTGCTGGAACTCTTGCAAATAAAGATGGATATTTTGAGTTAGACATTTCCAAATTCTTGTCAATGCCAATAACAATAAGCGCTTTAGGATATTATTCAGTTACACTGACTGATTTTTCACCGGATAAAGCACTTTCAATTTACTTAACTCCTAAAGTATTTGAATTAAAGGAAGTTGTCGTTAGCGCTAAAGCATATGCAAAAGCAAGAAGGGCAAATATTAAACTATTTAAAACACAGTTCCTAGGACAAACTTTAAATGCGTTGAAGTGCGAAATAACTGATTTGAACGATATCACATTAATTTACGACTCTGATAATGAAACATTGAAAGCATATTCTTCAAAACCTATTCTTATTGTCAATAATGCTTTAGGATATAAAATCACCTATTACCTGGACAAATTTGAATACTGCAAAACAAATAATTCCCTTATATTAACTGGAAATTATGTTTTTAAGGATGATCTGGCAAATACCAAAATCCAAAAGCAGGTATTTGAAAGGAGAAGAAAAACAACATATCTTGGATCCAGGATGCACTTTTTCAGAGCACTTTGGATAAATGATTTAGATTCAGCCGGATTTGAGGTCAAAAATGGGGGGAATGAAAAACTCAATTATAATGAACTTGTAACTCAAACAGATAGAATAAAATCTACAGACCAAACTAAGTATCTGAAAAACTTAGATTTTCTATATATAAATTATTTATCTAAATGGGGTGGAAGCGTAATCGATATACTAAAAGATTCCGTCTACTTTGATAAATATGGATATTTTGATCCTTTTGGCATAAATTGGGATGGTGAAATGGCAAAACCACGAATCGCAGACCTCTTACCCTATGATTATTTAATCAAATAAAGAACACTCCGCTGACTCGGACGGTGCTTTGTAAATAAATTGTAACAATAATGAATGAGAGCCATCAAATAAATGAATCTAAATGGGATAGAAGGTCTCAATCTTATGATGACAAAAGGTTCGACTATTTCAGATTCATGCAAAAAAAGGTAATTTCTCAGATGGATTTAACTGAGAACTTAAATATTCTGGACATAGGTTGCGGAACTGGATGGGCTGTAATGTATATTACTAATCTACTTAACCAGAATGGCAATTTTTATGGTATAGATATATCATCCGGTATGGTTGAAAAAGCAAAGACTAATTCCGAAAGACTTGAGAATGTCCATTTTATTAAAGCTAACGCAGAAGAACTTCCCTTTAATGACAGTTACTTTGATAAAATAATCTGCACAAATTCTTTCCATCATTACCCTGATCCTACAAAAGTAATGTCGGAAATTAATAGAGTCTTAAAATCAAATGGAAGAATTTACATTCTGGACGTCACAGCAGATGATATTTTTATTAAGTGGATTAACAAAAAAGTTCAAAACATAGAACAAGCTCATGTTAGTTTCTATAGTTCAAGAGATTATCAGGACTTTTTCACAAAAAGCGGATTAAAACTTATTAAGCATAAAAGGTTAACATATCCCTTAAAAATTCATATAGCCGAAAAATAAAAAACTTTGCCTAATACAGACTGTACAATTAATTGGCTTCCCGCTTCGCCACAGTCCTCTTTAAGAATTAGCAATAGTATGATAAAATCGGTTTCACGGAATGGCAATTCATTAAACCACTGGGCAGTTATAGTCAAAAGCGCTGATCATGTGATAGTTAACCACAACAATGTCTTAAATTTTAACAATTCAATTTTACCCGACAATACCGTTATCAGTGCAACCAGCCGGTAACGGGCTGGAACTATAAACTTAAAATTAAATTATAAAACTTAGATATAAGTTGCATAACTGAATTATAAGTTATAGCTTTATAGAAAATTTAAAAACTATAGCCATGACTAATTCATTTGTTTATTATGTTTTGGAAAGTTCAATCTGTCTGCTACTCTTTTTAATGGTCTACAGATTACTGATTGCTAACCTGACTCATTTCTCGTGGATGAGGATTTATTTATTAATTGGTGTAATTCTAAGTTTAATTCTTCCACTGGTAATTATACCCATTCAGTGGAATTCATCAATTCACACTGCTGACCTGTTTAATAATTCCGGCTTTCTCACAGGCAATAAATCTGCCGGATATAATGAGGGTCAATCTTTATCGAATGATTCCAGGAATAATATAGGCGCCGTTTTACTTCAGGGAATGATTATTTTGCTAATTGCAGTATACATATTTGGACTGCTTTATAAGGCCTGCAATTTAGCCAGGAACCTGAGAAGTATACAAAAATGCATTAAGCAAAATCCAAAAGTAAGGGAGGGCAGATTTTGGTTAGTTGATCTGAATGAGAAAGTGCCGCCATTCTCCTTCTTTAATTATATTTTCATTACCAGTCCTTACCAAGAGTTATCAGCAGATGAGTTACAACGGATTAAAGATCATGAGAAAATCCATTCACAGCAGTTACACTCACTGGATGTTTTATTTATTGAATTTATCTCAATTATTTTTTGGTTCAATCCTCTATTGATCTATTTAAAAAAATCAATTCAGGAGATACACGAGTACATTGTGGATGAAAAGATTGCAGAAAGAGGTAAAGGGAAGAAGGATTATGCAGAGCTTCTTCTGAAACTAGCCTCAGAAGTCAAAGGATTTAATCTTTCAGCAGGTTTCTCCGGTAGCCAAATCAAACGCAGAATAGTTATGATAAGCAGGCAAAGATCCCTTCCTCAATATAAGCTTATGTTTGTTATACTCATCCCAGTTACAATAATTATAATGCTTTCCTTTTCTTATATAAAAAATCCGGATACCCAGACTGCTCAAACAAAACAAAATGTAATTGCCAATCAAAGTCAGTTAAAAATCGGTAAGATTACCTGGAAGGGTAATACTGTTTATGACAATAAGACTTTAAATCAGGCTTTTGGCCTGAAAGAAGGTTCCGTATATAATAAATCCCTTATTGAAGACAGGCTCAATGGATCATCGGGCGCCCAGGATGCTGTGAGCAATCTATACCAGGATAATGGATATCTGTTTAGTAGAATAAGCGTACAGGAAAATCAAAATAAGGAGGCAGTAGACCTGATCATAACAATTAATGAAGGTAAACAGTTTAAATTTAATGATGTCATAGTAAAAATTGATGGAATAATTATAAAAGATCCGGTCAATGAAATTGGAATTCACAAGGGAGACCTTTTTAGTAAAGCAAAAATCATACTGGCTGTCCAGGCACTTGTAGCTACGGGTAAGTATGATCCGGAATCGATACATCCGAAGCCACTTCCAAATGTAACGACTGAGGAATTTGACAATGTAGACCTGTTATTTGAACTTACAACAATTAGCAACAAAAAATAGTATGGAAGAATTAACAAAAGCTGAAGAGAAAATTATGATGATATTCTGGAAGCTAAAAAAAGCATTTGTAAAAGATATCATAGCAGAGCTTCCGGATGAATCAAAGCCGCCATACAATACTATATCATCTGTAACCAGAATACTCGCTGGTAAAGGATATCTCAAGTTTAAAGCATACGGTAAAACATATGAGTATTATCCGGCTGTTACTCAGGCTTATTATCGGAAATTAAAAGTTAAAAAAATGCTGTCAGCTCAATTTGGCAATTCACCTGCATCACTGCTTTCCTTTATTATAAAAGAAGAAAAATTGAGCAAAGAGGAAATTAAAAAGCTTAAAGAGATAATTAATGATATTGATTGAATTATACACAAGGTAATGAGAGATCAACTTTGACCGGTGCAGTTTTGTGTGACAAAAAAATCATTATCCGGTCTATACTTTTATAACATACTGCCCATAGCTCACTCGGTTTAAATAATTATCTCATCAATGCAGAGCAATGATTCGATGAGCTAATCATCCGGCAGGGCGGACTCCTCAGTTTGCATTGGACTATGTCGAATAAAATCCTAAATTTGATGATAATTGATAATATAAGCCTTTTAAATTTAATTTAGTGATCCGGATTTATGTTGCCTGACAGGGAGACAATGATTAGACTTAATGAGCTATGAGCAGAGGATTTGTAAAAGAAGACGATCAGGAAGAAATTCCGATAGTACCGCAGAGGGCATATTTGCCTGAAGGAGTGCCAAACTTCGTTACCCGGGTTGGTATGAATCAACTATTGGATGAAAAACAAATGCTGATCGATGAAAAAGATCATCTTAGCAGCACCAGCGAGAATGAGAAACGAATAGCGTTGAACTATATTAATGCAAAATTACAACTGCTGAACAACAGAATTGCTGAAGCCAGGATGGTTAATCCTAAAGAACAGCCACAAAATGAAATAAGGTTCGGTGCATTGGTAACTCTCAAAGCGGAAATTTCCGATAACATTCAGACTTTTCAGATAGTAGGTGTTGATGAGGCAGATATTTCCAAAGGGAAAATCTCCTTTATATCACCTGTAGCCAAATCATTAATAAATAAAAAAGTTGGAGACACAGTTGTTTTAAAACGATCCAGGGAAGATATAGTATTTGAAATTATGAATATAGCCTATAGTTAAGTGCGGATCAAACGGACCAATTCCAAAGTGCTGATAATAGAAAGCATATATTGACATACTGGAAATATATTCTGCTACTGACAAGGACGGTGGTGCTATAAAAAAATTGTGCGGCAAAACTGGAGCAGGGGCCAGGCAACTCATTAAACCGTCGGGCCGTTGTATGATTTATTCTCTTAAAGAGGTTTCCCGTGATAGGCACACTAAGAGAATGGGTTTTTCAGTCCGTTGCCTTATGGACAAATAGAGATATCATGATTTTAATTCTTTTAGAACTAATAAACAAAACACTAAAGGCTAACCAGGAGGATTTAATTAATGGCCTTTTGCTATCCAGGCTGCCCGGCTGTTGGCAGAAACATGAAGGCCACAATTTCTATATTGACAATATTATTGACTGAACAAATTTTGAAGATTTCGGGTTTAGACACATACAAACTATATATCACGGTGACACCTCACTTTATTTCAGAGCACCAATAAATAAATAGAATGAATCCTAAGGTTGATGTATATTTAAGTAAAGCCAAAAAGTGGCAGGAAGAATTTGAGAAATTGAGAATGATCATTCTTGACTGTCAGCTGACCGAAGAATTGAAGTGGGGTGTTCCTTGTTACACGTTTCAGAAAAGTAACATAGTTTTGATACATGGATTTAAAGAATACTGTGCGCTTCTGTTTTTCAAAGGTGCCTTGTTAAATGATGCCAATGGCATTCTGATCCAACAAACGGAGAATGTGCAGGCAGCTCGCCAGATTCGGTTCACCAATGTTCGGGAAATAGTGAAGATGGAAACTGTCTTGAAGGCCTATATTAATGAAGCCATTGAGGTGGAAAAAGCCGGTTTGAAAGTGAATTTAAAAAAGACAACAGAATTCATAATTCCTGAAGAATTTCAAAAGAAATTAGATGAAAACCCTGCCTTGAAAGCCGCTTTTGATGAATTGACGCCGGGACGGCAAAGAGCGTACATTTTTTATTTTTCTGCACCCAAACAATCCAAAACCCGGGAGTCAAGGGTTGAAAAATGTATGCAGCAAATTCTCAATGGAAAGGGATTAAATGATCAGTAAATTCCCTGCCTGCCGGCAGGCAGGGATGAGAAAGTAAATTAATCAAATTTTAAGATATTCCCTCACTTTGCGTTCCGTTGACACCCAATAGACAGCCTGATTACAACAACTTTAATTAGGACAAAATTGCAAATGAATGGTGGAAATTGAAGAAAAAAAATACTACTGCAAACGTGCAAGCAAGAGTTTGGCAGACTTCCACCCCAATGGCCAATGCATCTGCCAAACACATTTTTTTTTGCCTACCCTGAGTTCGCCGGTAAGACACTAGTTGGGGCACGAAAGCAAACAATTAAAAACACCACCCCTAAGTCAGAAATAAACACAACTATGGAGTTTATGCAATCGTTATATGCAATATTATGTCTTCAAGGAACTATCATCCAAGCTAAAAATGTTGAATATTGCTTCTATGAAATAATTTTACAAATAATCTATTCCTAATATTAAGCAAGGTCTACTTACCATTATATTTAAGAAGATACACCAGTATTTTGTTTCCATATTCAACCTTGTTGTCGGTTACAGTATCTACTTTTATAAGCTCCGATTCAGATAAGGCAAGGTCAAGGTTTTCTTTATTTAATTCCATATTGTTGAAATTAACCGCACAAAATATTTCTCCACTCTGCAGGAAATCGCCTGGTTGCTTGTATTGATGTATTCCGGAAAATATATCAACATTCGACATTTTCGCCTTGAGCCAATAATGACTTAATTTTGAATTGCCGTTGTACTCGAGCATTGGCAGGGCAGTAATTTCTGTAATATGTAAAACCTTATGAACATCAGGATAAGTATTGGCAATATATTGTACGGTTTGCTTGTATGGGCCATAAGAATAATATGAGGAGGAAATTGAAACTCTTATGCCCAGAAATAATATGATTCCGATTATAACTATTTTCAACCACTTTGCTTTTATATGAATAAGAAGAATTGTCTGTGGAACAATAAGCATGGTGACAATGGCCATTACATATCTGGAATATAAAATAGGCTGTGAAAATGTGGAAATAACAATAATAACTAACAGAGTGCCAAGAAATATAAATATTGATAGCCATAAAACTATTCTATGTTCGGAAAATGACTTTGTAAAACTCCGATAAATTGTAAAAACAGTAATACTGTAGATCAAAATCAATAATGAGATGGAATAAGGAGTTGTCCAGAATATTTCAGTAAACGGAGCTATAAAACAAGAAAGTATTGTATTGAAATTAACAGCAGGAACCCAAAAAGCATGTTGAACTTTATTTATTTGCACAACAAACATTGAAACCCATGGCAGAAAAAGAAGGACAGCCAGTATTAATGATAATAAATGGATAAGCCATTTTTTGTCTTTTGTTCTGATCAGGTATAAGAAGACAATAAAGTTCGCCACAAAAGCGGCTACCAGACTATAATAATGAATATATATTGCTACTACATTGAAAATAAAAAGAAAAGCCAAATCCCGGTTCTTCCTTGATTTCATAAATAAACAGGAATAAATAAATACCCCTGTAATTGAAAATGCAGCCCATGTGTACATCCTGGCTTCGTGTGAATAGGAGGCTAACATTGGAAGAGAAAGTAGCATTAAGCAAAAATAGATCGCACCTTGCTTTCCAAAAACTCTTTGACCGGCAAAATAACCTAATAGCAACGAGGAAAGCACCCCTATTACAGAAAACAATCTTAAAGATAAAGCGCTTAAGCCAAATACATAAGTAAATAACTTTAATCCTATAAAGTACAAAGGTGGATGCAAATCATTCTTAAACTGAGCAAACATTTCTGGCACGGGAAAATTAACCAAAGATTTAGTGTAAATTTCATCGCACCATAAATCGCTAAAGCTGATATTGAATAAAAACAAAACAATCGCAAACCCAAAAATAAAAACGAAAATTACATTATTATCCTTGGTCAACTTTTTTAAAATATCTTTCATAACATAATAATTAATTTTATTCACTAAAATAAATAAAATTTTAGACAGTGATTTATTGTAACATTTTTTCAAAATATTTTGCCAACACGCATGGTATGGGTAATTGGCTTCGCCGAGCTCGGACCGAATAAACATATCAAATTGCTACACGCCGTAACTTATTAAATTTCTTTTTCTTAAGTAAAATATGTATCATGTATCAGGACTAGGCTTTCGCTCATATAATTCCTAGAAAACTACATCATGACCTGATAGATTTTCGTGCCTTGACAAATTTCATTCCTGGCCAATTTTCGAAAATTCCTGCTAAAATCTTACATGTGCTAACTGATTTAATATTTTTCTTTATAATTGAATAATTTTACCCAGTTCAGAAACCATTTTCTATGTGATGTCAATCAAAAAATTAAAATTCAGAAAATCGAAAAAACTGATTTTCAACGAGAAAGAAACAATTAATTAAATATTTAAATATGATTACAGATAATGATTTTATTAAAATGAAAAGGCAAATGGGCCTACTTATGATTTATTCAGCGATTATTTCTATGCTTCTAATTGTAATGTTGTTATTTGATTTAAAAAAGAATAGTAATCGTCAAAGCTTTGATGAAATCAGTGTTAAGCGTATAAATATTCTTGAAAGTAATGGTATGCCTCGTTTAGTAATTTCTAATAAAGAACTTTCACCTGATGTTCTATCCTATGGCAAGACTTTTGGCATTCCCGGAGGAAATCGCCCAGGTATTATCTTTTATAACGATGAGGGCACAGAAAACGGAGGACTTACTTTCATGGGTAAAACAGATAGCATAAGTGGAAAATATGCTGCAACTGGACATTTTTCTTTCGATCAATATAACCAAAACCAAGTCCTTTATTTACAATATGCTGATGAGAATGGAGAACGAACAACTGGATTATATATAGACGATTGGCATGAAAAGCCACTTTTCCCTCAATGGCGCTCATTGTATAAATCTGCACAAAACATGCCTGAAGGTGCAGATAAAATAGCAAAGCTTAATCAGTTAATGGAGCCTACAAAAGGTAACCCGGCTTATGCTCACCGAGTCTTTATTGGTAAGGGCTCTAATAAAGCAGCAATGATTAATCTTTCCGATAAAGAAGGAAAAACAAGAATACAACTCATAGTCGACTCTCTTGGAACAGCAAAGCTGATCTTTTTAGACCAAAATGGGAATATTGTCTGTAATTTACCAGAATCATTACACCAGACAAAATATAAATAGTAGCTTATTTCATGATTAATAAATAACTTTTGCTAACACGGACGGTGCTTTGGTTAATTGACTTCGTCGACCTCGTCATTCCGATAAATCGGGATTCCTCGGTTGCCTTTCGCCTTCGCCTCCTGACAAAAGACAATAATTCGTTATAACATGACAAAATCGGCTTCAGCGGGCACGGTCGTCAGCCCTGACCTCAGGGCAGGCTCTCGGCAACTCACCAAACCTACGGCCGCCAGAGGTCATTGTAAAACGAAATTCGATAACTCACTTAAATAACAAATAAAATCCAAAGCATGATACCGGTAAACAAACTTAATGATGTTAAAAGAGCGTTACAAACAACCTTTGGATTAACTACCTATGATGACATAAAAAAACTGACTACAGGACTTAGCAATGCATTGGTTTTACGCATCGTGGTGCAAAGCAAACCGTACCTGTTAAAAATCGCACGTACCGATACTTTAGGTGATCCAACCCTATATTATTATGCCTGTATGAAATCTGCCGCAGAAGCCGGCATTGCCCCAAGGGTTTTGTATGCGGGTGTCGAGGACGGAATTTCTATAACAGATTTTGTTGAGCTAAAACCTTTTCCCCTTGCCGAAGCAAAAAACAAATTGGCTGATGTGCTTTGCAAGTTGCATTCACTTTCTCCTTTCTCAAAAACTATTCACGGTTTTGATACGACCAACAGGTTTGCTCAAAAATTCCGGGAAGCCAAAATTATGCCTGAGAAAATGACGGAAGAGCTCTTTATATCACTTGAACGAATTACACGTGTTTATCCGCGAAATAAAGAGGATTTGGTCCCCTCCCACAATGACCTGAAACCGGAGAACATTTTATACGATGGCACCAAGGCCTGGCTTACCGATTGGGAAGCAGCATTTACTAATGACAGATATTCCGATTTGTCAATAGTAGCAAATTTCGTTGTTACCAGTGAAGGGGATGAATCAGAATTTCTCAACAGGTATTTTGGGCGAAATGTCACTGAATATGAACTTGCCAGGTTTTATCTGATGCGTCAAATCATGCATATGTCTTATTTCACTGTATTTATGGTGGTTGTAGCTGCTAAAGGCAAACAGATTGATATAAATGCCATTGCAAAACATGACTTTAGAGACTTTCATAATCGGATGTGGGCAGGCGAAATTGATTTGGCATTCGATGAGCCCCGATTGGAGTACGCTTTAACGCACCTGGAACAATTGGGCCGAAATCTGCATACAAAACGATTTGAAGACTCTCTGAGGATTGTTTCAAATGTGAACCTGGACTAAAGTAATGAAACTAAATAACAACAACGAACTGCTGACATGCGTTATAAAAAATCGGCCCTACCCAGGTTAATCAAGGATTGCGGCTTTCATTTAAGTTTCCGTATCTTGACTGATAATCACTTTGTAATCCACAACTTTTCATATTGCGGAGCCGTTGGAACCAGAGAAGAAATCAGTATAAATAATATTGCTGCAAATGAGAAAAACGAAAATAGATAAAGGGGGGAATGCATCTTTACAAACTAGCAAAACAAAACAAAAAGCAACCCTAACCATTTAATTTACTTAACAATAAAACCCAAAATTACATATGATAAATTATTTATCGGGTATTATATTTATTCTGATTACAGCCATCCAACCAGCCGCATGTGACACTATAACTTTGAACTATCATTTGGAAATGGAGAGAGGTTTTATGCATGTTGTTGTAATGTATACCCCCTTTATCGCAGATAGCACGACGTTTAAGTATGGAAATGAGTTTTATGGTGGCATGAAAGACTTGCTAAAAAGTATGGTAAACCTTACCGCTTCGGTAAAATTTAAAGTTGATTCAGTAAAAAGCAATATTACATTTTATCATCCCGGCAACACTCCTGTTAAAATCACATATGATATTATCGATACCCATAAACCCGAACAAAAAGTTGCAGGTGAAATGTTTCGTCCCATAATTACCGATAACTATTTCTTTTCACTTTCGCACACCCTATTTTTGAATCCGGAAATTGACGAGAAACTTAAAGACAGTATTATGATGTCGGTGACATTAAACAAAAATCCGGCTTTTCCCATGTACCTCAGTTTTGCACCGGAACTGAAACCCGGCGAGACGGTAACCCTTAAATTGTCAGTTGGTATGGATGCCCTGGTTACCGGCGCATCAGACCTCCATATTGAAAAACGTGAAATGGCCGGCATAAAAAATTATGTGGTACTTCGCATCAATAAAAAGAATTGTTACAATCTTATCCGTTTTATGAACTATTTCGATTCCTTTCTGCCTGCTATGACAGATTTCTGGGGCAACCTGAACGGAACATATTACTCGCTGATTGCATCTCCTTTCCTGGATATCAATTACCACAATATCTCAGGAACCTCTTTCAATGGAGGATTCCATGTAAAATATAGAGGAGATACCATTTTAGCCAATGACGAGGTTGTATATACCATTTCGCATGAAATCATGCACCGCTATATAGGCTCAGGCTGTGTCTCCATGGGAAAGAATAACCAATGGTTTGATGAAGGTTTTACAGACTACACCACCTGGTATCTGCTTTCACAAAGTGGCATTATGCCTCCCGAAAAGCTACTGGAAACTGTCAGAGATACTTACGAAAAATTGTCTGCCAATCCGGTAAAAAACACCCCGAATGAAGAGATTATGAAGCACTTCTGGGAGAATCACGATTATGAAAAACTTCCTTACAATCGGGGAGCGTTGTTCGCTGCGTATATTAACAAAAGAATTACAGAACAGAGCAATGGCTCCAAAACGTATCGCGATTTTATGCGCAGCCTGAAAGCAGTGGCTGAACAAAAAAAAGAATCGCTCACGGTAGAAGATTTTATTGCTGTAGCTTCAGAGTATATGCCTAAAGAGGAAATCGAAACCTCAATACGGCTTTACATTGTGCTGGGAGAAATGATACCGAAAGAGAAGATATTCAACTGAAACAAATAAAAAATCGCTTGGAAGCAGGCATGTGCAACATGAAATATTTCATTTTATCATTTTTATTAATTCTTGTGGCAACACAGGCTTTCACCCAGAAAGAATACTATAGACTTGATTCGATAATGTCTTCCATTTACGCTAACGATCACCCTGGTGCAGCAATAGCGATTGTAAAAAACGGGGAAGTGGTTTTAAAAAAGGGATATGGTATTGCGGATATAGATTCGAAAAAACCTATTGGGTCATCAACAAATTTTAATATCTGCTCTATGACTAAACAATTCACCGCATATGGTATTTTAAAACTGGCAAGTGAGAAAAAATTATCATTGGACGACAAATTAGTTAAATATTTCCCTGATTTTAATTCAAAAGTTGCAGGCATCGTTACAATTCGCCACCTGTTAACACATAGTTCAGGAATCGTTGATCACTATAATTATGTTGATAAAACATTATTCAAAGAATTTGGGGATAAGGATGTTTTAAATGCGATAAAGTCAGTCGACTCTGTTTATTTTCCAGCTGGATCCCGATATCGATACAGCAATACAGCTTTTTGTTTACTTTCCCTGATTATTGAACAAGTATCCGGATATTCTTTCCCTGAATATATTCAGGAATATATTTTTAAACCTTTGAAAATGAATAATAGTGGTGTAATAAAACCTGATTTTAAAATTTCAGAACGTGCGTTTGGCTATGAATTTGAAAATGATGGTTTTAAAATTTCGGATGCCAGGGAAAGCTTATTTTTTTCAACACGGGGAGATGGGGGAATTTATACTTCCATCGATGATTATGTAAAATGGATAATAGCAATTCAAAATGGGAAAGTGTTGGATTCAGCTATAATAAAAGAGGCTCAATCTGCTCAGTTTCCAATTAATACAACCAGGAATATTTCTTATGGATATGGGTGGTTTGTTGCAGGTTCCGGTGATAATAAAATTGCGTATCACACCGGTTCAAATGGCGGATTTAGAACAATTATTGTTATGATACCTTCAAAAAAGTATTCAATAGTTATTTTTTCAAACCGGACAGGTATTGATTTAGAAGATCTCGTTCATGAAATAAATAAAATCTTTAAAATCGACGATAATGCCTATGTTAAGTTGGAATCGCTTATTTCATAATTATCAACTGGATATGATCCTTAAATTGATGTTCATACTTTGACAAAAGATAAATAAAAACGCTCAGCTTACCCTAATGGTATGTTTAATTGGCATCGGTGAACTCTCCCGCTTAGTCGGGATCGGTTGCCTTCGGACTTCGGCTGACCCCGACGCTTCGGTCAGGACAGGCCCGCTGATAGCGTAATTTTTGGGTTTGGGTTCAAAATAATTTTATACCCTAAAATATGCTTTAAGGCATAAGCGTGTTTTTAACCAATTTAAGTTATCTCGGCATAGAATTTGTTTTCGTTTTGTTTTGACTGACAAATTATATGTTCGAAGATTTTTATACTCCCTTGAAGAAATTTATACGAATTATTGTCTTAACGGTATCGTTTTCTGTTTTCTTACTTTCTAATGCACGGTCTCAGCCTAATGACATATACTCAAATTCGTATTTGGCTGAAAAAATCTACCTGCAACTTGATGGTAAGGTTTATACAACCGATAAAACAATCTGGTTTAAAGCAATTGTTGTAAATGCTGCCGACCACACTCCAACTAAGTTAAGCGGAGTATTATATGTAGAATTGATTGGTCCGGATGAGAAAATAATTGAGAAGAAGCTGATTAAATTAGAGAATGGTATTGGAGATGGATTTTTTGATTTGAATCAAAGCTATCGCGAGGGCCTTTATCTGATCAGAGCTTATACCGAATGGGACAAAAATTTTGGCACAGATTTCTTCTTTAAGGAATATATTCAGGTTTTTGCCCCTTCAGCAAAAGTGAAACCAGACCCAATAAGCAATGTTACCCTGGTCGAAAAACAGAATAATAATCGTCAGCTTATAGCTTATTTTGACCCTTTCCTGATAGATAGTCTTCACAAAAAAGAACTCACTCTTTTCATAACCCTTGACGATAAGAAAGACACCTTGTCTATCAAAAAAAACAATGATAATAAATACATGATAGATTATCTCATCCCTGATGAATGTCAGTTTGTTACTTTGCAAATGCAGACTAAAAACCTTTGCAGCTATTCAAAAACTATTGCTTTGAATGAAGATCGACTTGATTTGCAATTTTTCCCTGAAAGCGGTGAACTGGTTAATGGATTACAGAGCAAGGTCGGCTTTAAGGCTGTGGACTATAACGGTAAAGGTAAACATGTCGAGGGCGAAATAATAAACGGGAAAGGAGAGGTCTTATCCTTATTTAAGAGCAATCAATTAGGCATGGGGAGTTTTATACTAACCAATGTGGATAAAAATACTACTTATAGTGCCAGATTAAAATCACAATCAGTTGGAAGAATATCTAGTATTTATCCTTTACCGGAGGTTGCCCTTCAAGGAAATGTTTTGTCTGTTGTTAAGAATGGAAATGAAATACTTTTTACTGCTTCTTCAAACTATTTGAGAAATGATAGTATTTATATAAGAGCTTCTTGCAGAGGACTTGTTTACGATGACATTAAAGGGCAATTGCAGGAAGGGGTACTCAGGTTTTCTTTGCCGGCTGATAACCTTCCTGAAGGTATTATTGCCTTTTCATTGATGGATAACTTGAGGCACCCCGTAGCAGAAAGGCTTTATTTTAACGAAAGACCGGCAAGTAGAATAAATATTGCGATCTCTACTGACAAAGATATCTACACTCAGCGTGAATTGACCAAACTATATATTGAAGCCACAAATATTAATGGTAAAGCAGTAAATGCCAATCTATCAATACTGGTATTGAACAAAGCGGAAATGGGACAAATACAGAGTATGCGTCAGAATATATTATCATATTTTCTGCTCAGTTCTGATTTAAAAGGCGAGATAGAAAACCCGGGATTTTATTTTAAAAGAGATATTAGTACCTATGACGATCTTGATGCACTTTTACTTACCCAGGGCTGGCGAAAGTATCTCTATACTAAACCTATAAATAAGATTAGTTTTCAGCCCGAGACCAATCTCTATGTAGCGGGATCAGTTAATGGAGTGCTTTTTCAAAAGAAGAAAAGTGCGGAATTAACTCTGATGACATTTGGTCACCACAAATATGTTCAAACACAAAAAACAGATAGCTCAGGCAGATTTAATTTCAATATAAACGATGAATATGGACAAAATCTGAATGTATTAATTCAAAGTGCTAATAATGCCGGTAAAAAGAAAAATTATACCATTATATTGGATAAAAAAGAATCACCGAAAGTTGATTTTAATCATATAATTTCAATAGGGAAAGTTGATAGCGTTGTACATAAACTTGTAGAAAAAAATATTGAGCGAAAAAAGGTCGAAGATACTTATAAGCTGTCAGGAGGTATTCTTTTGGGTGAAGTTAAAGTTGAAGCCTATAAAATGACTCCAGCCAGAAAAAAGGTAATGATAGAAATTGGCAAACCAAATAAGGTAATTAGTGGTGAAGAGATACAAAAAAAGGAAGAAAAATGGTCTTTTGGATTGTATAGCGTCATTCAGGCCAAATTTCCGGATATTATTATCAATAGATATTTAGGATATAATGAAGCTGGTTATTTGTGGGCACGGGTTAGAAACTCAGAACCTACGCTCGTGGTTATTGATGGTATTACTGTCAGAAAGGAGGAATATTTTTTGATCCCTAATATTCCACCAAGTGAAGTCAGCAGCTTTGAAATTATCCAGAATGCTAAAAATTATGTAAAACTCTTCCTGGAATTTAATCCTGAAGCTACTCCCCTGGATGCACCAAGTCATGGAGATATTATTGCAATATATACATATGGAGGAAGAGGAATTTATGGAGCAATAAAACCAGAAGGCATCATTCAGGCTGCTGTTCCGGTTTTTTCAGCACCTCGTGAATTCTATGCCCCAAAGTACGAAAACCTCCAGGCCAGTGACTGGTACAAACCAGACTTGCGTGCACTTATCTATTGGGAGCCAAGACTAATTGTTGATAGTTTAGGTAAGGCTTCTGCAACTTTTTACAACGCTGATATCACTGGAGAAGTGATAGTTGTTGTGGAAGCAATTTCTGAGAATGGAGAAATTGGTTATCATGAAATACTTTATAACGTAAAGAAAAGAGACTAAACGAAATAATCTGGACGACAAAAAATGCGCCATGCTTCGCTAACTGAGACCTCCTTACGCTCAGCAACTTTTACGCACTTTATTGCCGGGATGTTACCGGTCATGCACAAACTTCAAAATACAATTTAACAGATTCAAAATATCATATGAAAGCGATTGTTTTTACAAAATACGGAACACCTGATGTTCTTGAATTAAAAGAGATAGACATTCCTATTCCAAATGAAGATGAAGTCTTGATAAAAGTTTATGCGGTATCAATAAATGATTGGGACCTGGGTCTCCTTCAGGGTGACCCCATAAATCGTCTCATCAACGGTATTTTTAAACCGAAAATAAAAATACTCGGTTCCGACATAGCAGGACGAGTTGAAGCAGTTGGCAAAAACATAAAGAAGTTTCAGCCCGGGGATGAAGTGTACGGGGATCTAAGCGGCAGATGGGGAGGCTTCGCTGAATATGTTTGCGCTCGTGAAAATGCATTGGCCCTGAAGCCGGACAGTATGAGCTTCGAGGAAGCAGCGGCAATACCCCAGGCAGCAATGCTGGCGATACAGGGTCTTCGTGATAAAGGGCATATTCAATCAGGACAAAAACTTTTAATTAATGGTGCGGGGGGAGGTGTAGGTACCTTTGCCATGCAGATTGCCAGATTATATGGAGTTGAAGTGACTGGTGTTGACAGTTCAGGGAAATTGGACATGATGCGATCGATGGGCTGTGATCACGTCATTAATTATAAACAAGAAGATTTCACTAAAAATGGGAAGAGTTATGATTTGATTCTTGATGTTAAGACGACTCGTTCAATATTTGATTATGCCCGTGTATTAAGTCGCAATGGAATTTATGTCACGGTTGGGGGTTCCCTGGTTCGGCTTCTTCAGGCTCTGTTCCTGGCGCCATGGATTTCGATGATCAGTAAAAAGAAAATATGTTTTGTTGCTCTTAAGTCAAACAAGGATTTAGATTATATGAACGAGCTTTTTGAAACTGGTAAAGTCAAACCTGTAATAGATGGAACCTACCGGATAGATGAGATTCCTAAAGCATTGAGATTTTTTGGTGAAGGGACTCACAAGGGGAAAGTAGTTATAACTGTGGAACATAATTACAAACTTTAAATGTCAGAAACTAATTGTTGGCAGAAGGTTAGACTTAGATTCGACTTCAAAGACAATTATTGTTAGCGGCAGGCAGGCTAACCAAATCGCCGGGCCGTCACTGGTTATCCCAACACCTGGAAACTCAGGTAATTTCTCAGGTTGATGATAAACAAAATGTAAATATGGAGGATCATTAAAAAAGATTGATAATTAAATATAATACTAATTAGATTTGAGGTTGGTCAAAATTTAAACAAATATTATATGAAAAAATTCATTTTGATCTTTCTATTTGCCAATTTCAATATAGTTGCTTATAATCAAGTTATTAAAGGAACTGTATTAGAAAATAATACGAATAGCCCAATTATTGCAACAATCTATTTTAACGGAACATTTGTCGGTACTCTGTCAGATTTGAATGGAAATTTTGAGCTGGACATCTCAAAAAATGTTTCAATGCCATTGACTATAAGCTCTATAGGATATTATTCTGTTACTCTGACTGATTTTTTAGCTCATAAACCGTTAATTATTTATATGACCCCAAAGGTATATGAAGTGAAGGAAGTGGTCATTTCTTCTAAATCCCTTGTCAAAAGAAGAATAGCAAATTTAAATTTGTTTAAAAAAGTGTTTCTTGGATCAACAGACAATGCGAGGAATTGTAAAATAATTAATGAAAACGACATAACCTTTAACTATGCCAATGATCGTGATACACTAAAGGCATTTGCTTCAAAGCCAATCCTTATTAACAACAGGTCATTGGGGTACAAAATCACTTATTATCTGGATAGATTTGAGTATTATAAAAAAGACAGGTCCATTTTTTTTGCAGGAAATCTAATCTTCAACGAAGATTTAGCGATTGATGAAACACACAAACGATCATATGAAATAAGAAGAAAAGACGCCTATCTTGGGTCGAGAATGCACTTTTTCAGGGCACTTTGGGCAGATGATTTAGAATCAGCTGGATTTAGAGTCAGGAATTCAACTGATAAATATCTCAATTATAATGATATTGTGGAAGATAATCTCACGGATTCTCTTAATAATCACATAAAATTTCTTAAATACTCTAAAAACCTGTGTATATCATATGACACAAGATTAACTAATATTGCATTTCTTAAAGAGAAAGTTTACTTTGATAAAAACGGATATTGGGATCAAACGATCCCGGGCATAAGCTGGGAAGGCGATATGATGGATAAGCGTGTTGGAGACATGCTGCCATATACATATAAAATCGAGTAATAACAACCAAACAATCGCACCGTTATAGCCAATGCGCAAAAACTAAACGTCAGATTACTACATGACCTCTCTTTAATACAACGATAGCCCATATTTGGCATAAAATTTGTTCATCTGGCAAGGAAGAATCATAGACAAAAAAGCTCCCAAGATTAAAATCTCTGACTTGATGGATTTTTTTAAAAAGAAAACAGACCATTCCATGATTAAGTCCTTTCTAAGTGGGTTCATGGTTTTATTCTTATCTATTGTCTCCGTTGATTTATCAGGACAGAAATCTACTCAACTAATTCAATCCTCAAGGCAGGAAACTATTGAACTGCGAACCGGCACTTTATCAGATTCTACCTTTCCACCAACTGAAATATTTCAAAAAAAAAGCTTTATTAAAGGTCGGCTGGTTAAACTTAAAACAAACTCTCCGATTTGTTTTGCAGACATTTCCTGCAGCGATAAAACCTCGTTTACAAAATCAAGTTTTAAAGGAGAATTTATTTTATTTCCACATGAGTTCCCGGCTACTCTCAAAATCAGAAAATTCGGTTTTAAAGATGAGACTATCATTTTTAATAATCCAAATGATTCTGTTTTGATTTCACTTACTCCTCTTGAAATTCATAAGAATAATTCCAGTAATAATAGACGTATTCAATATGGATTGGTACTTACAAAAGCTCTTGAAAAATTTAATGTAAATTACGATTCAGAATCTCCTGATCATTCAAATAGGGAACTTGTTTATTGCCGAATCACTTCATCGGTCGATTCAACTATAACCAGCTTGTTTGAAAGATATGCGCACATGGATGTAAATAAGTATGCTCTTCAGGGAGATCAATCCGATATTGCCCGTTATGCGTCAACAAAAGAATATATTCCCGGACTTTCGGAAAACAGATTGGAATTTAAAATTGAACCTTTTTTCAACTTGCCAATGTTCGTTGAAGGCTATATCAAGCGGAGAGGATTTTTTGAACAGAATGGTAGCCAGATTGCTTTAATAGAGGTTGGTTTGGAGGAAACCAAAAATGTATATTACATTAATGTTGCCGACACTTCAATTGTATATATCACAAGCCATTATAAATCAAAAAGCAGAAATAGAATTCAAGGGCCTTTGCCAGTATGGAAGGATGACATAAGTTCTTCGGCTGAAATTTCTTTTTCTCCTTTCGTTGATAAAAGAAACAGTTATCTTATCGATTGCATCTATGAGAAAGAAGATTTCAGGTTGATTCAGAAGAATAAACCTGATCAGGTCATTTCTAAAAGCACTTTGTTTTGTGTAATTCCTGATTCTTCCCTGATTATTAATGCTGTAAAAGAGCATGTTATGCATGAAACATTAACCGAGGCGAAGCAGCAGATTAACTTTAATGCAAAGGTTTCATTATCCGGAAAGTCCACAGTTTTTAATTCGGAAATAGAAAAATTATTATTGAAGCCCTATAAGCACGATTTCTGGGTTCAAAACTCATATGTCAAACCAGATTTTAAAGAACAAAAGCAAATTCAAAACTGGGAAAATGATAACAGGTTTTATTCTGAAAAGCGCCTCTCCCCTGCGATTGAAATAAACGGAGTTGACTCGCTGGTTAGCATGATGAATAACAACATAGTTGCTGTCGAAAAGGTATATGTTGAAACCGATCGCCCCGATTACCTGGCCGGAGATACTATATGGTTCAGCGCTTTTGTAGTTGACAACCTGAACATGGATTCAACTTACCTAAGTAAAATTTTGTATGTTGATTTAATCAATGCAGATAATAAACTTGAAAAACATTTGAAACTCATTATTAAAAATGGTCGGGCAAGAGGTGATTTTACATTGAATAAAGATCTGAAAAACGGCATTTTTCGTATAAGAGCATATACTCAATATATGAGAAATTTTCAGAGTGAATATCTTTTCGAAAAGAACATTCCTGTTCATCAGTCGAATTTCAACAACCTGATAATTGTAAATCCTGTTATAAATAAAAGTGCCGATGGTGATTCAGTCGATTTGTACCTCCAGACAATTCTACCAGATGAATACAAAGCTCAGGAAAAAGCGCTTGAAGTATTTGTAAGGCTGAATGATACGTTAAGTGTAAGAAAACTCTTTAGTTTTCAAAAGGATCTCAATGGTTCGATGGGTTTCTTTGTTTCATCATCGCTTTCCTGTTCTTCTCTCGACATAAGACTTACACTTTCCGGCAAAGAGGTAATCTCGGAACAACGATTATCGCTTAAGTTGAAATCAGGGATTAACCTTCAGTTTTTCCCGGAAAGCGGGAAGATGATTGCAGGAATCGAAACCGTAATTGCCTTTAAAGCCTTGGACAATAAAAGTAATCCCACAGAATTCGAAGCCGACATAGTCGACGAATATCAAAACAAAATTACACATGTCACCGGAAATAAATCAGGAGTCGGCAAGTTTACATTTACACCCCAGTTAAATCGCACTTATAAAGCAATGGTAACTTTGTCGGGCGACAAATATGTTTTTAATCTGCCTGTTACTGAACCAAAAGGGTATATTCTGAATTTCAATTCTGATTCCAGCGAAATTTATATTAAAAATAACCAGAACGATTATAAATGCAAGCATTATCTGCTGGTATCAATAAGGGGAGCTGTTTACACTTCAATTGAAGCAAAACTCGGTACCAAAACATTCCGGATCCATCTGCCTTTTGAAACGTATCCCAAAGGTATTGTTCAGATAACCCTTTTTGACAGTCTGTTTCACCCGCTTGCTGAGCGACTGGTATTTAATAATCGACCCGATCAAAAGATGTTAATTCATGTTGAAACTGATAAAACGGAATATAGACAGAGAGAAAAAGTGAATTTGACGATCAGTGTTACTGATGTTGACGGGAATCCGGTTGGATCTTCTCTCTCAATGGCAGTAGTCGATGCTTCGAAATCTGACTCACTTATAAACTCAACCGGCATTGAATCATCCCTGTATCTTGCATCCGAATTGAAAGGGGAAATCAATTACAAATTAATAAACCTTGCTGATACTACCCCTACCGGTAATAGAAATATAGATCTTGTAATGATGACACAAGGCTGGCGAAATTTTTTATGGAATTCAATCCGGTACACCAATAAATTAAAAGAACTGTACCCAATCGAAAAGGGGTTTCTTATAGATGGAACTGTATTTAATTACAATAAGCGAAGATCAGGCAGCGATTATAAACTTAATTGTTTTGACCTTAAAACAGGTTTTTATAGTATTGTTAACATTGACGAGAGAAATAGATTTAAAATTGACATTCCTTTCTTTTATGATTATCATTTTCTTTTCATTCAGAATAGAAATAAAAAAGACAAGATTGATAATCTTGGTTTTATCCTTGATACTGTTCCTGTTCCGGTAATAAGTTATCGAAACAATGAACTACCGTATGTTTTATATAGGCCAGGTTACCTGAAAACTCTTAACGAAAAATTCGCTGAAATCGAGTCATTAAATAAATCAGATACTAATTCTATTAATATACCTGAAGTTATAATCAAAGCAAAATCTCACCCCTGGAATTCTAAACCTGATATTACAATCAATTTGGATAAGAAAGATCCAACAGGGGAGAAATACAGTAGCCTGTTTCAGATGATTTATGAAGAATTTGGTGAGAAAGCATTTACCGCCGTTGGGTATGGTACATATAGGCATGCCTATAACCCGTTTCTTATAGTAAACGGAACCCATTTGACCGCAGAGTACTGTCCTCCCTGTTATGATTATAACGCTTACCAATGGGCATCAATGATTCCAGTTAATGAAATTTCGAATGTAAAATTTTATAAGGCTGGAAGTGAATATAGTCAGTTTGTAACACCGCCCCCGCCGCCACCATTACCAGCAGTAATGACTGAGGAAGAGTCAGTCCCAAGATGGGCGGATCCTGTGGAATATAGTCGGAAACTCCAGGCAAACGCCGAGGGTCATATATATGCATCCGTTGTTTCATTTGCAACCTATTCAAATTCTTACAGGGGAAATCCCAGGGGAACAATTGTTTTCCCTTTTCAGGGCATTTACCAGGCGAGAGAGTTTTATCTGCCTGATTATGAAAATAACAAAAACAAAATATGTGACAACAGAACGACTATATATTGGAATCCTGAAGTAAAAACCGATTCGACAGGAAAAGCAAGGGTTTCATTTTATAATTCCGATCTGAAAGGTGAAGCTCTAATCAGGATTTCCGGAGTAAGCTACTATTTAAAAGATGCTTCTACGGCTGCATCTCATTATATGTCTCATTAATTATGTTTTTATTCATATAGGTATTAAAAGAGTAAATGTTTTGATTCTCATTTTATTTCCAAACAATTATGTCAGGATCTGAAAGATTCTCGCCCATTGAAAAATTTCGTTCCAACCCATTTTTTGATAATTAC